>NZ_OZ034750.1:991359-1321812 GCF_964028195.1 Wolbachia endosymbiont (group A) of Pogonocherus hispidulus
AGCCACCTTTCCATGCATATTCATAATATTGAAAATTGTGCTGCTAAACAATATAAAAACCTGGTATATAGGGTTCACCACGAAAATTTACAGTATTGTTAAACTTGCTTCTGCAAGTTGGAAATGTTTTATCGCAACCTGCGAGTATTGAATATTTATCTCCAGCAAAAATTTGGTATGAAGGCGAAGTAAACAATGTAACTACTTTATTTTTATATTCTTTTACTATACCTTCAAACGCTGTTGAGCCAAAGAATTTCACTACTCCGTGCTTATAATATTCATCACTCTCAGTTAAATTCGTGTCTTCAAATCTTCTTTCATCTATTACTTTAGTGATTGTACTTATTTTACTAAATTTTTTAGTATCGGCTTTACATTTATCATCGCAAAATTGTGCTCTGCATGCAGGAGAGTATAATTCTGCTATGCTTCTCTCAAGCTTTGCTGAGAGCCCTCTAATTTCAACAATAAATCTTCCACTACTTAATGTCACTTTACCAAAAATTCCTGAATGTAGATTCATTGTCCCCTGGGTCAAGTCTTTATAATTCACAAGAAATATCTCAATATTTGCAAAGTCGTACTTTCCTGATAAAACATCTTCTTCTTTAATATCAACACTATTTAATATCCCTTCAATTTCTAGATTATCAGTTTTTAAATCGCTGTTTAATATTATACTACTGGCTGTAAATCCACTTGAAGATTTATAGAGTATATTATCAATATTTAAATCTTCATCATAGTCAGTGAATCCCATTACTTCTCCACCTGCGAGCTTTAATTTCCAGCACGTAGCGGTGGTAAGTAATTCTCCAGCCAAGTGATTTTTTAGTATGGTTTGCATAGGGGCCTCCTGCTTAATTGATTGAATTTGAAAGTAGCTATACGGCTAGTAGATAAGGTTGTCATCTGAGTAGTGACCTGGATCTAGAAACTTTCAGTCTGGAAACCCATCACTGTACGAACAGGTATAAAAAACGGCGTCATCCCAGTGCCCAGACACTTGTATCTTTATGATGTGAGGTATTAGAGCTAAAATATCTCACAGGGAGGGTGAAGCCAACTTGACACTAATGCCAATAAGGCTGAATCCCAGATTTTGCTCCCCTCCCATAGAGTTAGAAGACTGAACAGTATCTTTGGAATTATATCCCGTATTTACAAGAACTCTCAATTTATTTATAGTCTTGGAGGCAGTTTTATGCAAGTAAATGCTATTTTAGGTGTAGATATTTCTAAAAAGAAATTTGATGTTTGTTTGCTAATAAACGATAAGAAACGGCACAAAGTCTTTTGAAGACGGCTTTACAAAACTTGTAGTGTGGTGCAATGGACATGGAGCAAACCTTATTCATCTTTGTCTTGAAGCAACTAGCTGGTGTGGTGAAGATTTGGCTACTTTTATGCACGACTTGGGACATAACGTAAGTGTAGTAAATCCAGAAGGCTTTTGGCAAAAGTGAACTGCTCAGCCGATAAATCAGATGCAGCTATAGATTTTGTATCGCTAATAAACCTGCTCTTTGGAAACCTATTTCCCCTGAAGTTAGGCATTTAAGAGAGCTTTATCGTTGCATGCAATCACTTAAAGACGACAAGTTGCAACAGATGAACCGTTTGGAAAATAAAAATATGCACTCCAGCTGCAAAAACGCTAGATCCGAAGTAATTTCAACAATAGATGCACAAATTGCTATCCTGGAAAAAGAAATTGATGAGCATATTAATCACTATCCATACCTAAAAAATATGATAGAAAACCTCAAAACTGTAAAAGGCATAGGATATCTTACTGCTGTTGCTGTTATCGCAGAAACGCCGTCAGTTGATAATTTTAGTCATGCTAACAGCTTTTGCCGCCAGAACATCATCAATCTGGATCGTCAATAAGTAGAAGAAGCCGAATATGTAAAATAGGATCTGAGCGTATTCGAAAAGCTTTTTATATGCCAGCTATAGTAGTACAATCATCATTTTCAAAAATTTTGTCAGCGTTTAACGAGTAAAGGAAAGTGTCCAAAAGTCGTAGTTTTAGCCTTGATGAGAAAACTGATGCATGTCTTTTTTGGTATTCTTAAAAACAATCAGCCATTTAATTGTAAATTAATTGTTTGACATGAGAGACAGTATCTGGGATCCAGAAGACTTAATTCTAACCAAGTGGCTGCATAATAAAGACTGGATGCCAGTGTCAAGCACTGGCATGACACCTCTCTTGGGCTCTTTTAGTATAAATGTTTAAGAAATTTACCAAATGAAAAAAAAGGCAAAAGAAGCCCCGTAGTTGGCTAGTTACTTACATTATACTTTCAAGTATGGCGTTTTTTTATTCTAAACACTTAATAACCGCGATTTAGCTACTTTTAAGCCGCAACTAATCTAAATTATAAACGTTAAGAAATTTACTAAACAGAAAAAAAGGCAAAAGAAACCCTAGGGTAGCTAGTTATTCACTATCCATTTTTTAAGTTGGCGTTTTTTTATGTTTTAAACGCTTTATAAGCGCGTTTCAGCTTATGTAGGTAGAAATTTTAAAGACATAAGGTGCACATAGTGCAAAAAATTAAACATGATACGCCAGATACGTGAGTTTTTTTGTCATTTAATCTGTACAGAAAAGATAAATAAATAGCTTCAGTCTCATGACGTGTATAACAATGTTACAAAAAATAATATCATAGAATTCAATAGGATAATCCCTAGAGAATTACTCATCTACAAAAAGCCAAATCGTGTTAATGCTGTTTAGATGTAAAAGATAAGCTAAATCTTTACAGGGAATTTAAAACAGTAGAATACCTTTGATTGAAAGAAAGAACCAAACTAGGCAACCTAACCGGTTTGCTATTTCAATTACTACAACTAATACCAAATCTCAATGGTAATTGGATAAATGAAAAAGAGCGCTTTCTGCCTATAGCTAGAGGTTCAAGCGAATTTATCGTATGTCCTATTTGTCTTCCCAATAACGAAGTTTGGTATAAATCAATAAATCTTAATAGGGGGAAAAACATTATGAAAACGTCAAAACTGACTGGTGAATTAGTATGTGATATATATGAGTTAACAAATAAAGATAGAAAGAATATACAAAAACTAGCAAGAAAAATAGAAGAAGGGGAAGGTGTTGCCGAAAAGTTCAAAAATGGAATATTCAAAAATTCCAGCTATAACGCAAGCACGATTCTTTTAGCGAAAATAGCTTACAAATATCAGGGTAGAGAGGAGACATTGTCACTACTACATTATGCTATAAGTCATAAAAATAATCAAGCTGTAAAAGATCTTTTAGAAGAAGCCAAAAAACAAAAACTATTAAAGGAAGTTCTGAATGAAGAAATGACCACAAAACATTCAGATGGTCGGGAAGAAAATCATACAATACTTACAGATGCTATATCACGTAGAGACAATGACATTATGAGAGCAGTGTTAAAAATCTCTGAGGAAAATGGTATCTTGAAAGAGATTGTCAAAAAAAGAATAACGATAAAACATTCAAATGGCAAGGAAATGACTTACACCCCATTCACCTATGCTGAAGCGTGTGAAAATAGTGAAGCTGTAAGAGAACTGGGAAATATTCTTAATAAGAGAGCAACCCAGCAGTCCACTGTTGTAGAAGATCTTTCTGACTTAGTTGTTGATGAAAAAAAGGTAGAAGTAATAAAACCAGGGAATTTATGGATTTTAGGTGATCATCGAATCTATTGTGGTGATAGCTCTGTAGTTGAATCATATAAAGCGCTGTTAGATGATAAAATGGCAGACATTACTGTTTGTGATCCTCCATATAACGTTGATTATGTTGCGACGCGAAGGCGTCAGAAGTAGCTGTTTCTCAGGATTTTCTAGGTTTTCTTAGAAAGATCAAGAAGAAACCGTCCGTGTTGCCGGATGAATCTAGGGGCATGAATTAAGTAGCTGCCCTGACAATGTAACAAAGCATTATGCGGGATACAAATTGCAAAAGGCGTATTCTCCCTCAAACCATACAGAGGGTAAGTGCTAGATAGTGAATAAGGTGAAGGTAACTGAACCTGTGATAAAGACCGTAAACGTTGACAAGCGAAAGCGGTTGATACGCTTGGGCCAAAAGGCATTGGAAGCAGGAGGAACATCTCGTAGTTGTGTTCCCGTAACCTATAAGCTTCTCGGTCGACAGCAGGCACCTAAGTTCACAAGCTACTTTTGGGGAAGCGTGGAAACCCTGTACTTGCTCCCTACCATAGTGGGGACAGCAAACTGTAAGGAATGCTTATGGCAGTGCAGGTTTGGGATGTCGGAAAAAGCAAAGGTCTCACTGTAATGGTGGGAATACCAGTTGAAACATTACTGGACATAAAAGTGTGCCCACGTCCGATAGGTCTTTCTTTGTAAGAGATTTTGGAGAACTTTTTATATATGAGGAAAAGCAAATGACAACACTGACATATTCAGCGATTGGTGCATCCTCTACACCTACAATTACATGGGAATCTATTAATTGGACTAAAGTGATAATAGGTGTCAAAAAGCTCCAGATGCGTATTGCAAAGGCTGTTCGAGAAAGAAGGTACGGCAAAGTGAAAGCTTTGCAATGGATATTGACACATTCGTTTACTGCAAAACTTTTGGCTGTTAAACGAGTCACTCAAAATCAAGGAAAAAACACCCCTGGGGTTGATGGCTTAGTTTGGCGCACACCGCAACAAAAGATCAAAGCTGTTCAATCGTTAAAGCGTCGAGGATATTGCGTCCAACCGCTCCGACGAGTATGGATTCCAAAAAGAGCAGGAAAAAAACGTCCTTTGGGAATACCAACTATGAAGGATCGGGCAATGCAGGCTCTTTATCTGCAAGCACTTGAACCAGTTTCAGAATCAATTTTAGATCGTCATGCCTATGGTTTTCGGCATAAAAGATCAGCTGCTGATGCTATTGACCAATGTTTTAAAACGTTGTGCCAAAAAGTATCGGCACCATGGATCCTAGAAGCAGATATCAAATCTTGTTATGACTCCATTAGTCATGCATGGCTTTTAGAACACTGCCCTATGGATAAGAAAATTCTGAAAAAATGGCTGACAGCAGGATACATGGATAAGAACACTTTTTATATCACTAAAGAAGGTACTCCTCAAGGAGGGATCATCTCTCCTACACTGATGAATATTACCCTTAGAGGCTTAGAAAAGACAGCCCAAAAATCTGCCTTTTGGCGCGATAAGGTTAATACTACCGCCTACGCAGATGACTGTGCGCCGTAGAAACACGGAAAGTGTTGAAGCTGTGCAGTAGATGAGGGAGGGCCCCTCGGAGCCGGTTTGCAAGAGCAGGCTTCAAACAGCCATAAGCTGCTTTGGTAAAGAGCTAAGGTAGTGAGCGTTATGGAAAAGGCACAATTATGTGTCATGTATGAAATAGAGAGACGAACGCAAGTGAACCACTGATGAAGTGTCGAAAGCGTAGAGACGACGTCAAAACCAGGGGGTAGTCGTTAACCTGGGATGAATCTACAGGGAGCTTGTTTACTGGGTAGGTGGCGTCCGGCATAAAAGTGGCGTGAATCTATTTTAGGCTATTGCATGGAACTACGGGAACCTGTCGTTTCGATGAAAAGGGAGAAGTCCAAAGAGCTGATCTCTGAGGATGAGAGTACCGATGCGAAAAACAGGGGCGGATTAGCTCGTAGTAGCGAAGAAGTTTCTGTAATGGAAATGGAGTGAAGGGGCTAAGTTATTTAGTTTTAATTATTTATCAACCGAAAGGGAGGAGTTAATGAATGAAACAAAGTCTTTTGATATACCAAAGCAACTTATTTGGAGAGCTTATAAACAAGTATCGAAAAATAAAGGTGCAGCAGGTGTAGATGAGGTCTCGATAACAAAGTTTGAAGAAAATCTAAAGGATAATCTATACAAATTATGGAATCGGATGTCATCCGGAAGTTATTTTCCAGAGCCGGTAAAAGCTGTTGCGATACCAAAAGATACAGGAGGGCAAAGAATTTTATGTGTGCCTTCAGTATTCGACAGGATAGCGCAAACAGCAGCTACAATGTATCTTGAGCCGTTAGTAGAACCGAAATTTCACGAAGATTCATATGGTTATAGACCAAATAAGTCTGCGCTGGATGCGGTATACACAGCACGGAAGAGATGTTGGAAAAATGATTGGACGGTAGATCTTGATATATCTGGATTTTTCGACAATCTGGACCACGATTTAGCACTGCAGGCTATCAAGAAACACACAGACTGCAAATGGGTCATACTGTATGTTGAGAGGTGGATGAAAGCCCCCATTCAGCAAGCAGATGGCAGTAGGGTAACAAGGGATAAAGGAGTTCCGCAAGGAGGTTCAATAAGCCCAATCATTTCAAGCATATTTATGCACCATGCGTTTGATATGTGGATGAAACAAAATTATCCAACAGTACCATTTGAAAGATATGTAGATGATGCGATAGTGCACTGCAGAACTAAAAGACAGGCAGGATTTATGAAAGTAATGATTGAAGAAAGATTGGCTAAGTGTAAATTGAAGTTACATCCTGAAAAGACACAGATTGTGTACAGTAAGGATGATGATAGAAAAGAACAATTTCCTAAACAAAGCTTTGATTTTCTAGGTTATACTTTTAGACCTAGAGTAGCAAAGAATAAGATGAGGAATTATTTCATCTCATTTCTACCTGCAATTAGTAACAAAGCCAAGAAGAAGATCAAGAAAACCATAAAGTCATGGAGAATACATCGGATTACATGGACCACACTAGAGGAAATATCGAAGAAAATAGATCCAATAGTCAGAGGCTGGTTTCAGTACTATGGCAGGTTTTATAAATCAGAGATGTATCCATCTCTCAGAAATATAGAGAGATACCTCATAAGATGGGTCAGGACAAAATATAAGAAACTTCGTGATCACGGAAGACTAGCAAAGCAATTTCTAGGAAAAGTGAGAAAGAGGTCTCCAAGTATTTTCTATCATTGGACACTTGGGTTAGGATCAAAAGGCTAAATAATGGGAGCTGTATAAGCCGAGAGGTTTCCGTGCAGTTCTGCAAGAGACTGGTGGGGAAGTTCCGCCGGTCTACTCTCCTTATTATTACAGGAAGATCGAAAGAAGTCCTTGAAAACAAAGTAAAACCAGCAGTGTGTGCCTTTTTGAAGGAGCGTGGATTGGAATTCTCAGTAGAAAAAACTAAGATTACTTCCATTGATGAAGGATTTGATTTTCTAGGATTTACGATTCGAAAGTATCGAGGAAAGCTCTTGATCATGCCTTCTAAAGCAAGTATCAAAGAGTTCCTAAAAATGATCCTGGAAACCATGAGACTTCACAGCACAATAACAACGGAACAACTTATCTACACCTTGAATCCTAAGATCAGAGGATGGACAAATTATTACCGTCATGTTGTGTCAAAGAAAGTGTTCAACTATGTCGATCATAAGATCTTTGGTGCGCTTTTGAGATGGATTAAAAGAAGGCATCCAAATAAAAATTTTCAATGGAGAAAGCAGAGATACTTTTGCACCATTGGCAATAATAACTGGACCTTCTTTGCTAAGTCTTCAAAAGATAAAGGACAAGGTAGCATGGTAACTTTAATGCAAGCTGCCTCAATTCCGATTGTGAGACATGTCAAAATAAGAGCAGATGCTAATCCCTATGATCCAAAGTTTAATTCATACTTTTTCAAGCGAAATCTTGAAAGAAAGAAATACCAACATTGTATTAAGGAGAAGTAATTATGACGAAACTTGAGAACCAGTCTTCTATCGATAACAGCCGGGCAAATAAATCTGCCTTTGAAAGGCTTGAGCCGTATGACGGGAAACTGTCAAGTACGGTTCTTAGGGGGAAAAGGAGCGGCAACGCTTCTCTTTCTACCCGGCGTAGCAGTCAAGAAAGAGAAGATAAAAAAATATTAAACGATAATCAAGGTGAAAAGTATGAACTTTTTCTCTATGATATTTGCACTCATATTTTAGCATACACCAAAGGAGCAATTTACATCTGCATATCATCATCAGAGTTTTCAACGTTGCAAAAAGCATTTGAGGAGGCAGGAGGAAAATGGTCAACATTTATCATTTGGGCAAAGAATCATTTTACACTAGGCAGATCTGATTATCAAAGACAATACGAAGCAATGCTTTATGGATGGAAAAGCGGCAATAAACGTGAGTGGCATGGTGGTAGAAATCAAAGTGATCTGTGGTTTTATGATAAGCCAACACATAACTCACTGCACCCAACAATGAAGCCAGTAGAGCTAATGGAAAAAGCAATAGTAAACAGCAGCAGACCAGGAGACATAGTACTTGATCCATTTAGTGGTTCTGGCAGCACACTGATTGCATGTGAGAGAACAGGAAGAATCTGCAGAACAATAGAGCTAGATTCAAAGTTTGTAGATGTAACGATAAAACGTTGGCAAGTATACACGGGAAGAGATGCCATTTTAGCCGGTACTGGTAAAACCTTTTCAGAGATTCAAGAAGAAAATTCGTAGAAACAAGAGAGAGGAAAAAAAAGTGGAAAAAATAACACAAACAGAATGGGCAAGAGAGATAGGAGTATCAAAGCAATACGTCTGTTACTTAGTAAAGAAAGGAATAGTTGAGCTGGAGGATGGACTCATTAACCGAGAGCAAGCAAATAGGGCTATAGAAACAATCAGAGATCCAAGTCAGCCGCTGAGAAGAAAAAACTATTCAGAAAACGGAGAAAAACTTTCCACGATGTTACTAAAAACGCGAATAAAAAATGAAATGGAACGTGGTAAACTGCTTGAGGCGAAAGCTAAGGCTGAAATAGGAGAGCTTGTAGCAGTAGAGGAAGTAAAGCGCGATGCATTTAATGTAGCAAGAGTTGTCCGTAATAATTTGCTTAATATTCCAAATAGAGTTTCAGCACTACTTGCATCACTGAGTGACACTGAAAAGATTCATCAGACGCTAACTGAAGAGATTACAAACTCGCTTGAAGAATTATCTAACACTAAATTTCAAATATAAAAAGATTTTAAATATAAAATGGCTGATAACTTAAGTTTGGAGTTAATAAAGTGTCTCATTAATCAACCTGGATTAGATGTTAATGTTAGAGGATTAAATGGAAAGACACCACTACATTGCGCTATAGAGTTTGATGAATTAAGTATGGTGGATCTGCTACTCACAAAAAAGAATATCAATCCTTTTGTAGAAGATAATGATGGCAAAACATCTCTTGATTACGCCAAAGAAGGTAAAAAAGCAGAAATATTACAAGCGCTAATTAATAATAAATACGGATTGGAGAAAGATAGCTTACTTCACCTAGCTGCAATGTTGAATGAAGCAAATGCTGTAAGATTTTTACTTAACAAAGGAGTTAATGTTAATGAGCAGAATGCTTTACTACATACACCGTTACACTTAGCGGCAGGAGCTGGGCATGAAGGGATAGTAGAAATTTTAATTAGAGAAGGAAATGCGGATAAAGATGTTCTTGACGTGAGAAATCATGCAGCAATTCATTATGCAGTAAACAACAAGAAGCTAGAAGTAGTAAAATTACTTTCAAATCTTGGTGCGAATGTCAATATAGCTGGTAGCGGCAGCAATGCAATTATCTTCTTTGCACGTAGCTATAAGTAGTAGTAATTACGATGAAAGAGACTTATGTTTAGATATTGTAAGATGCTTAATAAATGCTCCTAATGCTGGGGTCAATTTACAAGACTACGAAAATAAAACACCACTACATTATGCTGAAAGACTTAAAACAATAGAAGTTTTACTAACGCGAGAAGATATAGATCCTTTGATTAAAGACGATAATGGCAAAACACCATTTTGTTATGCAAGAGAAGGGAATAAACAAGATATAGTGGAAGTTTTAGTGAGTAATAAATATGGAGAAGATAAAAACAGTTTACTTCATTTAGCAGCAAAAAAAGGATATGAGGAGTTCCTAGAAGCGATTTTGAAAGAGGGAGTTGAAGTAGATATTTTAAACAATAAAGGAGAATCAGCGATATATCTTGCGGCGATAAATAGGCATTTTAATATAGTAAAATTACTGCTAAAGAAAAGAGCAGATGCTACAGATGTTTTTGAGTACGCAATAACAACAAATAACGTAAAACTGATAAAGTTACTAAACAAAGAAAAGGATATAGTTTTATTTGGAAAAAATGACAACTTTCCAACATTTCATTTATTGAGCAATAAATATTTTGAAGAAAGAAAAATAGCAGATAAAAAAATAAAGAAATATAGCAGTATTATCTGTATTTCTATAACAGTATGCGCAATAGCGATAGTAGGAATTTACCCTAATATTATAGCTGTGGTAATGGTGGGAATAGTTGCGCTTATAGCTGCAATAGCAATGAATAATTTAATTCAGAAGTATATAGAAGAAGCGCTTGAAAAGAAAATGTTTACTGAACTTGAAAGTGAGAAAACAAGTAGTCCTAATTTAAGTGATGTTGAAGTATCATCTAATGATGGTGAAGAGCTAGCAATATGATATACGCCACATCTTTTTCTGAAGGTTTAAAACCAGATCCGCAACTTAAAGTATCAGAGTGGGCGAATGAGTATCGAGTTTTAGCGCCAACTGCAGCATCAGAGCCAGGAAAGTGGAGAACAGAGAGAACACCATACCTTAAAGAAATAATGGATTCACTATCTCCATCGTCGTCAGCAGAAAAAGTAGTATTCATGAAAGGAGCACAGATTGGAGGAACAGAAGCTGGTAACAATTGGATAGGCTATATAATCGATCAAACACCAGGTCCAATGCTGGTAGTACAGCCAACAGTTGAAATGGGAAAACGTTGGTCAAAAGGAAGATTTGCGCCGTTAATAGAGAGTACACCATGTTTAAAAAGTAAAGTAAAAGACCCAAGATCAAGAGATTCAGGTAATACTGTGCAAAGTAAGGAATTTCCAGGTGGAATAGTAGTAATAACTGGAGCAAATAGTAGTGTGGGTCTCAGGTCTATGCCAGTAAAATATCTCTTTCTTGATGAAATAGATGCATATCCAGGAGATTCAGGAGGAGAAGGTGATCCAGTACTGCTAAGCATAGCCCGTACCAATACATTTGCACGGCGAAAGATTTTTTTAGTATCAACACCAACGATTCATGGAATAAGTAGAATTGAGAAGGAATTTGAAGCAACAGATAAGAGATATTTTTTTGTACCATGTCCGCATTGTAATTACTATCAAGTTCTAAAATGGTCACAAATAAAATGGGAAGATAAAAATCCAAATACAGCACACTATATATGTATAGAATGTGGTGAAAAGATAGAAAATCATCAAAAAACAGAGATGCTGGACCGTGGAGAATGGAGACCTACTAATCCAATAAAGGGTGAGAAAAAAGGATTTCATCTTTCAAGTCTTTATAGTCCAGTAGGCTGGTATAGTTGGCAACAAGCAGTAGAAGATTTTCTTCATGCCAAAGAAAGTGAACAATTACTAAAAGTTTGGATAAATACTACGCTTGGAGAAACTTGGATAGACAAAGGAGAAGTACCAGACTGGAAGCAATTATTTAACAGGAGAGAATTTTTTCCCGTAGGCACAGTACCTAGGAGAGAAGTGGTACTTACTGCAGGAGTAGATGTCCAAAAAGATCGTCTAGAGGTGGAAGTTGTAGCATGGGGAAGAAGCCGTGAAAATTGGTCAATAGACTATCGAGTATTTGAAGGAGATACAGGAAGTGGAGAAGTATGGGGAAAGCTTTCAGAATTACTCAATCACCATTTTATCGGTGAAAATGGTCTTGAATACATGATAAGTATGATGGCAGTAGATGCAGGATATGCAACACAAGAAGTATACAACTGGGTAAGAGGTCATCAAGGCTCTGGAAGAGTAATGGCAGTTAAAGGTGTAAATAAAGCACTAGTGCCACTTAGTAGCCCAAGTAGAGTAGATATAACAGTTGGTGGTCAAAAGCTAAAGAGAGGAATAAAGCTCTGGCCAGTAGGAGTATCGATATTAAAGTCAGAGCTTTTTCAACTACTTAATATTTTAAAAGAAGAAGAGGGAAAAGCTCTACCTGGATACTGTCATTTTCCGGAGTATGCACCTGAATATTTTAAGCAGCTAACGGCAGAACAATTAGTCAGCAAGGTAGTAAAAGGATATACCAAACAAGAGTGGCAAAAGGTAAGAGAAAGAAATGAAGTGCTAGATTGCCGAATTTATGCGAGAGCTGCATCAATAGCACTGGGAGTAGACAGATGGCCAGAGAGTAAATGGAATAGTTTAAGTGAAAAACCAGAAAGTAAAAAACCTAAAAAAGTGAGACAAAGCAAATGGTTGAATGAGAAGTAAGATGTACAACGAAGAGTATTTAGTTCAAGTCGAAGAAGCGATAAAAAAACTGCAAAGCGGAGAGCGAGTAGTATCAATTGCATATGGTGACCATGTGGTAAGATATGCTGAAGTTCAGATAAATGACTTGCTGAATCTACGGCAACGTATTAAGGCTGAACTGAAAGTTGCAGGTGTGAGACCGAAGAGAAGAATTGTGATTGCGACAAGTAAGGGGATTGACAAAATTGTGTAAAAATGTTATAGTTTAAAGTTGGTATTTTCTAGTTAAAATATGGATCAAAGTCAAGAAAGGCTGAATGTTAATGTAAGTTTTGAGGGGGAATTTGCTCAGTATCTTACAGAGGTTGCAAAAGCATGGAATAAAACTATACCAGAAGTTTTAGTGTGTCTTGTGAAAGAAGAATTTGAGGCAGAGAAAGAGATGGCTGAAATCATAAAAGAACGTGATGTGCCAAATGCAAAGACGGTGAAAAATGAGGATGTTGACTGGGAAAAAATATTATCTGCAAAGACAATTAAAAAAGATGAGTGAAATACAGTATTATCTATTCGGAAAAGGTTCTTGAGAAAGATTTCCTTACTTTACCACCAACAATAAGATCAAGAATTAGAAGAGCTATAGACGAGCGTCTTACAATTGATCCGATTAATCTTGGTAAACCATTAAGTGGTAGGTTAGTAGGGAGTAAGAGACTAAGGGTAGGTAATTACAGGGTTATTTACAAAATAGCTAAACTAGAATATACAGTAATTATCACCGAAATAGGACATAGAGATACAATTTATAAAAGATAGCAGAACTTACTGGAGTGTAAATTGAAATAAAATCACTCAAATTTGTGCAGCAACTTGTTGCATAATTAAAACTCAAGGGGATAAATGTTACTCAAATCATTCAAACAACTATTTAACAAACCAAAAATCAAAAGTTCAGCCTGGGATGCAGTAGGCTCAGGAAGAAGATTTTTTCACTTTCAACCAGAGTTAGGAAGTATAAACAATTTGCTGTCTCAAAACCTTGAAACTTTACGTAGTCGATCACGTGACATGGTGAGAAAAAATCCATATGCAGCAAATATCATTGATACAATAGTAAGTAACTCTATTGGAACAGGAATAAAACCACAATCAAAAGCAAGGAATGCAGAATTTCGAAAGAAAGTGCAAGAATTATGGCTAAGATGGACAGATGAAGCAGACAGTAGTGGAGTAAGTGATTTTTATGGATTACAAGCTTTAGTATGCAGAAGTATGATAGAGGGAGGAGAATGTTTTGTACGGCTGAGAACAAGAAAATACGAAGATGGTCTTTATGTACCGTTACAATTGCAAGTACTTGAATCTGAACATTTAGACAATAAAACAAATCAAACTTTAGCAAATGGTAATGTAATAAGAAACGGGATTGAGTTCAATAGACTTGGGCAAAGAGAGGCATATTACTTATTTAGAGAACATCTAGGAGAAGGCTCGTTTGGAGAATCAGTAAGAGTACCAGCAAATGATGTTTTACATATTTATAGACCATTAAGACCTGGGCAAATTAGAGGAGAGCCATGGCTTTCTAATATACTGCTAAAGCTTTATGAGCTTGATCAATACGATGATGCAGAATTAGTAAGAAAAAAGACAGCAGCGATGTTTGCAGGGTTTATTACAAGACTTGATCCTGAGGCAAATATTTTAGGAGAAGGTGAAAGTAATGAGCAAGGAGTAGCACTATCTGGACTGGAACCTGGAACAATGCAGCTTTTAGACCCAGGAGAAGATATAAAATTTTCAGAGCCGTCTGATGTTGGAGGAAGTTATGAAGCATTCATGAGACAGCAACTGAGGGCAATAGCGATTGGTACAGGGATAACATATGAACAGCTAACAGGAGATTTAACAGGTGTTAATTATTCATCCATTCGAGCAGGGCTGATAGAGTTTCGCAGAAGGTGTGCAATGTTGCAGCATAACGTGATAGTGTTCCAGTTTTGTAGACCTATTTGGAATAGATGGCTAGAGTTAGCAGTACTTTGTGGAGAATTGAATATAGATGAAAAAGTTGCAAAAGCAGCGAAAGAAGAAGTAAAATGGATACCACAGGGATTTGATTGGGTGGATCCACTGAAAGATCAGCAAGCACAGCAAATGGCGGTAAGAAATGGCTTCAAAAGTCGAGCAGAAGTAGTATCAGAAATGGGTTACGATGTAGAAGAAATTGATCAAGAAATAGCAGAAGATAAAAAGCGTGCTGATTCTTTTGGACTTTGTTTCGATTCTGACGTTAAC
Organism: Wolbachia endosymbiont (group A) of Pogonocherus hispidulus; assembly: GCF_964028195.1. Lineage (NCBI taxonomy): Bacteria > Pseudomonadati > Pseudomonadota > Alphaproteobacteria > Rickettsiales > Anaplasmataceae > Wolbachia > Wolbachia endosymbiont (group A) of Pogonocherus hispidulus. The sequence goes on from NZ_OZ034750.1 coordinate 1,005,984, forward strand.
CATAAAGTAGAATAAGGGAAGGAAGGTGATGTGGATAAATAAACCAGTAATGGTAGAGAGAAGAAGCTTTGAACTATTATCATTATATAATAGCAAACAACCTATCTTTAAGAACTTAAAGCATTTTCATATAAACCCAAAAGGAATAGCAATAATACGTATTTATGGAGTTTTGACTAAAAAAACAGAAGCTTTTGATCATATTTTAGACATGACTTCGTATGAAAATATTCATGAAGAGATAGAGAGTGCTTTAGAAGATAAAAGCATAGAGACGATTCTACTTGACATAGACAGTCCAGGAGGAGAAGTAAATGGAGTATTTGACTTAGCTGATTTTATCTATAGTGCAAGAGGAAAAAAGAGGATAATAGCGATAGCAAATGATGATGCGTACTCTGCTGCATATGCTATAGCTTCAAGCGCTGAAAAGGTTTTTATGAGTAGAACCTCTGGTGTTGGAAGTATAGGAGTAATAGCAAGTCATATAGATCAAAGTGGGTTTGATGAAAAGCAAGGGATAAAATATACAACTGTTTTTGCAGGAAGTCGAAAGAACGATTTAAATCCGCATGAGCCGATAACGTCTGAAAGTTTGGAAAGCTTACAAAAAGAAGTAGATCGTCTATATGAAATGTTTTTGCAGCTTATAGCAAGAAATAGAGGTCTTTCAACGGAAAAGATCAGATCAACGGAAGCAGGGCTATATTTTGGTGAGAGAGCAATAGAGATAGGACTTGCTGATGGAATCACAACGTTTTCTGAATTTATAGATAATTATAGGAGAAATAATATGACTAAAACTGAGATAAAAGAACAAGCAATAGATATTGATGATCTAATTGAGCAAGGAAGATGTTTAGGCTACGAGAACTGTCGTAGAGAAATTTTAGAGGTAATAAGATTATGTAATTTGTCAAAGATGCCAGAAAAGATAGGAGAATTTATTGAGCAGGATGTGAATGCAAAGCAAGCACAAGAAATATTAATGTCGATACTGGCGGAGAGAACGAAGAAGACAGAGATTTTGAGTACAATACCACAAAGTTCATCAGAAGATTTAATGATGCAGGTAGCGAAAAGTCGAGCAAAATCGGGCATTTGATGGTGGTCTACTCTTAACCGCGGTATATAATACTAACATACGCCGCGGTAAAATAAAGTTGATCATCTTATAACCGCGGTATATAATGCTAACATACGCCGCGGTAAATTGTATGAGTGAACCAATAATTGGTAGAGAAAAAGAAACAGCGATTCTAGAAAATAAGCTTCTTTCCCAATCAGCCGAGTTTATCGCAGTGTATGGTCGACGTCGTGTAGGAAAAACATATTTAATAAAACAATTTTTCAACAAACGTAATGTAATCCTATTTGAGCAGACAGGTCTCAACAAAGGTGCTTTGAAGGAGCAGCTTGAGATCTTTGCAGAATCATTGTCTAGATCTTTTTACAATGGTGTAAGAATGGCTTTGCCTAAAAACTGGATGGATGCATTGCGTCAATTAACTCTTTCGATTGATATTCATAGAAATGAGCAGGTTGTTTTATTTTTTGATGAGTTGCCATGGCTTGCTGCAAGAAAATCTGGATTTTTAGTAGCACTAGAACACTTCTGGAATGTGTATTGGACATATCGAAAAAGGCTTATATTGATCGTGTGTGGTTCAGCAGCATCATGGATGTTAGAAAATTTAATCTATAATAAAGGAGGATTACATAACCGTATTACTGCAAGAATACCTTTGCAGCCTTTTAACTTAAGTGAAACTAAAGAGTATCTAAGGTATTTAGGAGTCAATCTTAATCACCAGCAGATATTACAGATCTATATGGCCATGGGAGGGATACCACACTACCTTAAGGAAGTAAGTCAAGGATTATCAGCAGCACAAAATATTAATGCGATCTGTTTTCAGAAGGAAGGTTTGTTATTTGATGAATTTGATATGTTGTTTCACTCGTTGTATGAAGAACCAGAAATGTATATAAATATTATTCGTGTGATTGCAAAAAAGCCAAAAGGGATCAGCAGGAAAGAACTTATAAAAGCAACTAAAATCACTGAAGATACCGTCTTGCAAGTCAACAAAAAAATTACAAAAATTGTTCAAGCTGTATCATAAAATCAAAAAATACTTCCAATTCACATTTTGTGTAACGTTACACAGATTATAGTTAGTGAATATGTTGATAAGTAAATTTCCGCTTTTTTGTACGTATAAAATTAATTTACTTATCAACATATTCACTAACCAACTACAAAATTTGTGTAAGATACTATTTCACATAAGATGTGATTGGAGCATTTTTTGATTTTAAAGCACTAAACTTTCAGCCAAACTCCTAGCTCTGTAGTTTTTGATATGATCTGGATCAAAAGCCTTTTTTGACCTTAAAACACCAAAAACAATATGGAGTAACTTACGCATTGCAGCTCCCACAATGGCCATGTTATGCTTGCCTTTCTCTTTTAACCTTTCGCAAAAAGTCATAATAATAGGATTATGATTCTTAGCTACTATAGCAGGAAAGTACATTGCCTTACATAATGTTCGTGAACCAGATTTACTTAATCTGGGCTTGGCATGTACAGATGTACCTGACGTTATATTTTGTGGTATAGTTCCTGCATATGCTGCCAATTGTCTGGCATTTATAAAAGCTTTTATATCAGGAATTTCAGCTAAAATAGCTATTGCTGATTCCTCTCCTATTCCTGGAATAGTTAATAGAAGTTGAAAATCCTCCAACAAATATTTGTGTTGTTTTAATAGTTCACGTATGGAATTTTTTATTGTTTCTATTGATTGTTCTATGTTAATTGCTAAGTTTTCCCAAACATTTACAACTTCTTCAGGCAGTCTCTCTTTCTTTTCTAAATGATTATTTACTAATGTCAATTCATCTTTTAATGCAACTGAGCAGCGATAAAGCTGTTTTAATTGTTTCTTTTCATGAGAAGGTGGTGTCCAACGAGAAGGTTCCTGTCTTTGACAATAATCTGCAATAATCTCTGCATCAGTCTGGTCATTCTTCTGTCGTGCAAGCTTACTTTTTGCATAAAACCTTATGCAAGCTGGATTTACAACACTAACAAAATGTCCAGCGTTGTGGAGGAATTCAGCTAAAGCTTCACTATAACAACCAGTAGCTTCCATGCAGGCTTTTACTTCTTCTAGGTTATGTTTTTGTAGAAAGTTCATCAGACCTTGAAACCCAGTATCATCGTTTTTAAAATTCCTTTTCCTACTTTCACGTTTTCCTTTTTTGCTTATGAATGAGAGAGAAACATCAAAGCGTTCTTTTGAAACATCTATACCTAAAAAGTTGTTGATCATATATAACCCCATATGTTACCATTTTAAATGAAAAGTAAGGCTAACCTTGTGAATACAGAATTAGAACCATTTAGGTTCTCTAATTGCATGAAAGTCAATAATAATTTTTTGTATCATGAAAAATATTTTTTGATATAAAATTCAGCTCTAATGCAACCTTTTATTTACTATTGTATTATCTTATTCAATCAAAAGGGGTTTTATTGGCAATAAAAACACCAGCACTAAATTTCTAATTAATCTCTTTTAAATTATGCAGCCAATGAATATGTGAATAAGTACGCTACACACACTTAAAGTGCTTATTCACATATTCATTAGGTTTATAAAAATTAAAGTGTCATATTTTCCCCATCACCCTAATGATTTTACATAAGTTAAAGTAGTATGCTTCCATGGTTCTCTCCGCGGTCTAACATGGCCAAAATTTTAATTTGCCAAGCCGCACTATACTTGTTAGGCGGAAGTGGACGGCAACATGTCTTTCACGAAGTCTATGCTTCAACCTAAATTCTTGCTTATCCCTTCCATCGGCATTACTATCTTTACTTTCAGTAAAATTATTGTTTATACTCCTTTAGTGTTTATTGATAACAAAATTCTGTTTTGTTAACCAACATCCTATGCATAATTACAGATAATTTTCTTGCTACAGCAATAATTGCTTTCTTCATACCCTTCTTTTTTGCAAGCTTTAATCCCCAGCTTCTTAATTTAAATGTCCTTTTACATTTTACCAGTAAGACTTGTGCAGCTTCATACAACATATTCCTACATTCCACTGGCCCCATTTTTGATATACTTCCGTGTCGATCAATCTCACCAGAAGCGTACTGTCTTGGGCTTAATCCCATATAGGCTCCAACCGTATAGGATGTTTCAAACCTATATGGATTATCTATTGCAGCTTTATATGTCATTGCTACTATAATACCAACTCCTGGAACAGTAGTTAATAATTTACAATCCTCATCTTTTTTACCTTGCTTTGAGAGCATTTTATCAAGTTTTCTTATCGATTCTTCTATTGTTTCTAAACTATGTACTAATGATTCAATTGAGTTTTTGCTAATTTCATCTAGATTGTTAATTGTTTCTTGCATTTTGAAAGCAAAGTTTGCAGAACTAAGACGTTGATTAACTTTTATTCCGTATATTTTCAGTAATCCTCTTATTGTCCCCGCAATTTGCTCTCTGCTACGTATTAATTGTCTTCTGCTTCCAAGCATTATTTTAACCTGACAAGCTTCGTCTGATTTTACTAATACCTCCTTAAATAGCCCAACTCTCATCATTTGTGCTATACCTCTTGCATCATTTTTATCATTCTTATTGATCCTTGCAGATAATGCTGCTGCCATATGTCTCGCATCTACACAAATTACTGGCAATCCAAGATTCCTTAACTCTTTGCACATTGGTATTGATAACTGTCCACTTTCTATTCCTATGGCTTCATATTTTTTGCATTGACTAAGCAAATACTCTGCTATTGCCTTGCTTTCGCTTGCAACAACTTCCTCTTTAACAATCTTACCTTTCTCATCAACGATACTAATAAAAGTTTCTTTGAGTGAGACATCTAATCCACTATAATATTTCATGAGACTACTCCTACCGTAAAAGTTTAAATTATTTTTGAAGAACTCATTCTATTGAATTTGTTACTTCGCGCTAAAATAATGGAGTATGTCTCTCCATCATTCAATTGCAATTACAGTATGTTTTTCTAAGATACCGTCCAGCCTTATATGTTAAAAATAGGTTTTTATAAGTACTACAAAGTAGTAATGTAAAGACATACAGAGAAGAGGAACCGTGTCCAGTCTTGGTCATAAGGACCGTAGTATAGCAAGGTTTTCTTCTCTGGTTTATACTGAAGTTCCGAACAACTGATTGAGTTTTTAGACTCGTATATAAGGGTGGAAAATACAGTATATATTGTTTATCAACATTTACGGAGGAATTATGAATTCATCAAATATTATTGCTGGCATTGATGTTAGCAAAGCTAAACTTGATATTCATATCCATCCACTTGGATATCATAAAGTATTTGAAAATAACGTGCAAGCTATTGATCAAATACTCGACTTTTTACGTTTGCATAATGTAAGCAAAGTTGGTCTTGAAGCAACAGGTGGATATGAAAAATTATGTGCCTATACTTTACTAAGCAATGGTTTTGAGGTATATGTTATTCAACCTAGATGGGTTAGAGATTATGCAAAAAGCCTTGGCGTTGCTACTAAAACCGATAAAATAGACTGTAGTATCATCTCACGTTATATTAATAATACAGATATGCGTGTTACTCCTTTAAAAGTTAGTAATGTTGATTGTTTGAGGCAAAAGCTATCTCGTAGAAATCAACTTGTAGAAATAGCAAAAATACAAAAAACCCAAGCTTACCAGGTAACTGATATATCCATAATAAAACAAATGGAAGAGCTACTTGCCATTTTACAAAATCAAATCCAAGCCTTAGAAGATGAGATGATGGAGTTGATTGATCAAAGTCAAGAGCTTAAAAGAAAATACATATCAATAACTAGTATACCAGGTGCAAGTAAAATCACAGCTATTACTATGATTTGTTATCTACCAGAACTAGGGACGCTTCAAGAAAAGCAAATATCCAGCCTTGCCGGGGTTGCACCTTTTAATCGAGACAGTGGTTTTAGTAAAGGAAAAAGGTGTATTCAAGGCGGTAGGTCACAAATTAGAACAGTTTTGTATATGTGTATTCTTAGTGCGCGGGAATGGAATTCTTACATAAAAACTTTTTTTGATAGGTTGTATAATCAATATAAAAAACCATATAAAGTTGCTTCTACCGCTGCTATGAGAAAGTTACTTTTACTTGCTAACTCCTTGGTAAGAGACGGTAGAGTGTTCACTGAGGAATATAGCCCTAAGTCTACTTCTCTAGTAAGTTAGTGTAGCTGTGGATAAGTACGCCCACATAAACTATAAGTACTTATACACAGCTACATCAATTAAGAGTTATAGCTTATATTATGTAAAAATACATTGAAGAGCACATTATATTTAACGGGCTAAATTTCTTTGATATTTTTCATTTTTCTATTGACTTTTAACACAACTGCTCTGTTATCTACAATCTTATAAGCTTGTTTGAAATCTGCCATCGCAATTACCGGTAGCTGATTGTTTGGCACCGGTGGCATATCGGCAGATTGATATACTGGTATTCCCATTAAGGTATCTGGAGCTTCAAGCGACAAACTTGGTTGCCAAAGATATTGACCTGTTTGAGCTTTTAGTAGCCTAACATTCTTCAACGTACTCCTGTTCATCAAAAATGACGCATTTCTAGAGTAATACTCATTTAGAGAATAGTACAATATCATTATTGAATCGCTATCTAATTTTTCAGTTTTAACTTGCTCTATTTTATTATAACTGTTTCCATTTTCATAAGTTAAAATCCCTTTAGGTTGAAAAGTGCCCTCACCTTTAATGAAGGCTTCGCTTTCTTCCTTACTAAAAGTCTCGGCAATCTTTTCTACCAGCCAACTCTCAACATCAACAAACGCATCATCGAGTAACTTTTGTGATATCTGTGGTTGAGCATATAACTCGTAAGTTGTTATGGAAATTTTTTGGATTTTAGGTGTGTCCGTATCTTTTGCAAAATCATACTTAGATTTATTGCCACCGTCATCATCATCTACTGTTTCACTGCTCCAACCTGCACCGGCACGGTCAAAATCTTCTATAATGTAATCCAATGTTTCAGTAGAGATTCTTTGATTGGAGCATATTTGCCGCATTGGGGACGAATCAGTTACGCGCTTGTTTATGCGTTTTACAATATGCGGAGTAATTAGATACCCTCCGATATCATTATCATCTCCACTGAGGGTTTTGTGTGATAAACCGCTTTCCATTCCCTTGCGGATATAATCAGAAAAATATTTATCACTTGTGCTAAAATCTGTATTTACTTCTGGACGTTGAGCTGCAGTTTCGATCAAGTCTAAACGCTCTTTGCAACTATCAATGGCATTATTTACCTTGCATAGCTGCTCAATCGTTGCAGAATCAGCACGCCCTTTGCTCTCAATTTCTTTTAATTTGCGATCATTTATTAATTTAAATTGCTCCCATGATGAAGCGAGTTCATTGATACGGTGAGCGATATCGGTAAGTGACATAATAGCCTCCTTTGAAAATGAAATTAGAATGGAAATAAGGTAATAGGAATGGCATCCATAGATGTTTTCCACAGTTGTACGAATATTGCAATATGGTACATAGCAAACGATGTCATTCCAGTGTCAAGCACTGGAATGACAAAAAGAGGGCACTGCCGTCTTGGATGGAAAACTGGATTCCAACGCCACGCGCTGGAATGGCATCATTTTTTATCTATTGAAAATATAAATCGAAAAATAGCGTGGCACTTTGTGCCACGCCTAGTACTGTAGGCTTAATTCAGTAATTAAATTAAGCGAGGTAAAACGAAAGGTAATGACATCATATAACGTTCGTTTTTTTGTGTCAAGCACTTTTTTTTGTCTGCTTTAATTAGTAAGGGATTTCAATATTAATTCTGCACTACTTGCAGTTTTTGTAATGGGTCTGCCAATGACGATATAATCAGCTCCTAAATTTATTGCTTCTCTTGGTGTTGCTGTTCTTTTTTGGTCGTCATGACCTGGATCTATACGAATTCCTGGAGTAATAATTTTAAAGTCTTTACCGCATTCTCGGCGCACTTCTTGAGCTTCCAATGCAGAACAGACTATTCCATGGAGTCTAATCTTTTTTGCAAGCTTTGCAAGCAAAATTACCTGTGATTTTACCTCTCTTGCTACTCCAAGCTCGTTTAAATCCTCATTGCTCATACTAGTTAGCACTGTCACTCCAATCAGCTTTATCTTTGTGCCTTGCACTACATTTAGCGCTTCTTTAAGCATTTTTGTTCCACCGCTGATGTGCAGAGTTAACATTTCAACGTTCAGAACTTTTATTACTTCAACTGTTTTAGCTACAGTGTTTGGAATGTCATGCAATTTCAGATCTAAAAAAATTGGTACATTGCATTTTGCAACTTCTTGCACTCCAGAGAGACCATGAGCAGCAAAAAATTCTAACCCAAGTTTTACCATACCAACTTTACCACGCAGAGTATTAGCTAGAGAAATAGCCTTATTTAAGTCTTCTGTATCCAGTGCACATATTATTGGGTTCATTGTATACTTCCTTGCATGATTTATTTTATAATAAGACTAATTGTTGTGTTTTGCAAATACTTTCACTCTGATTACGTTCATAAGATTCTGTCAATAGTGATTTGGCAATTTGATCGGGGTAGAACATCTACTGGAATATCCAAAATCTTCTAGCTGTGAAACTTCACTCAGCTTGCTTAATGGCAGTCCTTTTGGAGTTGATGTTTGCCGTGATCCTTCTCTAGAACTTTCAATTTTCCCGTTAGCCTGCTTATTCGATATCTCTTCAATATTATGAGTCTTCTTAAAATTTCGACAAATAACCGCAGTCCTAGTTCTGTCAGGTGCTTTTTTATTTGTACAATCTTCTATTTCCTCTAATAAACCAATCAGATTTGCTGGTGAAAAATTCTCATCAGTATTGTGTAAAATTGTGTCAGTAGACGTACCTTGCAAATTTTTCCTCTGACAATACTCATTTATTATTTTTTTACGTGTGTCTGTGTCTAATGTAGGAATCTTAATGTGTGTAGACAAACGACCACCCCTAATAAGTGCATCATCTAAAACATTTATACGATTAGTTGCAGCAATCACCGTCACACCTTTTCTAGATTCAAATCCATCCAATTTAGCTAATAAACTATTTAAAGATTCTACATTATTATTATCACTGCGTATTTTGCCAACGCTATCAATTTCATCTATAAAAACTATACAAGGAGTGTTTTTTTTTGCTTTCTCAAAAACCTTATTTATATTTGACACATTAAGCAAATCAGATCCAGAAACACTTATAAATGTAGATTTTAATCTAGTTTCACTTGCAATCGCCTTAGCAGTCATAGTCTTACCAGTTCCTGGTGAACCATACAAAATGTATCCTTCTCCTTTTTCTAGAGCATTTGGTTCATAAATCCTTATCAACTTTTGTTTTATATCGTTTGTAAGTATAACATCATTCAATGTTATCTTTCCTCTTTCTTCATCTTTTCCATAAAACTTCATCCGCAGCTCTTCTTTTACTTCAACTTTCTTTATGAGACTACCAAGCCTTTCTTCCAATTCCTCTTTTGTTATGAGACTACCAATTAGCTTTTCCATTTCACCTTTTGTTGTAGCATTATTAGCTTGCTTTGAAATTTCATCTAATTTTGTCGTGAAACTACTAATTAGCTTTTCCACTTCATCTTTTTTTGCAGCACGATCAATTAGCTTTTCCATTTCACCTTTTGTTGTAGCATTATTAGCTTCCTTTCCTAGAGTTATTTTATTTTCCAACTCTTGCTCTTTTCGAGCGAATTTATTTTTCTCAGCTTCCATTTCTTTATTATTACGAATTATCTTATATAAAAGTGCAAGCACCAAAACAGATAATGCAGCTAAAGCAAGAATTAGAGGAAGAGGTACATTAGAAGTTACAGTAAGCGCTAAAGATGTAAGTAACGTAAGAGTAGCTAAGGAACTAGCTACAAAATAAAATGTGTTAGCTTTGTTAAACAAATTGCTCATTACTCCCCTCCCCTCATGAACAAAACTTCAGCAGTCTTGTATATATTTATTAAAATTCTCTTATCTGTGGAGGAATTATAGTGCTGCACTTACAACAAACTTCCCATTTTCAGTCTGCTATAGCTAACCCAAGAAAGGTTTCCCTACGTCATACCGCGATTCATTCCACAACTGTACGAACATTGCAATGTGACACGATGTTGCATAATAAATGATGTCATTCCAGTGCGTGACACTGGAATCCAGCTTTTTTGTAATTTTATTGAAAATGTTATATAGTCGTTTGTTTATACCAAACTTCGTTATTGGGAAGACAAATAGGACATACGATAAATTCGCTTGAACCTCTAGCTATAGGCAGAAAGCGTTCTTTTTCATTTGTCTAATTACCATTGAGATTTGGTATTACAATCAATTTTTCTGGATCCCAGTGTCTGGGCACTGGGATGACAAAAAAAGGAGGCTACTTAGATGACAAGAAAGGGGCTACTCGGATGACACCCTTTTGGATGGGGACCAGTGTCAGCTACTTGGATGACAGCAGATCACCTCTTCACAAAAATTTTATCAGTAATACGCATATCAATAATACTCCAATCGCTGAAAGTAAAATCAGTTGTATTTTGCAAGTGATTTAAATAGTCCCATGCACTATAAGGGTTATCTTCAGGCAGTTTCACTGTGGAATCGTTGTCAAGTATGATATTCCATCTTCTATTCCCTATATAAGCAAAAGAAGAAATGTGGTCACTTAATTGAGCTTTACTCTCTAATACATCTTTAACAAATTCTAGGTTTGATAACGAGTTTTGTCCTGTAATTACAACAAGATCATCTATTGGATAGTCATCTACGATCACTTTGCCTTCGGAATCAATTACCGAAGTTTTGTTATTATCTTTCCAGAGAGCAAACGGTTTATGCTCATCTATATTAATGTGTAGAGTATTGGGCAAAATTCTGTGAACTCTTACGTATTTTATCCATCTGCTTACGGATTGTATGTTACCGGCAAGTTTTGAAAGTGATATATACAGGATAGGTTGCGTTCTATCTGTCAAACTTAGAATATCCTTTTTGTTTGTAAATTTATTGCCGCTCACGACTACTTCGTCGATTGAAAATCCACTACTGAGTAATAAACTGGATAGGCAGTCATTATACCAAGTAAAGTAGTAATTAAATCGATTTATTATTTTATCAAGTGAGCTGTAGAGTATTAGCGTAAGAAAAAGTGCTGTGATAATAACCAAGGCACACTTACGCAAAAAACTCCTTTGGCTTCTAGTAATACTGCTCAACATGACTTAAATCCCTAATATTTTTGTGCTGCAAACTATCTTCAATAATAATTTTAACTAATTCATTAAAATTGATTCCTTTTGCCAATTTTGCAATTTCTGGCACTAACGATAACTCAGTAAAGCCAGGATGTGTATTAATCTCAAGCATTTTTAAAGTGTTATTTTTGGGATTATAACGGAAATCTGAGCGGGAAATAGTTTTGCATTCTAAAAATTGATGAACTTTCAGTGCGTGTTCCAAGGTCATTCTATATATGTTGTCAGGAATTTCAGCAGGAAATATATGTTCTGCAAATCCATCTGTATACTTTGCTTCATAATCATAGAATTTATTTTTTGGTCGTATTTCCATAGTGCCAATTGCTTCATCTAGCAATACAGCAGTATGTAACTCTATGCCCGGTATGTATTCTTCTACAATCATCTTTTCCATTATAGTAGAACTATTATCTTTCAGTTCTAAGTAATCCTCGTGCGAGAAAATTATGTACACTCCAATACTTGAACCTTCATTAATTGGTTTTAAGACGTACGGATAATCGATTTTAATATTATTTTTTAGTACATCTTCTCGGCTAATTACATAACCTTTTGGAGTATCAATACTAAGGGACCGGAATATATGCTTTGACATTGCCTTGTTCATAGCAACAGCCGAAGCCATAACTCCTGAGTGTGTATATTTTATACCTAAGATTTCCAATAAACCTTGAATGCAGCCATCTTCACCATAAGGTCCATGCAGAGCGATAAAAGCAAGGCCCGGATTAATTTTTTTAAGCTTTTCAGCAATATTGCTGTCAACATCTATTTCTATTGCATTATATGAAAGGCTATCGAGCGCCTTCTTCACTGCTTTTCCGCTCATAAGCGACACTTCTCTCTCACAAGAAAATCCACCACTTAAAATTGCTATAGTTGGAATCATGGGCATTCTATGTTTTACTATATAGCATATATAAAAGATGCTCTTATCTTCAATAGAAAAAACGCTTTGAAAAATTCTATAGCTCTATCCTATGCACAACTGTACGAACGTTTGTTTTGTTAAGATACAACAAATGGTGTCATCCCAGTGCTTGACACTGGGATCTATTTTGCATGTAACTCCAATTGTGTTTTGGCATAAAACGCGACGCGTATTAGACTTATTTGCAAGCAAAGCTTGCTAGATCCCAGTGTCAGCTACTTGGATGACATCATAGGGGCACTGGAATGACACCATTCTTTTTTCTGGATCCCAGTGTCAAGCACTGGGATGACATCATAAAGGCCACTGGGATGACATCATAGGGACACTGGAATGACACCATTCTTTTTTCTGGATCCCAGTGTCAGGCACTGGGATGACATCATAGAAGGCTACTCGGATGACATCATAGAGGCCACTGGGATGACATCATAGGGGCTACTCGGATGACATCATAGAGGCACTGCCCTTTTGGATGGAAACCAGTGTCAGCTACTTGCATGACACCATCTGCCACCTGCAAATTGCAATGTTCGTACGATTGTGCGTCACGCGCTGGAATGACAAAGAAAAGTGAGTTGCTAGTTTTTCATATGGTTATGCAAGGAGTCTGATCTTTTTCTTTGTTAATATTATTCTAAATTTTCATCAAAATAAGCTGTTTTATCCTTTTTTTCCTTATACTCTTCTGCAGTATAGAGAGGTTGCTTCTTAGCTGTGATATTTGGCCATTTTTGTGAGTATTCTACATTTATATCGTAAAATAACTTGAAAGTTTTTTGTTCGCTGCTCAGCAACTCTTCATCTAGTTCTAAAATATCTTTTATGGAATCATCAGTTACAATTGCATCTACTGGACATTCAGGTATGCACACTCCGCAATCAATACATTCATCTGGGTTAATCACGAGCATGTTTTTACCTTCATAGAAGCAGTCAACGGGACATACTTCTACACAGTCCGTATATTTACATTTTATGCATTTATCTGTAACAAAATGCGTCATAAAACACTGTATATTTGTATTATCTTGGGTACACTAAATTGATAAGAAATTCAAGCCTTTTATGAAGATAAATAAATTGAACAACAAAGAATTAGAAGTATGGTTAAGCTTGGCTAGAACTATAGGACCAATAAAGTTTTTTAGTATACTAAGAACACATGGATCGCTAGATGAGGTGCTAAAATATCTCAATAGGGTGGCTAATAATAAGGTGTATGGCATTCAAGATGCACGAGAAGAAATCAATAATGCAGAAAGAATTGGAGCTAAAATTATACCCGCATGTGACCCAGATTACCCTGATCTTTTAAGAAATATCTCTAGTTGTCCTCCTGTAATAACTGCGCTTGGTGATATATCATTATTAAGCCGTGAGATAATTGCAATAATCGGTGGGCGTAACTCTTCAATGAATGGAAGAAATTTTGCCAATAAGTTGGCACTTGATTTAAGCGAAGCTGGTTTTGTTATCGTTTCTGGACTTGCAAAAGGAATCGATACTGCAGCAAACAGTGTAATATACAAAAATCATCCCACTATTGCTGTTACAGCAAGCGGAATTGATGTGGTGTATCCAAAAGAGAATTTTGATCTATACAAAAAAATCACTGGGAACGGTGGTTTAGTAATTACTGAGCTTCCATTTGCTACTAAACCAAAGCCTCAGTATTTTCCTCAAAGGAATCGAATTATATCTGGTCTATCGCTGGGTGTTGCAGTGATTGAAGCATCGAAACGTTCTGGCTCTCTAATAACAGCAGATTTTGCTTTAAATTAAGGGAGAGAGGTGTTTGCAGTTTCTGGTTTCCCTTTAGATTCACGCTGTAGTGGTAGTAATTATTTAATTAAAAACGGTGCTAAGCTTATCGAGTCCGCTGATGACATAATAGAAAGTGTTAGATTTAGTTTACCTCCGCAGCAAAAAAACCTATTTGATGTTGAGCACTATGCTGTTAACCAAAAACAAGAAAAATTACAACAGGCAAAATCTGTTATAGTTGATCATATTAACTCTGTACCTGTTGATATAGATGAACTTATATTAGCAAGCGGACTTTCTACCAACATAGCTCTAATGGCTCTTTTAGAACTAGAGTTGGAAAACAGAATAGAGCGTTCACCGGGGAATAAAATATCGTTAATTTTCTAGATTACTTTAGCTATAAGCCCACAACCGTACGAACATTATGATTTGAGTTCACCAAGAAAGATGTCATTCCAGCGCGTGACGCTGGAATCCAGCCTTTATTATGCAGCCACTTGGTTGAAATTAAGTCTTCTGGATCCAAGTAGTCTGGGCACTGGCGTCTTGGATAGAAATCAGTGTCAGCTACTTAGATGACACCACCTTTGTATGGAAACCAGTGTCACTCTGACAACCGTCATCTCGCTACGTGTTAGCGGATACCGTGACGTTATGACGAGGGAGTACGCGTTAGCGGAATCTGCTGAGACGCCCGTGATAGCCCTATTCCTATAGTGAGTAATTCCCTTTTATCTACTTTTAGAATTAATAAGAGAAAACTTTTTTTCAACTTGTTGTATAATTTTATAAAAGTGATCGAAATCTAAGCTTGCACTGCCAATTAAAACTCCTGATAAATTTGAAATATTTAACAAATTTTCTATATTTTCTGAACTGACTGAACCACCATATATAATGTGTTTTTTACCAGTACACAATTTTATTACCTCTATCACCTCAGCAATTGCATCATTATTTGGCACATGACCTGTGCCTATTGCCCATATTGGCTCATATGCTACGGTATATTCACCGTGTGTTGGCAAACGTTTTTTGCATTGATATTCTATTACTTCTTTTGTTTTTTCATTCTTATAATCTTCTGAATTTTCACCTACACAGATAATTGGGTGTAAGCCTGATTCTATTGCTATTTCCGACTTAAGTTTTATTTCACTATCTTTTTCATTGGCCCTTTCAGAATGCCCAAGTATTACGTAAGTACACCCTAGTTCTTTTAACATTTCTGCACTAATTTCACCTGTGTAAGAACCGAACTTTTTATGATGGCAATTCTGTGCTCCTATATTAATATTATTGTTCAACTCTATACTGCTTGGAAGTGATGTAAAAGGAGGGCAAATTACTAATTTAGAGGTAATTTCGTTGCTCTTGTTGTTAAGTTTGCCTATAAAGTTAACAAATGAAGAACGCATTCCATTCATTTTCCAATTTGCTACTATTAAAAAGGACATCAACTTTACTCATATGGGTGAGAGTGCCGGCTGTCGGACTTGAACTGACAACCTACTGATTACAAGTCAGTTGCTCTACCAATTGAGCTAAGCCGGCGTTAAACACATTAATAATATACAATCATCAATGAATTTTAGTCAACTGATTTTTAAAATACTGTATAATGAAAATAATATGAGAAAATTTTTACTGAAGCCAAAAAAGAGTCTAGGGCAAAATTTTATTTTATCGAGTGAGATAACAAAAAAAATCGTCGCTTTAGCTGGTAGTCTGGAAAATTTTAATGTCATTGAAATCGGTCCTGGATATGGTGCATTAACAAGAGAAATATTGGTGCATAATCCAAAGTCTCTACTTTCTATAGAAAAAGATAGAGATTTAGTAAAACACCATGACCAACTGCTAAATGAGCATCAAGGAAAGTATAGAATTATAGAAGCGGATGCACTTCATGTTATAGAAGAAGAGCTGATAGAACGCCCAGTCAAAGTTATTGCTAACTTGCCTTACAATATCTCGGTAGTGTTATTTTTAAAGTGGTTAAATAATATAAAATTTTTTACGAACTTGACATTAATGTTTCAAAAAGAGGTAGCAGATCGCATTACGGCAAGACCCAATTCTAAAGATTATGGTTCCTTATCAGTGCTAAGCCAGTTACTATGTGATATAAAAAAGGAATTTGATATTGAACCTAAAGAGTTTTTTCCAAGACCAAAAGTACATTCTTCAGTAATTACAGTAAATCCTTTGCCTACCCCAAAGTTTGCAGTAAATTTGGAAACCTTAACAAAATTAACACGTGCTGTTTTTTCTCAAAGAAGAAAGATGCTGAGGAATAGTTTGCAAAATATAACGAACCATGCTGAAACTGTCCTCGAAAACGCTAAATTGAGTGGAAACCAGCGTCCAGAAAACTTAACCATTGAGCAGTTTTGTTTGCTGGCAAATAATGTAGAATGCTTATTTTGCAATAAAATATATTAGCAACCATATAGCCTTTCTATCCCCTAAAAACAGTTAGAGCTATACGACAGAGCCACACCGGCTTCTATAGCTCCGCTTCTGTCATCCTATGGCTTACTGTACGAACATTGCAATATGGCACATAGTAAACGATGTCATTCCAGTGCTTGACACTGGAATCCAGCTTTTTCATAATCATCAAAACGTTGTATTTTAACATAAAACGGCTACTTTTATGTTTACCAACTTAATAAAATTCCTGGATCCCAGTGTCTGGGCACTGGGATGACATCCTCCTGCTAGACAATATTCGTACAGTTGTGGGCTTGACCATAGGATCCAGCTTATAAAAGCTGGATTCCAGCGTCACGTGCTGGAATGACAACTTAAGGCATCACCTATAGTTACTAGTCTAACTATAAATATATTTCGGTAAACCTAAATTGCTTTAGCTATAGCTAATTTTGCAAAAGCCCTATTGCAATTTAATTAATTGGCGTATAAGCTTTAAATAAAGCCTATGAAAAAAATGGAAGCTTGTTATTCGTTTGACGATATACTTCTTTTGCCAGCCTATTCTGATATATTACCTTGCGATGCAGATACAAAAACTTATTTAACAAATAGTATAGAACTAAATATCCCTCTCATATCCTCTGCAATGGATACTGTTACTGAATCGGGCTTTGCAATAGCTATTGCCCAACATGGAGGGATAGGTTGCATACATAAGAATTTATCAATAGATGAACAAGTTTTAGAAGTGAGAAGGGTGAAAAAATATGAAAGTTGGATCGTGTATAACCCAATTACGATTTCACCGGATAAAACAGTTGCGGAAGCAATTTCATTAATGAGAGAGCACAATTATTCTGGCATTCCTGTAGTCGATCAACGCAAGTTAGTTGGAATTTTAACTAACCGAGATGTGAGGTTTATTGAAGACCAGAACATAAATGTAAAAGTTTCCGAAGTGATGACAAAAGATAAGTTAGTAACAGTGCGGGAGCAGGGAGTGGATAGTGCCTCAGCAATGAAATTGTTGCATGAAAATAGAATAGAAAAGCTTTTGGTCGTAGATGAAAATTCTTGCTGTATAGGTTTAATTACGGTTAAAGACATTGAAAAATACAATAGATACCCAAATTCATGTAAAGACAGTAAAGGACGGCTCAGAGTTGCCGCTGCAATTGGCACTGGTAAAAAAGATGGTATAGAAAGATGTGAAGCTTTGATCGGAGAAGAAGTTGATGTAGTTGTTGTGGATACTGCTCACGGTCATTCCGAAAACGTTATCAATACCATTAGGGAAATAAAAAAGATGTATCCTAATACGCAATTAATTGGCGGAAACATTGCAACAAAGGAGGCTGCTGAAGTGTTGATTGATGCGGGTGTTGATGCAGTGAAGGTTGGAATAGGACCAGGATCAATCTGTACAACCAGAATAGTTACAGGTGTTGGTGTGCCACAATTCTCTGCAATCAAGAATGTTGCAGAGGCGTGTAGAGCAAGAAACGTCAGACTAATTGCTGATGGTGGGGTAAAATACTCAGGAGATGTTGCAAAAGCTATTGCAGTTGGTGCTGACTCTGTGATGATTGGTTCGATTTTTGCTGGCACTGACGAAAGCCCAGGTGAGATTATTATGTATAAGGGCAGAGCATATAAAGGCTATCGAGGAATGGGATCTATTAGCGCAATGAAACGAGGTTCAGCTAGCCGTTATTTTCAAGATAAAGATTCAAAACTAAAATTAGTTCCACAAGGAGTGGAAGGAAGAGTTCCATTCAAAGGTCCAGCTTCAGGAGTAATCCATCAGTTGATTGGCGGATTGCAAGCTGCAATGGGGTATACTGGTAATAGGAATATAGAAGAGATGAAAAAAAATTGTAAATTTGTGACTATTACTGCATCAGGATTAAGAGAGAGTCATGCTCATGATGTAGTCATTACACAAGAAGCTCCAAATTACGCTTATCAAGCGTCCAATTTGTCAACCGATTCAGAGTAGTGACCGTTTATTACTTTGCACCCCAGTCTTTTTCAAATATTGCTAGCCCTTGGTCAGTAAGTGGGTGATTAATTAATTGTCTAAGTACTTTTGCTGGTACAGTAATTGAATCAGCACCAAGCCTTGCAGCTTCTATTACATGTGCTGGGCTTCTCACTGATGCAACAAGAACTTTAGTATCAAAACCGTAATTAGAATATATAGTACATATATCTTCTATTAGCGATAAGCCATCATAGCTTATATCATCAAGGCGACCAACAAAGGGAGAAATAAAATAAGCACCGGCCTTAGCGGCAAGCAGTGCTTGTCCAGGAGAAAAACATAATGTGATGTTAACAGGTATTTTATGCTCTGTCCACAACTTTTTACAAGAAATTAATCCTTCATATGTAAGGGGCAATTTTACCACAACATTATCAGCGATTTTCGCTAACTTAAGGCCTTCTTTAACCATATCTGCATGGTTATTTGCAACAACTTCAACACTAACAGGCCCCTTGATAATAGAGCATATTTCACGCACTAAATCCTCGTATTTATCTTTACGCCCGGACTTTGCTATTAAAGAAGGATTAGTTGTTATGCCGTCAATGAACTCCTTTAGTTCTTTAATTTCATTTAAATCAACGCTATCAAGAAAAATTTCCATATTAATCTCCCATAAAAAAAATACCCTTGCAAAATCTTGTCATCCAAACGCTCTCCTTTGTCATCCAAGTAGCTGACACTGGGATGGCTTTGTTGCACCGCTCAAGTGAAAAGAACTGGCAGTTACTGACAAAATTCATTATAAAATAGCCATTTAACCTTTGAAGAAAAAATATGCCACAAAAAATGAGAGTCAGTAACTGCCATGAATATAACAAATTTCTCCATGAAAGAGGAAGCATTTTTTGTTATATCAATGACGCCATAGAAAATTGGTACGAGAATGGTCCAAAAATGCAGGGTGGCAACAATATTTACAGCAATAAAGTGGTAATTTTGATACATATAATAACCCATCTATTCAGAATAGGTTTAAGACAAACAGTTGGGTTTATAAAAAGATATTTGCAACAAATAGGAAGAGATTTGGCAGTTATCAGCTATTCACAAGCATCAAGAAAGTTTAAGAAACTTAATATTAAGATCAATGATTGCAGAATTGATAAAAATAATATGGAAGATATCGAAATTGCCATAGATAGCACAAGCATCAGCAATACCCCAGAAGGAAAATAGTGCAGACAGAACGGCTATGAGCAGACACGGAAACTGCATGTAATGTTGAGTATAAAAAGTCATAGCAGCAAAATACAGCAGCGGAGTTTATTCGGATCACTTGCGATTTGTTAGAAGAAGT
This sequence comes from Wolbachia endosymbiont (group A) of Pogonocherus hispidulus, assembly GCF_964028195.1. NCBI lineage: Bacteria > Pseudomonadati > Pseudomonadota > Alphaproteobacteria > Rickettsiales > Anaplasmataceae > Wolbachia > Wolbachia endosymbiont (group A) of Pogonocherus hispidulus. Next base: position 1,025,868 of record NZ_OZ034750.1, read on the forward strand.
TCATGCTGTAAAGGTATTATATGCGGATAGAGCATATGACAGGCATAAGCTTTACGAATTATGTAACAAGTTTGGTATAAAGACAAAAGTTCTTCCGAAAAACAACGCAACAGAGCACCAAAAATTGGATTACATGGATGATAGAAATGCTGCTGTTAGACTAATAAAGTCATATGATTGCATAAAAAAGTGGAAAGAAGAAGTAGATTATGGAAAGAGAGCTCGCATTGAAGGATTTTTCTCAAGATTAAAGCAAATATTCGGATTTAGTTTTAGGAACAAATCTGAAATTAATCGTGAGAGGGAACTGCTACTCAAGTGTTATTTACTTAACAAATTCACTGATATTGGTATGGCTAAATTTGAGATAGTTACATGAATTTACCATAAATCACCATCTCATAAAGTGCGATGCAAAAGGCCCACTGGGATGGCTTTGTTGCATCGCTCAAGTGAAAAGAACTGGCAGTTACTGACAAAATTCATTATAAATAGCCATTTAACTGTTGAAGAAAAAATATGCCACAAAAAATGAGAGTCAGTAACTGCCATGAATATAACAAATTTCTCCAAGAAAGAGGAAGCATTTTTTGTTATATCAATGACGCCATAGAAAATTGGTACGAGAATTGTCCAAAAATGCAGGGCGGCAACTATATTTATAGTGATAAAGTTGTGATTTTGGTGCATATAATCGTCAGTTTCTTTAGAATTGGTTTAAGACAAACAGTCGGGTTTATAAAAGGGTATTTGCAACAAATAGGAAGAGATTTGGCAGTTATCAGCTATTCACAAGCATCAAGAAGGTTTAAGAAACTTAATATTAAGATAAATGATTGCAGAATTGATAAAAATAATATGGAAGATATCGAAATTGCTATAGACAGTACAGGAATTAGTATATACAACAACACTCCTGAAGGAAAATAGCACTGACAGAAAATATCGTGGCTATGAGCAAACGAGAAAATTGCACGTAATGTTGAATATAAACAACAAAAAAGCCATAGCTGTAAAATACAGTAACGGTGTCTACTCTGATCACTATGGAGCTTGTGATTTGCTAAAAGAAGTTGATTTTCAGCATGCCATAAAAGCACTATATGCAGATAGAGCATGTGATAGGCACAAGTTTTATAAGTTGTGTAACGAATATGATATAAAGACAAAAATTCCACCAATAAACAATGCGGCAGAACATCCAGAAATAGATTATATGTCTGACAGGAATGCTGCTATTAGGTTAATAAAATTATACGGTGAAGATGGCATGAAAGAATGGAAAAAAGAAGTAAATTATGGGAAAAGATCTTATATTGAAGGGTTTTTCTCAAGATTAAAGCAAATATTCGGATTTAGTTTTAGGAATAAATCTGAGATAAATCGAGAAAAAGAACTAAATGCTATTTGCTTAATAAATTCACTGATATTGGTATGGCTAAATTTGAGATAGTTACATGAATTTACCATAAATCACCATCTCATAAAGTGTGATGCAACAAAGCCCACTGGGATCCAGGAAAGTTTGCTTGTGAGTAAGCAAACTATAGCTAACCCAAGTAAGGTTTCCCCGAGTGCTAAAATCAATAGCCGAATTGATATCGGGCCAAAAGTTCTGCAGAGCTTTTCTTATGGCATGCTTGATGGCAAACCATAACTTTTCAATTGGATTTAAATCCGGCGAGTATCTTTGTCTTTGCACATATTGCCAAATTTTTCAATTATCTTTTCTCTTGCTTATCTCCTCCATAGTCATTTTTTTCTCGTCTACTACTTTCAAAACACGTTCCCTCAGATCCTCACTTTGGCATCATTCTACCTTATCTAAAGCCATTTTATACCTTTTTATCCCTTCTGGGGTAACCTTTTTTCAGTTTAGCTATATAACCCTAATTATGAATTAACAGACAGTAGAATCGAAAGATTATTACAAGGAAAAGTCTATACAGATCGACCCTTTTGTGAATCTGCGTTTCTGCTTTCTTCAACTTGTTTTGCAAAAGATGTTTCCTGCTTCTGAAGTGGTTTAGCAATTTCGCGCACAACGGCAGTAACTGCTGTTAAAAATGTTTTTAACAATGCACCTAAAGCTCCACCAACTGCTTCCCTGCCATATATATGAGCTTGCTTTTCGTTATCGTCAGCAGTTTCCCCTGCTCTCCTTCTTGGATCCATCCTATGAGCAATCACCGAAAACAACACTCCCCTGATTGAAGACTTCACTCGTTTTTTTGCTTCATCATCATGTGCTGTTTCATGTCCATGACTTAAGTGTTTAGCGTTCATTAGCTCCTTTTGTTGCTGGGCAAACATGCTACTTAATACTTCTTCTATTGCTTGCTTCCTTCTTTTCTCTCTAACTCTTTTCATAGATTCTGATTTATCGCGAGTATGCTTTGTGGTTTCAAATTCTGCATCAATATCTTCAGACGCAGCCTGACTATATAAAGTCTCTATGAGCCTGTCTATGCTTCGCTTTATTTGCATAGTCCTTTCGTAACTATCCGAATTATCAATTCCTTCGTCGATCTGATTTAGAATATCCTCAAAAGCTTTTAAATAGTCTTGAATATACTGTATTATGTATTGCTTATCTTCCTCTTTGTATTGTTCTTCTTGATTTTGCTGATTTTCATTTTCTAAACTTTTCTCTCTTTTATCATCGTTATTTTCTTCAATATTATCACCGTCTTTCTCGAAAAGGTCTTCGTCGTTCATGATTTTTTTTAATTTAGTTAAAATTCTCACCAGTTACTATTGTATATGAAAAAATTAAATTAACATTAATGAAAAGCGTTTACAACTTCAGCACTCGCTAAAATTACAGTAAAGCTGTCAAAAGCAGCGGGGTCATAATATCTCTCATACAGTTCAACTGAACACCGTAATCTGATCTTTTCCTTAGTGTTAAAATTAATTTCATAATCATTATTAGAGTTTAATATAGCAGAATTACGTAATAATTCATCAGCTAATACAGAGTCTAAAATTCCATTAATTTTTATCGTAATGTGTCTGCTTCCAGCACAATCGAGCACTTTTCTCCAGCCAAAAGAAGAAATATCTTTCACCTCTTCTCTGTTATTACGCAAAGTAAACCTTAGGTTTCGTATATTATTTAACACAATAAAATTATTGTCATGATCTTTAATTTTTAGCTGTAATTTGCTCATTATCACCTCCTTTCATTAAAATATCAAAATTAATTGTTGAATGTAAAATTTCATCGTGCTGACTCATAGCACAATTACTTTCCAAAATAGTTTCATTATCAGAATATTTAATACTCTTAAGTATCAAGTTAATATGCCTTATAATGGCAAACATACTGCCTATATGATGGGTATATATGTCGCATGAAAATCTTGCCTTTGTAGCAAAATTGGACAGCATGTGCAGATTATTATAATTCACTACGCGCAATCTTAGGTAAGGAATGGTGACCTGTTTAGGTAAGTAGTCATAAATGTTAGTAACATATTTCCTTAAATCAGAGTTTGCTTTTAGTGCTGCATAAATACTATTGTACAACTCGTTTATAGCTTGAATTTTTTCCATGATTAATCCTCGAAAGATATATAGCTAAAACATAAGCAGTGATACAAACTCGTCATCCCGCTACTTGTTAGCGGGATCTATGCTAAGAGATACCGCGAATGAATCGCGGTATGACGTAGGACTGCTGTCATCCCGCTACTTGTTAGCGGGATCTATGCTAAGAGATACCGCGAGTGAATCGCGGTATGACGTAGGACTGCTGTCATCCCTCTGCTTGTTAGCGTGATCTATGCTAAGAGATACCGCGAATGAATCGCGGTATGACGTAGGACTGCTGTCATCCCTCTGCTTGTTAGCGGCCGAGATACCGTGACGGTATGACGTAGTGCTACATTATCGTCATCCCGCTGCTTGTTAGCGGGATCTATGTGAGATACCGTAACGGTATGACGTAGGTAGCCCAGTTTGGATGACAAGAAAGAGCTACAAAACAACCTTTGGTTCGCGAAATGGAGAATACACCTTCTTCACTTCAGACAAATGGCTACTTACCCCCGATTCACGATCTTTGTAAATAGCAGAAACATGCCGCATAATACCTAGTTTTATCTGCTCAGGAACATTGTCATAGCCAGCCTCGTATACAACATCTGCTCTTATTGCATTCAAATAATTGAAAAACTCAACGTAGCTCCCTACATCACTAAAATAATACTTAAGTGTTCTCTTCTCTTGACCTTTAGACATCATTGCAGTAGCCAATACTATCTTACTCACAGGGCCATAGCTTAAATAGATCCTACGAGGTACATAATCTTCATATGAAACTTGCCATGTTTGTTTCACCAGTGACTTTTCCATATGCCACTCAGCATAGTCAGTTGCCATAAAAATTAGATCTGAAATCAACTTATCATCTTGATCGTTCTCAATGCGTAAAAAAGATTTAACCTTTTCTAAAGTAACTGGAAAAGATTCAGGCTTAGATTTACGTTGCACATGTATTCTTGGTGAAGTAGATCTTATTGACATAATAACCCTCCTTTTTTGTATATAGCTAGAATAAGTAAGGTTTACCTCGTTTATCGTGGGGCAAATCTTACTTACTTTAGCTATGCAGCTTGCATTCAATATTAAGTTGAATTGGCGCAGCAATACTTATACAACTCTGAGTGCTTGAATTCTTTATCGTATGAATATATTAAGAAGAGAACGTATTAAAGCTGTTTCTCCTTTTTTATTGATAAAATTTGAACTTATAACATATTCAACTAGGCTGGATTTTAGTAGATTAACATTTTGAGAATGAATATTATTGAAGATGGAGTTTAACTCTTTAGCAAGCAGACTGCGAAATTTTTGCACACTGTCATATGCGATATTTTCAAGTTCATGTGCAAATTTATCTTGAGCTATAGTTGTTATATCTTCAATTTCCTTATTAAACTCCTCTAGCTTTTTTTCGTTATTTTTAAAATTTTTCGTAAAAGTTTTCATATCAATTAAACTCAACTACTTTTATGATTATAACTGTAATAAAAAAACTACCGAAGTAAAAAATTCATACTACTGTGTAACTTGCAAATACTTTTACGCGCTAGGGCTATAGGTGTCATCCAAGTACCCCCTTCCCGTCATCTGAGTAGCCTCCTTTTCCTGTCATCCCAGTGCCCCTGTGATGTCATTCCAGTGCCCCTGTGATGTCATTCCAGTGCCCTCTTCTTGTCATCCGAGTAGCTGACACTGGTTTACTTTATGATGATGTCATGAAAGTAGCTTTCCATCCAAAAGGGTGTCATCCCAGTGTCTGGGCACTGGGATCCTTTTTTTGGGATTCCAGTGTCAGCTACTTGCATCTGCAAACTGCAATGTTCGTACAGATGTAGGTGCTAAGTTTTACAAACACCATGTTGCGCTGAACCTTGAATATTCACTCCTTTCAATTCAGTGTCAGGAGCGATGGGTTTTGATATTGTGTATGTAATGCCACCGGCTATCAGTGCAGATACCACAGAAGCTGCAACTATTAATAGAGCAGACAATCCGGAAGCGATACTAAGAGCAGCACCTACTACTAACATAGCTGCAAGGCTCGCGTAGGCAACTTTTGGGGAAAATTGTCTTTTTCCTACTTTTTCTAGCGACACTTCTGTTTTAGAATACTGACTTTCTGTTTTGTCTAATTTATCCTTAAGCTCTGTGTTTTCATTTCCTAGATCTTGCATTTTTTGTTTTAGTGACTCATTCTCTTCATTGGATTCTTTCAACTTAGTCTCATGTTCAGCTATACAACTTTTTGATTCTCCTAGTTCCTTTTCTAATTTTTTTAATTCTTCATTTTTTGCATCAATGTCTTCTCCATCTTCTGATTCAGTACATATTCCACTGTCGTCACTACTACTACTTTCATTTAAAGAGATAGAGGTCTGTTCATTACTATATGTAGCATTTGTTTTTTTCGGTGACTCAATTTTTTTTACCATACTCTTAACATTAACACGTTGGTATTGCTCATCTACTGTACTGTCACTACTTTCACCCGTAACAGAAGTCTGTTTATCATTACGTGTAGCATCATGTTGTTTCAAATAAGGACTTATAACATTTGCTGGTGCAGCAGCTGCATTATTCCCGTTCACAACTAAACCTTCTGGAGTTTTATTCGTTTTTATTATGATATCTCTTGGAGTTTTGTCTTTATTCTTTTCTAATTGAGGATTTGCGTTAGCACTTAGTAAAAGCTGCACTATCTCTTGATTACTATTCGAAGTAGCAATGTCCCAAGGAGTCAGTCCAGAGTGATCTTTCATAGTAGCACTTACTTTATTTTCCAGTAGGAGCTTCACCATTAGTGCATTACCGCATTGTACAGCAAAATGTAATAATGTACCTCGTGCTGTAGTGCTATCTGGCATTTGCAGCTTAAATTCGTGGTTTTTATAAAAACTGTGAGATTTAAATATGTTATATACTATTGTATATGGAGAATCTATTCCGTTCTCATCACTCTTTTCTTTTAATTTATCTCGTACTTTTTTTAATACATTATCACTGCTTAAGTCTTTGCTTTCACTTACTTCTCGTATTATTAAAAAAAACTTTTCCTTTTCTATTGCCATAACCTTTGCACCTAACTTGTTTATTGTTGCTGAACAATCTCACAAAAAAGTTAAGTTTGTCGAAATTCCATGTTTGATCTAAAAATTAGTCATAAACATTTTCTATGCAAGTAGCTGACACTGGTTCACTCTATAATGGTGTCACAGCAGTCCTACATCATGCCACCGCGAACCGTCATACCGCGATTCACTCGCGGTATCTCATCCGCTAACACGTAGCGGGATGACGAGCTTATCGTCATACCACCACGAACCGTCATACCGCGATTCATTCGTGGTATCTCAAAGCATAGATCCCGCTAACAAGCAGCGGGATGACGGTTGTCGTTTAGCCATAAACATTAAGAAATTTACCAAATGAAAAAAAGGCAAAAGAAGCCCCGTGGTGGTTGGCTATTTACTATGTACTAAAATATCGGCGTTTTTTTTATTCTAAAACGCTTGATTAAGAGCGATTTAGCTGCTTTTAACTTGCAACTAACCTACACCGCAAGTGTTTAAGAAATTTACTAAGCAGGAAAAAAGGCAAAGAAAACCCAGAGTAGCTAGTATTCAAATTCTCCCTTGTCAATTTGACGTTTTTTGCTGTCTTAAACGCTTTGTAAGCGCGTTTCGGCTTATGTAGGTAAAAACCTAGAAATTTTATAAAGACATACGATGCACATAGTGCAAAAAATTAAACAATAGTACGCCAAATACGAGTTTTCTTGTCATTTTAATCTGCTGCAGAGATTGCGAAGTTAAATAAAATAGCTTCAATTTTATGACGTTCAGTACAATGTTGCAAATTAAAAATTTCTCCATCCTACACTGGTTCTTCGATCCGAAATGCTACTTCTACCTGATCACGACCAATGTTAATTTGTTCTATTAATGCTTTAATAATACCACGTTTAGTTCGCCAATCTAGCTGTTCCAAGTTCGATTTTACACTAGAATAAAGACTCTTTATGCTATTTATAATAAGATTCATTCCCTTTTCTACTGCCTTTTGGTCAACTACCTTTTTTTCTCTTCTTCTATCCCTTTTAAGCGTTCCTTCATTAGACTTCTTGCATAACTAAAGAAAAGGAGTACTATAAGGAAGGTAATATATTAGTGAAGATATGAAATTTGAACAAATAAACAAGCTTGATGAAGAAGAATTTCGTAGGTTAACAGGAGTAAAAAAAACATTTAAAAAAGTAATTCAAATTTTAATAGAGGAAGAGACTAAGAAAAAGGCAAAAGGTGGAAAGCCAAATAAGCAGTGCATGGAGGATCGTCTTTTAATGGCCTGGGAGTGTTAAATAAACCATACGCGTCAAGTTAAGGGAAAGTAGCATAAGGAAAAAGAAAAGTGGTAAAAATTATTTTAGATATTAAGTAATAAAGCTAGTAATTTATAGACTCTTCTAAAAGAATTATCTTATTTTAGATCAAAATTTCCAAAAAAATAAATGTAACAAACAAGATACCCACTTTAAATGGTGCTATATTGGGCCTTAACTTGACGCGTATGGTTTATTTAACACTCCCGTAAAGTGTAAAAAAATCAACCACATTACACCGTATTTGGCCCGTTTTATTCTAACGATTTTGTTTGTTCAGCCATTTTCTGCCGCTCCGCTGAACAGATACGTTGGAAAAGTACTTAACAAGTAACTCGCTGGCTGCCCACTCTACTTTACGTACAGTTCTGCGAGAGACTGGTGCATAAGTGTTGAAAGTATCAAAAATGGCGTGATATAAGATGATCGACAACATGTAAATTACCTCCTGATAGTAAAACAATTGAGCGTATAAAAGAATCATTAAGATCTAGTGTAAATTGCAATAATGCCATTTTAAATCCATGTAAATTGTTTTTAATTTTATAAACGAGAAACAGCAGGGCTGTAATAATAATCATATAAATATATACTTTCATTCCGTTCATGCTATGGCTCAAAAAGTGTTTATATCCAAGGTTTTGCTTTATAAATTTGAAGAATACTTCTATGTCCCACCTTCGCCTATACGCCTGTGCAACATCATAAGCAGGCATCGTAAACAAGTTAGTTAAAAACCATATTTCATTTCCTGCCTTGTTTTTGATTTTTATCAAACGTAAGTTATGCTTTTCTGCAATTTTGCCCTGTGCGCGATAAAGATTAACTATTATATCTTCTAAAATTTCTGATCCATCTTGCTGTTGTCCTTGAATAACTTTACTCCTACTTACAACATCATGCTTTCTGCTTGTTTCAACTCTTGTTATAAATTTGTATTCCTTCTCATCAAACTCAGCAAAAGTTCCAACCTTTCTGATTCCCCTATCAAATAGCAAAATATCCTCTTTTTTAACTTTTGCTTCGTTGATTGCCCTTACCAGTGCTATGTCTTCACTACCTTCTTCTTGCCCTTTACAAAACCTTATACTTGTTGGCAATTGTCCTTTTAATCCCAGACTTACTTTGACTTATTACTTTGGTTACCTAACTTTAGTCCATCTTTTATAAGATACCCTGATAAATTTATGATTGTTGAATCAAATCTATGTAAATCATGTGACGTTTTTTTGGGCAACAATTTTTCAACTTTGTTTATCAGATCAATATATACTCCCTTAAAATAATCAGAACTTTTAACCTTTTCGACAAGCCACTTTATGTGACTGTACTTTTGTCATCATTTTTATCTATCACACACCTGTTTATTACCATTGCTAATGCTCTTAAGCTTGTTTTCTGACCCATTAATATTAACTTCATTAAGCCTTTAAATATGATTTTGCCCACTAACTTAGTATTGCATTTATCTATCTCACTTAATTTTCCTAGCCTTTCCAAATCCTTGTCTTTAATTAAGCTTAATATGCCTTCTATTTGATCCATTATTGCCTCCATTTTTCTGCAATAATAGCTCTTTATATCCTTTTTGTATTACTTTCAACACTTATGCACCAGTCTCTCGCAGAACTGCACGGAAACCTCTCGGTTTATACAGCTCCCATTATTTAGCCTTTTGATCCTAACCCAAGTGTCCAATGATAGAAAATATTTGGAGACCTCTTTCTCACTTTTCCTAGAAATTGCTTTGCTAGCCTTCCATGATCCCGAAGTTTCTTGTATTTTGTCCTGACCCATCTTATGAGGTATCTCTCTATGTTTCTGAGAGATGTATACATCTCCGATTTATAAAACCTGCCATAGCCAGCCTCTGACTATTGGATCTATTTTCTTCGATATTTCCTCTAATGTGGTCCACGTGATCCGATGTATTCTCCATGACTTTATGGTTTTCTTGATCTTCTTCTTGGCTTTGTTGCAAATTGCTGGTAGAAATGAGACGAAATAATTCCTCATCTTATTCTTTGCTACTCTAGGTCTAAAAGTATAACCTAGAAAATCAAAGTTCTGTGTAGGAAATTCCTCTCTTCTATCATCATCCTTACAGTACACTATCTGTGTCTTCTCAGGATGTAATTTCAACTTATACTCAGCCAATCTTTCTTCGATCATTACTTTCATAAATTCTGCCTGTTTCTTAGAACCTGTCTTGAAAAGAAATGAGAAAGAGAATATGATGAGATAAGTAAAAAATAGTAGGTAAAAATGTATCCAAGTGATATAAGTGACAAAGAATGGGAAATTTTGGAGCCAAGTGTTGCACAAGGTGCAGTAGGACGGCCAAGAAAACACAATATTAGAACAATTATTAATGCAATAAGATACATAATGAAAGGTGGTTGCCAGTGGAGAATGCTGCCAAAAGATTTTCCGCCATGGAAAACGGTGTATGATTATTTTCTCAGGTGGCGTAATAGTGGCAAATTGGAAGAAATACACGATATATTAGTAAAAAAGGTAAGAAAAATGGTTGGCAAAAATGAAATACCTTCGGTAGGAATAATTAATCAGTGAAAACCACTCAAAAAGGGGATCCAGAGGATATGATGTTGGCAAGAAAATAAAGGGTAGAAAACGCCACATCATTGTGGATACAATAGGCCTAATTATTACAGCTGATGTTCATAGTGCAGGCATTCAAGATCGTGATGGTGCTCTAAATCTTTTTACTCAAGCTAAACGAAAAGCTCCAACGCTACAAAGGTTTTTTGCTGATCAGGGATATATTGGTAAATTGCAAAATTACTGTTTATTGAAAACAGGATACGATTACTAAAAAAGCAGCTGATGCTGTAGGATTTCAAGTTATTCCTAAACGGTGGATTGTTGAAAGAACTTTTGCTTGGCTTTCCAATTTTAGACGTATGAGCAAGGATTATTCCTCTTACTTCAAAAACTAATATCTCCTTTAATATGATTACTATTATGCTTGCTAAATTAGCTGCTTAGCTCCTTTCAAGACAGGTTCTAAGTTTTGATGAGAACAAGCTGCATATAGAGGTGTTCTACCACTCTTGCTTTTAACATTAATATCAGCCCCTTTTTCTACAAGGTATTTTATTATATCTAAATTACCTTGCTTAGCAGCCAAATGCAGAGGTGTGTAGCCCATTTCATCTTGGGCACTAATGTCACCACCTTTTTCCACAAAATATTTTACTGCATTTAAATTACCTTGCTCAGCAGCTAAGTGTAAAGATGTATTGCTATATTCCTCTGTGACATATTCTTTATTTAATATCTGAGAAAACTTCTCTGCAACTCTGAGCCCAGGAAAAGGATCTAAAACAATTTCACAAACTTCTTGTATAAAAGCCTTACGTTGTTCTTCGGTTGTATATTTTTCAATAAGCTGCTCTATAAAATTATCTATAAGTTCCCCAGTAATATACTTGCGAAGAGCATTTACAAACCCACCTAAATTAGCATTTGACAAAAATTTCCTCACTTTTAGCGCTAAACTAAGAAGTTTACGTGCATCATCCTTCTGATTTTCGGCGATAATATCATATATGAAGCTACTTACCTCTGCACAATCAATTTTATCACTTAGACTTCCCTGCTTTAAAGTGCTAGACTGTAACATTAAATCTCTTCTAGCTATTTTACCAGTTAACTGTTGCTGACCTATACCCATTTCACCCCCTTAAGTGTAATTAGAAATTACCCTCACTATAAAACTAAATGGTCGTAGACAATTTATGTAAATACCAAATATGACCTTACCTGTAACACGAATATTTTTAGTGTCAACAACTTTTTCTAAGTAAAGTTAATACAGATTAAAAATTGCATAGAAAAAAGTTAAATATAAACCTACAACTGAAAAAATCAGCTTGAAGGTTTATTTACTACTATTACTTCTGCTTTCCTCTTTACAGCCACTGTCTTTGCAATTTTATCATGAAGAAACTGCTTGCGCCTGTCAAATATTGCACATACAAAAATTAGTATTATGGCCATAAGGATTAAGCCTGATGAAGGGTCAAGCCACCATTCGGAGGTATAATTATTAAAAATTTCCCTTCTCGTGATGAGTATAGGGAAGCAAATAACTTCAAACGGGGCATGCCTAATTATCGCTTGCATTAGAGTAATATTGTTAAGTGTATCTGCATCTTTTATATGAATGCCGCATAACAATTGTCCTGGAGTGCCACCAAATCTTCTTATCATGAATACTCCGAATACTATTGATAGCAAAAAAGATAAGTGAGCACGTGTAACGAATAATTTAGATCCAGCAATGTGAAAAATCACTCCTACAAGAATCAACCAGACTAAAGAAATTCCCATAATAATAAAACGGTCAATAATATGTGCTATGACACGTCTAGTTATTCCCACATAGTTTAAATTTAAATGACATTCTTCAGGTTTATAGTCTATCACTACCGTGTTTGCAATTTTATCGTGAAAGAACTGCTTGCGTTTATCAAATGCTGCAAATATTAAAACCAAGATTGGTAAAATTAAAAACCACTCAGAAATATAGAGAGGTACAAACAAGAGCGCCTTGAGAGTACTTCTTATCACTACTTGCATTAAAGCAGCGTTTTCAAGCGTGCTTGTATCTTTTATGTATATACCAAATAGTAATTTTCCTGGAGTCCAACCAAGTCTTGTTATCATTAATACTTCTAATACTATATATACTAAACTTTCTAGTAATGTACCTAAGTCTTCTAATATTTCATATCGTCCTGATATAAGGCCTGTGTCAATGTTAGGAAGAACATGATTGAAAAAGCTTGCAAGAGATTCTTCTGGTAATATAAATGAAATTAATAAAAAAAAGAATGAACAGCAAACTAGGAATATCGTTTGGTCAACTAAATACGCTGCAACGCGTTTAGTAATTCCCGCATAGTTATCCATTTTTGTATCCAACACGATTGTCTAACATACCAGACTAGCAATTAAATAATAGTAAAATTGTTTGTATTGCTATTTGGATTGGTTTATTTTTATAACTCGATAGTTCAAAATAGAGACAAAGATCAAAATTTACTTATTTACGTCTCCAATTTCATCATGTATAATGGAGACAAAGATTTATATTTTGTATTTTATGTCTCTATCGTTTATTGGTAGGCAAGCTGAATTAAAACAACTGCTGGAGCTTACAGAAAAAAATACTGCATCTTTTGTAGTGGTCAAAGGAAGGCGTCGTATAGGAAAAAGTCGTTTAATTCAAGAGTTTGGTAAGCATTTCGAGCAATATTACTCATTTGCAGGTTTGCCACCAGAAAAGCATATTACAACATCCCATCAACTTAATGAATTTTCTAGACAAGTTGCTAGACAATTTAATACGTCTTTTGCTAGATATGATGATTGGAGTGATTTACTATGGTCAGTTGGTGAACGTTTACTATCTGGCAAAATATTATTGCTCTTTGATGAAATTTCTTGGATGGGCTCAAAAGATCCAACTTTTTTGGGCAAAATAAAGAATTTTTGGGATACACAGCTAAAAAATAATAACAAGCTAATTTTTGTTATTTGTGGATCTGCATCATCTTGGATCGAAAAAAACATACTTAGTAGTACTGGTTTTGTGGGAAGAATATCGTTGACTTTAACACTCGGGGAGTTATCACTTTCTGATTGCAATGAATTTTGGCCAAAAAATATTTCAGCATACGAAAAGTTTAAGGTACTTGCAGTAACCGGCGGAATTCCAAAATATTTAGAAGAGGTAAATTTTAAACACAGTGCTGAAGAAAATATTAAAAAGCTTTGTTTTACAAAAGGTGGATTTTTAGTTGAGGAGTTTGACCAAATATTTTCAGATCTATTCATGCGAAAAACAGCTTTTTATAAGCAAATAGTGAGAGCTCTTTCTACTGGAGCTAAAGAACAGGAAGAAATTTGTGCTGCTTTAGATATCGCAAGGCATGGACGCATTTCCGAGTATCTACATGAGCTTGAGCTCGCTGGTTTTATTGTAAAGGATCATACTTGGAGTATAAAAACTGGTACTGATTCACGACTCAGAAGGTACAGACTTCAAGATAATTATGTAAGATTTTATCTAAAATATATTGAAAAAAATCTAGGAAAAATTAATCGTGACACCTACTCTATGGGGTTCCTACCAGAGTGGATTGGGCTTCAATTTGAAAATTTGGTGCTGAGCAATAGAAAGAGCATACATAGTATCTTAGGAATTGATGGAATAGTAAGCGAAAATCCATTTTTTCAGAGAAAGACAAGTAATAGTTCCGGTTGTCAAATTGATTACATGATTCAAACAAAGTTTAACACTCTCTACATTTGCGAAATCAAATTTTCAAAAAATAAAATCGGTCATTCAATAATACAAGAAGTACAAAAAAAAATAGATACACTAAAGCGTCCAAAAGGCTTTTCATGTCGTCCAGTCCTTATTCACGTTAATGGTGTAAGTGACGACGTTATAGACAGCGATTACTTTTCAAACATAATTGATTTTGGAGAATTATTGAATTGTAAGTAATGTTTTTATTCTGATAGTTGATCTATTTCATTTATTGGCACAAGTTTAACTTTTGCGTGTGAACCATTCTGCTGACCTGTGTAGATTAAATACCCCTTAGCTGTTTGAGAGAGTTCACAGAAATACTGTACATTTTTAAAAAAATCACTCTGAAGCGTGGAACCAGCCTTAATTTCAATAGCATGAATGTCACCACCCCATTCCGCTAATAAATCTACTTTATGTCCCGTTCGGTCGCGCCAAAAGTATAGATTGGCAGGTAATCCCTGATTGAGGCGCCTCTTGAAAATCTCCAATACAATCAAATTTTCAAACAGAGCTCCTTTAAGGTAATGCGTTTCTAATTGACTCTCCTTTTCAAGACCAAGGAGCGTACAAGCAAGACCAGTGTCATAGAAGTATAACTTTGGCATCTTGATTAAACGCTTGTTGAAACTTTGGTGAAATGGTTGAAGAAAAAATATTAGGTAACTAGCTTCCAAAATATTCAGCCACTGTCGTACAGTTGTATGAGAAATGCCACAATCTTGAGCAAAAGATGATAAATTAAGAATCTGACCTACTCGACCTGCACACAGTTTGAGGAAGGTTTGGAATCTACCAATGTTTTCAATATTTTTAAGTTGTCGAACGTCTCTCTCAATGTAGGTTTGAATGTAGCTGGGGTAGAAATCCAGTGGATGCATGTTAAGGCTATGTAATCCAGGATACCCTCCCTTAAAAATAGCTGAATTAACATTTATAAACGTACCGAGCTCAGATAAACTCAGGGGCAATAGTGTTGTCATGCCTATGCGCCCTGAAAGAGATTGAGAAACATGATGACTAAGAGCAAAATTTTGAGACCCTGTTAGTACATATCGACCCTTTACAGGAGACTCATCAACTATTTCTTGAAGATATGATAACAACTCAGGTACGTGCTGTACTTCATCAAAAATAGCGCCCTGACGATAATTAGCTAGAAATGCCCTAGGATCATTTTGCGCTTGAAAACGAGTGTCAATATTTTCTAAAGATACGTACGGCAAGTGCTTAAACAACGTTTTTGCAATGGTTGTTTTACCAGACTGTCTAGGTCCTGTAATGCCCAAAGCAGGATAAAGCTTAGAAAATCTTTCTAAAACTGGGGTTATAGAACGTAAATACATAAATTGAATTTTATAGTTTCAATATGCAAGAATACTATAAAAGGTTAAAAATGACAACACTTACACGAACATTGGCTTGCTGAACTTTCTACAAAAACATATGAGATCATACATCTAAATCGATGTAATCCTTAAGGTAATTAACATTCATCGACCCTGAGCCCTCCTTCCTGATCCATTCTCTACCTTGAACCGGAGGCTCCTCAAACTCTAAATCTTGTTTTCGTCGCCTCTCCCCTAATTATATATATAATATATAATTTATAGGGGGGTAACCAAAAAAATGAACTTTCTTTGAGCTGAGCGAAGCCACCTAAGGTAGAGAATGGATCAGGAAGGAGTGGTGTATAAAATTATATATATAAAATCTTTAAGATTTTCTGTATAATTTACTCATGTAACTTGATAAACAAGGAAGATAGAATTTGCTGAAGAGTATATGTATTGATTATCTTCAAAGCCTCTTCATAAATGGTGTCTCTATGCCCTACTGCAACAATAATCACTACATACTTTACAGTATTTACGCTATATATAATGCGATAATCACTAACTCTTAGCCTTCTATGCCCTTTAAAGCTGTAATGTAGTGGCTTACCAAGATTCAATGGATCGACTGTAAGCCGATCATGTATTGCGTCTACAACCCTTGACCTTATCGTCTTTGGAAGGTCCGGAATATTTTTCTTAAGGACGTTCTTTAAGAAGACAATAGCATATTCCAATCTACATCCTCACTTCTAACCGTTTCTGCACCTTCAACGTCATACTCATTAGCAACCACAGATAGTAAAAAGTCGTCCATTTCAAGTTCAATTGCTTCTCCGAGTAGTTTCTCTGCTAATTCCTGAGCGGGCTGCTTAGTAAGTTCAGATAACTTAGTAAGATTCTGTAAAGTTTCTTTACTGAGAGCTATGTTAGCGTTTGCCATATGTTTTACCAAAGTCTACTACTATAACAAGTATATAGCATTTTTTTTAATTTTTCAATAAGGAAAATGGATCAGGAAGAAGTGGTGTATAAAAATATATGTAGAATCTTTAGATTTTCTATTGTAACTAATATTATTTTTGTAATAGGAACTTCAAAATGGGTAAATATATTTAATGCCTACTAAGTATCTTCCTAGCCTTCTCGTAAATGGTATCTCTGTGTCCTATTGCAACGATGGTTACTTTGTGTTCTACAGTGTTTACGCGGTTATCTAAGTGAGGAAAGTCACCTCTCCCCACTCGACTTCAAAACCGGACTTGTGACTTTCACCACATCCGGCTTCTCTCTAATTTGGTGCCTGTCATGCACACTTCTTATGTAGGTAATCATGACAATGTCCATGCAACATAGATAAATTTGCAATATTATTGTTGTTCCTATTCTTGTCTTTATGGTGTACTTCAATTACATCGTCAGACCTAAAATATAGTTGACAACAGTTACATTTACCTCGTTGTAATTTCAATAGTTTTATTACTCTTGGTGATTTTCCTGGTACTCTCCTTGAACGGTTTGCCCAATATATCCAATTCCCATCATAAGGAGATCTGTCTCCTGACACTTTAATGTGCCATTTAATAGCATGATCCTTATGCTTAATAAGGTATAGATTGTCATTTAACATGAATCGCCAGTTATCATTGCCGTATTTTTTAAAGTACTTCCTCTTAATCCAGCTTTTTCCTTTGTTATGATGCCTAAAGACTGCCCATTTCCAAAGTTTTTTGTGTGTATCATTATCCAATGAACCAAAGACTTTGCTTGACACTGCAGGAGTGTAATATTGACTCCATCCTCTTATTATAAGATTGAGTTGTTTTATTACGGTTTCCTGGGGTGCGTTGCGTAATGCTTTAAGTTTATGTTTTATAACTAACCCGTGCTGTTTTATAGAGTTACGACTTGGTTTAATTAGCAATTTGTAATCTTTTCTACCTCGTTTTATTGGGTATTGTCGTATTGTAAATCCAAGAAAATCAAAACCTGGTTTTTGTTCTCCGTAAGGTTTGAGCGTATGGGAAACTTTTGTTTTTGAATGTTTTAATTCCAACCCAATGGTTTTTAACCACTCTTCAACTAAAGTTTTCGCTCTAAGAATAATTTCTTCACTTTCATGGAGAATGATAAGGAGAGTAGACCGGCGGAACTTCCCCACCAGTCTCTCGCAGAACTGCACGGAAACCTCTCGGCTTATACAGCTCCCATTATTTAGCCTTTTGATCCTAACCCAAGTGTCCAATGATAGAAAATACTTGGAGACCTCTTTCTCACTTTTCCTAGAAATTGCTTTGCTAGTCTTCCGTGATCACGAAGTTTCTTATATTTTGTCCTGACCCATCTTATGAGGTATCTCTCTATATTTCTGAGAGATGGATACATCTCTGATTTATAAAACCTGCCATAGTACTGAAACCAGCCTCTGACTATTGGATCTATTTTCTTCGATATTTCCTCTAGTGTGGTCCATGTAATCCGATGTATTCTCCATGACTTTATGGTTTTCTTGATCTTCTTCTTGGCTTTGTTACTAATTGCAGGTAGAAATGAGATGAAATAATTCCTCATCTTATTCTTTGCTACTCTAGGTCTAAAAGTATAACCTAGAAAATCAAAGCTTTGTTTAGGAAATTGTTCTTTTCTATCATCATCCTTACTGTACACAATCTGTGTCTTTTCAGGATGTAACTTCAATTTACACTTAGCCAATCTTTCTTCAATCATTACTTTCATAAATCCTGCCTGTCTTTTAGTTCTGCAGTGCACTATCGCATCATCTACATATCTTTCAAATGGTACTGTTGGATAATTTTGTTTCATCCACATATCAAACGCATGGTGCATAAATATGCTTGAAATGATTGGGCTTATTGAACCTCCTTGCGGAACTCCTTTATCCCTTGTTACCCTACTGCCATCTGCTTGCTGAATGGGGGCTTTCATCCACCTCTCAACATACAGTATGACCCATTTGCAGTCTGTGTGTTTCTTGATAGCCTGCAGTGCTAAATCGTGGTCCAGATTGTCGAAAAATCCAGATATATCAAGATCTACCGTCCAATCATTTTTCCAACATCTCTTCCGTGCTGTGTATACCGCATCCAGCGCAGACTTATTTGGTCTATAACCATATGAATCTTCGTGAAATTTCGGTTCTACTAACGGCTCAAGATACATTGTAGCTGCTGTTTGCGCTATCCTGTCGAATACTGAAGGCACACATAAAATTCTTTGCCCTCCTGTATCTTTTGGTATCGCAACAGCTTTTACCGGCTCTGGAAAATAACTTCCGGATGACATCCGATTCCATAATTTGTATAGATTATCCTTTAGATTTTCTTCAAACTTTGTTATCGAGACCTCATCTACACCTGCTGCACCTTTATTTTTCGATACTTGTTTATAAGCTCTCCAAATAAGTTGCTTTGGTATATCAAAAGACTTTGTTTCATTCATTAACTCCTCCCTTTCGGTTGATAAATAATTAAAACTAAATAACTTAGCCCCTTCACTCCATTTCCATTACAGAAACTTCTTCGCTACTACGAGCTAATCCGCCCCTGTTTTTCGCATCGGTACTCTCATCCTCAGAGATCAGCTCTTTGGACTTCTCCCTTTTCATCGAAACGACAGGTTCCCGTAGTTCCATGCAATAGCCTAAAATAGATTCACGCCACTTTTATGCCGGACGCCACCTACCCAGTAAACAAGCTCCCTGTAGATTCATCCCAGGTTAACGACTACCCCCTGGTTTTGACGTCGTCTCTACGCTTTCGACACTTCATCAGTGGTTCACTTGCGTTCGTCTCTCTATTTCATACATGACACATAATTGTGCCTTTTCCATAACGCTCACTACCTTAGCTCTTTACCAAAGCAGCTTATGGCTGTTTGAAGCCTGCTCTTGCAAACCGGCTCCGAGGGGCCCTCCCTCATCTACTGCACAGCTTCAACACTTTCCGTGTTTCTACGGCGCACAGTCATCTGCATAAAAAATTACTTTGCATGAGTTTTGTGCATCCCTGTGAGATGCTTTTCCAAGTCTCTTTTTCTTATCAGAAAAAAGTTCGTTTGCCAAAGCTTTTTTTATGTAGCATTCCATTCCATGCAAGGCAATATTAGCCAATAAAGGTGAGATAGTTCCCCCTTGAATTGTACCTTGTTTAGTAAATTGGAATACTTTTCCTTCCATAATGCCAGCTTTTAACCATCCTCTTATAATCTTTACTATAGTTGGTGTGGTATGAAGCTTTTCCAATAACACCTTATGGTCAATATTGTCAAAGCATCCAGATATATCTGCATCCAAGACAAATGCCATTTTTCTTTTTAGTGCATCAAATATAGCTCTTATAGAATCGTGACAAGATCTACCAGGTCTAAAACCATAAGTGTTAGGCTCAAATTTTGCCTCCCATTCAGGTTCTAAAGCCATTTTTACAAGTGTTTGTTTTGCTCGATCTGCTATTGTAGGTATTCCAAGAGGACGATATTCTGTTGGTTTAACAGGTTTTGGAATCCAAACACGTCTTGATGGTTTTGCTTTTTCCCTTATATTTAAAGAGTTTGCTAATTGCAATCTTTCTTTTTGCTTAAGGCTAGCTTTTCCATCAATACCTGCTGTCTTTCTTCCTCTATTATCCTGAGTTACCCTTCTAACAGCAAGCATCCTTGCACTTGTTGATTTGAGTAATAGTCTCTGAAGATTGTGCATCCTTTTGACATCATTACATTTAGAAGCTTGGTAAATTCGTTTTTGCAGCTTAAATGAAGATTGCTCTAGCTTACGCCAGGGAATTTCATTCCATTCATACCTAACTTTTTGTTGGTTCATAACATATTTACTACTACTTACAACTTTACCTTCCAAATTATAGTGTCTACGTCAGCATATCCTGAATATTATTTCAGGCATTAGCTTCTTAGACAATCCTTCCATCATAAAGCTTGCGGTTTGGCTACCTTCTCAAGAGAGCAAATATGATGGTTACCCTGTTCTACATTCTTGTTTCACGCCACACTTAGGTTCCTACTCTCCGCCGAAGATTAAGAACATCAAAACTAGACATCTACTATTCTAATTCCTTAAATTATCTCATACCATTTTGGTCTATGCGTGTTCAACCTTTTTTCGCATATTCCGCGTAACGACAGTTCTAACATAGGTTTCTTTCGTAACCTTATGCAGCTTTGCTCGAAGGGATTCACCATAAGGTTTGGTGTTACCTCCTTTTGTCCCATGCTTGCATCCCAAAAGTTGCCACCTCTCAGAATGTGGGCCATGCTTTACCCCTGATGTCTGGGGAGATGGAATTTAACCATCACAACAATGCAACTTCAGGTCGCACATAAATGATACGATAGTCACAAATCCTTAGTTTTCTTTGTCCTTTAAATTTACCTTGTAATGGTTCACCATTACCAATAGGATCGGTTGCAATACGTCCTCTTATTGCATTTTTAATCCTTAATTTTACAGTTTCTGGAAAAGCTGATATGTCCTTTCGAATACTCTTGAGATATTTGATAGTGTACAGACTACTTCCAGATTTCTTCGCTGTCATCTACCTCTTCCGCACCTGGAACATCGCGTTCAATAGCACGCTCAACCAATATTGTATCCTCTTCAAATTCGATTGCTTGTTGCATTAATTTTTCTGCTAGATCTTGAATGGATTTATTTCTTACTTTAGCTAATCCAGCAAGACACTCTAAAGTTTCTTTGCTGAAAGTTATACTAATGTTTGGGTTTGCCATAAGTTTTACCAAAGTCTACTAATGATTATACAACATTTTTCTGAATTTTTCAATAAAGAAAGTTGATGATATGTAAGAAAAATTTTGCCACCTGCGTTAATAAACAATTAAAGATTTAGCATATTTGTCTACCCTCTATTCTATTACTTAAGTTAGACCACTTTTTTCTATTAATATTTTTTGTTTACAAAGATGAGCAATTACTCATCACGCAGTTGATCTATAGATATAATACTACCGTTTGATAATTTTTCAGTACATTTTTCACTTTTGTATTCTTTATCAGAATCGATACTGATTTTGTCAAATATTAAAACATCTCCTGAAATTTTATCACGAAACTCACTAATAGCAAAAAACGGTATAGTAATTCGCTCTTGTTTTCCTTGAAAACTCAAACTGACGCTAAATTTATCCTCAGAAACTTTTAAATCATAGAATTGATGCTGTAATATAATAAGCATTTGAGTAGGGTATGACTTTTTCAAACGATCTGGCATGGTCACACCATTAAAATATGTGAAAAATAATATTTCTAAGTAAGGGGTAAAACCATTACCTGATATAACATCTAAAGTCTTTTTGATAACTTGAAACTTAGCAGAATTAAGCAATTTTTTGTAATCTGTTTGCTCCATATAACTTTCACATACATAAATTTTTGGGGAACTTCTGTTACCCGGCGTTCCCTGAACCGTGCTTATAGCAATGAAGTTATAGTGCTTAAATTAAGCAGCTATTGCAACATTGTCTTCAGCAGCAAAATTATCGTTTGCATTTAAATTATGAACTCTTAGCGGTGGTGTCTAACCGAGCAAAGCTACCATCTTTACTATGCATGTCGATCCTTATTCGTCCCCGTATAAATTAAAAAACATGGTGGAGACGCCGAGTACTGCCCTCGGGTCCAATACACCTATTACAAGGTAATTTTATTGCTATAGTACACAAAGTGTACATAGCTATTATATAGCAACATTAAATAAATGTCAAGATATTATGACCTTAAGTTGATTTATTGCTAAGACAAAATTAAGATTTCCAGTAAAAAATTCTGTGACCTTACCCAGAAAAAGTGGAGAGAAAGTTAAGAAAATTTTTTACAAAAAGAATGATGAATCACAATGTTCAGGAATGCAATAATTAATAGCAGAATGCCTACGCTGTTTTTTGTAAAAATTTCCATGTATTCAAATATAGCAGTTCTAGCTTGTTGAACAGAATGCTTAGGTCCAAAGTGTGATGGTATGATATATAATACCAATTCCCATTACACGGCAAACAGATGGACAATGATGGAAGAAAAGCCATAATGAAGTAAGTAAAATAGTTGAGGTATAAATGGCATTAAGATCAAAATTATTGGATGAAAAAGTAGTAGAATCAGCAAAAGAAATGCTGAAGAAAGTAAGGAATAATGCATATGTTTCAAAAAAACTAAATGCTGTAATTGCAGCAAAAAAGTACAGTATAACGGCTGTAGCAAAAATATATTGCATTTCGAGAAGCGCACTAACTTCGTGGGTAAAACTCTTGAAATTTGGCAGAGAAGAAAAACTGTTTGCTCCTCCACAACGCCGTAGAAAAACTAAATTAAATCAGGCTCAACTACAGCAAATTGAAGAGTGGATAGAAGAAAATCCTAATATTACCATTAAAGAAATGAGAATAAGAATCCAGGAAAAGTTCGGATTAAATATCAGCAAATCTACAGTACACCGCCATATGCAAAAGATGAAATTCTCATATATTACACCAAGACCAGTTCATAATGGACAAGATAAAAGCAAACAAGAGGAATTCAAAAAAAAATCTCAATGGAGCTATTAGCAAGTATCCAGAAAAAGAGCTATTTTTCTTTGATGAATCACGGTTTGGCACACATTCAAAGGTTGGACATGGGTGGTTTAAAAAGGGCACAGGTTAAAACAAAATTAGGTAGGCAAAATTTCTATCTCTATAGTGCGGTTAATCCTAGAAATGGAGAGAGTTCTAGCTCAAATGTCAACACTGATTGCATGAACATATTTCTTGAGCAGATGTCGCAATATCTAGAAACACGAGAGGCTTTTCTCGTTATGGACTGTGCTAGTTGGCATAGGTCAAAAAATTTAAAGGTACCTAAAAATATCGATATTATATACCTACCTCCATACTCACCTGACTGTTGAGAGGCTTTGGTTATATGTAAAACAGAACATTTTGCGCAATAAAATATACGATACAATTGCTCTGCTTGAGGGTGCTTTGTGCAAATTTATTACTTCTCTTGCCAGCTCCACAATTAAACAACTCTGCAATGTCTCCTATTTGACTGGCCAACAATGAGAATTGGTATAAGAAGTTACCATCGAAGGAGGAATTATGGTTACACCTTTACAACTTTGTTATATTACGCAAAAAGACTCAAAACTCTCAAAACCTTATGAATTTATATGTAACCAGTGGACACAAGCATCCTGAATTATTTATACTAAATCCATACCATCACACTTTGGACCTAGTTCTTTATTCATTCTCACAATCCGTGAACGGTTACAAATACTAGGAGTTTACCCTTTTTCTTGTTATTTTTCTAATCTATAGTTAGCGTTCAAAACCATATTCGAAAAGTATCTCATATGTTTCCGGATTTTTTTAATGCTGTTTATTTCATCCTCAACATTGTCTCTACCTTTATGAACTAAGTAGCAGCATTAAAAATTATAACGTATTCCTACCTCCAGAGTTGCATCTGGTATTTGTAATGCTTTTATACCACTTAGTTGCCCGCCTGCGGTAACACCAACTGCACCAACTATCTGTGGAGTAATTTCATAATCAACACCAACCTTCAGTTTATAGGAAATAGAACCCAGTATGTTGTCTACTAAAGATGCCTTCTCTCCAGCAGCTCCAACATCTGTGCTTGCAGGTGCACTTGCACCACTGTTACCAAAGCCAAAAGGTACTATTTGGAGATATCCTCCTAAACCTCCACTGACATATAGTTTAACAGGATCAATATCAAGGTCAGGGTAATAACGGTAATTTGCCAGCAAGCTAGCCCCTATTTTCCTTGTGTCCTGAGCAATATCACTCATATTAGCAAGAACCTCAAGTTCAAATTTAGAGTTTTTGTCATGGTGATAACCAAAAACAACGCTAGGTTTCATTGCAAAGCCACCACCCCATCCAGCACCAAAGTTTAAACCTGCATAGTACTGATCTTCTGACTTACTTGCACTATTACTCGCTGCACCTGCTAGAGATGAAGTGAGCAACACAGCTAAAGCACATAATCTTTTCATTTTCATATAACTCCTCATACAAAAAAATATATATAATGCACAAGTATATATCCTTTATATTAAAAAAGATATAACCACATGTCAAAAAAAGTATAGCCATAAAATCAGATTATATAAAACGTACTACTCAGGTCTTTTATATAACTATATTTACTATCTTATTTGGTACAGCATATACAGTGCGAACTTTGCTTTGATCGATCTTACTGGACACAGAGTCTATCGCTATTTTCTTCAATTCTTCTTGAGGTAAGTTAATTGCCACCTTGATTGTTGTACGTAATTTTCCATTGATTTGCACTGCTATAGTTACCGTATCGTCAACTAATAATGATTCATCAGCTTTTGGCCAAGGTTGACCTCCTATTTCTTGCCATAGGCTTTCAGCTAGATGTGGCATGAACGGTTCGATTACTCTGATTAATATACATATACCTTCATCAATAAGAGATTTTCCAGTTTTTACGTCTATCTCAGCTATTAAATTCGTCATTTCACGGAATTTTGCTACTGCACAGTTTAATCTGCAGTTTTCTAAGTCATCTGTAAGTACGTGTAAGAGTTTATGTATTTTTTTTCTATACCCTAGAAGTTTACCTGTAACACTTTCGTTATCATAATGTATATTCACAGGCCTTAGTTGCATTACCATACGCCACAACTTATTTATATAGCGAGAACAGCCTTCAACGCCGTCGTCGGACCATTCCATATCTTTCTCTGGAGGAGTGTCAGATAAGACAAACAAGCGAGCAGTATCAGCACCATATTTTTCTATGATAAAGTTTGGGTCAACCGTATTCTTTTTCGATTTGCTCATCTTCTCGACTTTCCCAACTTGAACCTTAGCACCTTGCGCTATCAATTCTTTTGCTTCTTCAGGAAATAGCCATTTACCATCCTCATCTTTGTAAGTTACATGACAGACCATTCCTTGAGTGATTAAAGTAGAAAAAGGCTCTTTAATATCAAGATAACCACATTTGGTTAAAGCACGGCAGAAAAATCGTGAGTAAAGCAAATGCAGAATTGCATGTTCTATTCCACCTATATAATAATCCACGGGCATAAAATAATTACACGCGCCCTTATTGATAGATTTATTCTCACTGCAAAATGCAGCAAAATACCAAGAAGACTCAAAAAAGGTGTCGAATGTATCAGTTTCACGCTCTGCTTGCTTTCCGCATTTTGGACAATCAACGAATTTCCAAGTTGGGTGCTTATCCAGCGGATTGCCACCACTTGTAAATTCTACATCTATTGGTAGAACTACAGGAAGGTCTTTTTCTGGCACTGGAACGGTCCCACAGTCTTTGCAATATATGATAGGTATAGGACATCCCCAATAACGCTGTCTTGAAACTCCCCAATCGTGTAGACGATAGTTTGTTGTTTTCTTACCTATCCCTTTTTCTTCAAGTTTTTTAGTGATTACTTTTTTTGCTTCACTAACCGTCAATCCATTTAAGAATTCAGAGTTGCACATTATTTCGCCGCCAGTGTAGGCTTCTTCTAGAGTCACTATGGCTTGTGCACCCTTTTCACAAATAACAGGAATAACCGGCAAATCGTATTTCTGTGCAAATTCAAAATCACGCTGATCATGCGCAGGGCATCCAAAAATTGCCCCTTCCCCATACTCCATCAATACAAAATTCGCTATGTAAAGTGGTAGTTCTTTATCCATGAATGGGTATTTGACGCTCAATCCGGTGTAAATCCCTATTTTTTCGTCATTTTCCTCCTTTGCTTTCATGCCATCGATAAAGTCTCGTATTTCTTTGTCCTTAAGATCCTGCACAATAGGGTGTTCTGCTGCTACCGCAAAAAAAGAAGCTCCAAACCAAGTATGAGGATAAGTTGTAAAAACCTTCAATTTCTTATTTAAGCCAACTACTTCAAACTCTATAGTTACCCCTTCAGATTTTCCTATCCAACGCTCCTGCATTGTTTTGACTTTTTCTGGCCAATTTTTCAAACTTTGCAGGCACTTGAGTAAATCTTCAGCGAAATCAGTAATCTTTAAAAACCATTGGGACAACTTACGTTTTTCAACAACTGCACCTGATCGCCACCCTTTTCCATCAACCACCTGTTCATTTGCAAGCACTGTTTGGTCCACTGGATCCCAGTTAACCCATGACTCTTTTCGATAGGCAAGTCCATGCTTTAAAAAATCCAAGAAAAATTTTTGTTCGTGTTTGTAATAGTCAGGCTCACATGTGGAAAGTTCACGTTCCCAGTTATAAGAAAGACCTATAGATCTAAGCTGCGTACGCATATTATCTATATTCTCTTTTGTCCACGCTGCAGGGTTAATATTATTGTCCCTTGCTGCATTTTCAGCTGGTAATCCAAATGCGTCCCAACCAATAGGATGCAAAACCTCAAATCCACGAGCTCTCTTGTAACGTGCTATCACATCTCCTATTGCATAGTTGCGCAGGTGCCCCATGTGAATCTTACCAGATGGATATGGAAACATCTCCAACACGTAACATTTTTCTCGTTTGCTATTCTTGCTTACAGAAAAATTCCACTTATCTTGATAAAATTTTTCAACATTCTTAAAATCATATTTCATATAAATCCAAATTCAATTACAGTTCACATGCATCAAAGGATCAACCGCTTGGCCATTATGCCGTATTGTGAAACACATCTGCGGATCTTTATCTTGTGTGCTTGATTTACCTGCAGATCCGATTACTTGACCTTGCTTTACTTTATCATCAATTTCAACGTGTATGTTTTTTAAATAGGAATACACAGTCATATAATTATCTTTGTGTTCCACTATAATTAAATTTCCATACCACCTCAAGCCTTTGCCTACGTATACCACTTTGCCAGGTGCAGAGGCAACTACGTTCGTTCCATTTTGAGCAGCAATTTTTATGCCATCCTTACACATTTCATCAGAAGAGGTAGATGAAATAACTGTACCTTTAACTGGCATTACAAATTTACAATTTACCCCATTAATTTCCACGTTTTGTGCATTATTATTATCTTTGTATATCCTGTTTATGATGGCTTTTCTACTTTCTTTTTGCACTGAAGGCTCCCTAGTTAAATGATACTCTCTTGTATATTCCAGCTCTCTTTTTCCGTAAAATTCTTCGCCTTTAAGCAGCACAGGTGCAGGTTTTTGCAGGCCACAGCCTATTAATATTGCTAATAACATAAGAAATGAGGCTATATGCCACATTTTAGATATATCAACTCTCACAAAACTCCAAAATTTTAGCGAGACGTAGTGTTTCACGCCTGTTCATTACTTTCCTCGTTATTTATTTTACTAGTTAAATAGTCCCTCAAATCGGTAAGTTCTTGCAACAAATTCTTTGGATCACGATTGACTTTTATATCATTACCAAATTCTTTTTGCACTCCTTTTATTGTATATCCTTTATCATATAGCATGTATTTTACTTTCTTTATGGCCTCTATACACTTACGATCATATAGCCTTCTTCCTTTACGCTTTGTAGGCTTAATTTGATGAAATTGACCTTCCCAAAATCTTAAAACATGCTGTTCCAAATGTAGCTCTTCAGCTACTTCCCCAATCGTATAAAATAATTTTTCCTTATTCATTAATTATTGATTAATTTTTTTATAATTTTTGAAGGCCTAAAAGAAACTGAATTTCTTGCCTGAATCATCACTTTCTCTGATGTATTTGGTATATTTCCTGGTCTTTCCTTCTTTTTCTTAACCAAGAATGTTCCAAATGACGATATTTTTACTATTCCATCCTTTGCCAAGCTTGTCTTTATTTCGTTCAATATATCATCTATTATCGAAGCAGAGTCTTCCTTTGATAATCCTATTTCTTGGTTTATATTTCCAGCTATCGTTGCCTTAGTTACTGTTGTGTCTTTTGTTGTAACGTGATCCATTATTGATAAATATTACAATACGTAAATATAATATAGCAATCGACTCGAGATTCAGCTACTTTATTTTTTAGAGTATGTCTCCTTTGTTGCATAATTTAAAATACTGGCAGTTGCCAACGTTACGAATATTGCAAAAAGCGCCATTTGATAATCTGTAAAAAGTGCTAACATTGACACTATAACTCCACTGCCAATAAACATAAACCCATTGATAATGGATGATGATGTGCTAATGTATTTTCGTTTCACAATCTCGCTGCCGACAGTAAAATTAAGCATATGTCCTCCCGCAAAAAACCCGAACATTAACATACAAAAGTACACAACGTGGACTGTTAAATGGCTGCATAGTAAAATAATAATTGAAACGCCTTGCAATAAAGCAAAAGCAGAAATTACATATTTCCTATTTTTAAATAAGTTTGAGATTCGATCTGCAATTGGAGCACCAACTGCAAGACCAAGCCATAGTATTGCGGTTGCTATACCTGACTCCATTGCATTGAGTTCTGAGTTGCCCAGTAATCTTGGAGCCCACAGGGTGTTAAGTGCTAAAAATGTTCCAAAAGTAATAGCACCCACCACTGAAGTTATCCAGATATCTCTTAATTTTAGCACTGTGAGTACAGAGCACATTACTGTTCTTATAGAGTTTTGTATTGTGCATTCTTCTGAACTGCTTTCTGGAAGTGTGTTTGGACAAAAGAGTGTAAGTACAAATATCAACACACCAAATAGTATTATGCATACAATCAGATTCTTCCAATCTGCACCTTCGGCAAGCAAGCTAGAGAACAATATTTGAATTATCAGTGCAGAAAGGCTTGAAATTGTCTGCACTAGTGAAAACATTAGTCCAAATTGGGCAGCGGAAAAACATATGCTACTTGTATGAGCAGCACCAATAAAACCAAATGATGCTCCAGTTGCAATCAACACTTGAGACAAAATCAAATGGGAAAAATTGTCACTATTAATAAGGACAAAAAACCCCAAGATCATAGTTGATAATGAGAAAAAATAAATTTTTTTACTGGAAAAAACATTAAACGTTGCCCCACTAAAAAATTGTAAGATAGCAAAAGTCCAAGTATATGCTGAATTAGCCAGTGCAACTTGCGTGATTGTGAGCCCAAGTTCTTTTTCAAGATGCACACTTATAAAGGTGTAGATTATCTGCATGTTGCTGAATATAACAACCAAGTTACTAATCAGCCAAATGAACCAAGCCTTAGTTCTACTTTCCATAAGATTTATTTTTATAAGTAATTTTCTAATAATTTAACACTAAACCTTTTTCGAAGCTATAGGTCCTGATGATAGACATAAGTGTTGAAAGCAAGAACCCTTGATTTCCTTTAGCTTTACTGTATACTTAAAGGGTTTTATTCTAGAGGTTAGTAGTATGCCACCACAAGATATGTTTCAGCTTGGAAAATTCAATAATATGCTTGCAAAAGTAAGTGATAGTATTGACTTCGGTCAGGGCGACCCAACTAAATTTATTGATGAAGTAAAGCATAGGTTGCAGTTGCAAGAAGAACTTAAGGCAGTATATAAAGAATGGGAAAGAAGCGGATTTGATATAAATTTTAGGTTCAGGCTAACTGATTGTAGTCCAATTAGAGAAACAACACTACTGCACATTGCCATTCTATGCAGAAAAAATAACGTTTGTGTACCAATAGTTCGATGCTTGTTGGATAAGGGGGCTAATCCCAATGATATTCTTGAATTTACTAGTTTCCGGACAACCTCTAAAATCATTCTAAACTGATACAGTTAAATAGCTTTATTAATGTTCACTTTTAGTTCCTTGCAAATTTATAAATTTGTTAAGTGGAATTTTTATATTGAGTAATTGTATTTATAATACATTATTTTGTATAATTGATTTTTTAAATTATTATATTAACTCTAATATTTTTGGTTTAATGAAAGATAATATTATTTATCACTCTCACTTAGGCGTATACGATTTAATTTTAAAACCTAAAAGTATAGTTTTGGTGAAAAAAAGTCGAGGTCCTTATAAAGGGTTGTTTGATTTACCAGGTAGAAATTGCTGAAACGCTTGAAGAGGCACTTGTAAGAGAAATTAGAGAAGAAACAGGTTGTTTAGTGAAACAATACGACCAAATCCAAACAGTTACTAGCCTATATCATTATAATGAAGACAATGTAAATAAATGTCTAAAACATATAGCAGTTTTATACAAAATTGAAATCATAGGAGAAATAAAGCGAGAATCTGATGGAAAAGATTCTGATGGTTGTATATGGCAAAATATAGATACTATAAACTATAAAAAAAATTCTCCGATGGTTCATATAGCAAGTAAATTCATAAAATGAAGACTATTATTTTTATTACAGGTGTATCCACGGTTGGAAAATCAAGTTTGGCTCATATATTAGGTTCGAAGCTTCTTATGCCTAGAAATTTTATGATTCCACTAACTACTTGTAGAGGAAAAAGAATAGATGATGATCCTAAATATTTAATAAATTTGACTACTGAGGAATTTCAAAAATCTCAATTTTTTATTAATTGTGAGATGTCTATCTTCATACAGCTTTCCTCTTCATACCTCAACTAATGAAATTAGAAGCATCAACTCCCTTCTGCAAGCAAGCAGCAATAACAGTGTTCATCATTAGAAATGCAATTGTCATTGGGCCAACGCCCCCGGGTACTGGGGTAATAGCTTTGGCTTTCCCTTTTATTCCCTCAAAGTCAACATCACCTACAAGCTCTCCTACATTAACACTATTTATGCCAACATCGATCACTATTGCACCTTTCTTTATCCAGTCTGCTTGAACAAAATTTGGCTTTCCGACTGCTGCAACTACTATATCCGCTTTAGAGCAATATTCAGCTAAATCTTTACTCTGTGAGTGCAAGATGGTAGCAGTGCAATTTTCCTGCAGCAATAGGTGAAACATTGGCTTGCCCACGATATTTGACCTACCAATCACCACTGCGTTTTTACCGGAAAGGTTCTCTTCAATTGATTTAATTAAATGCAAAGAACCTTTAGGAGTGCAAGGTATAAGGCAGTTTTTTTCACCTTTAACTAATCTACCAACGTTTTCATCGTGGAAGCCATCTACATCTTTTTCAATACTTACTGCGTTAATTACTCTGCTTGCACTAATATGATTTGGTAAAGGCAACTGTACTAAAATGCCATGCACAGATCGATCTTCATTTAACTCATTGATTTTTTCAATCAATTCATCTTCTGAAATATTATTAGGCAAAACAATGGTCTCAGAACTTATGCCTATTGATTCTGCTTTTTTCTGTTTGTTGCGAACATAAACCTGACTTGCTGGATTGCTGCCCACGAGAATTACTTTCAGGCAAGGAAAAATGTTATACTCTCTCTTTAAAATATCAATTTTTTGTGATAGCCTCTCACATAGGTCGTTTGCTATTTTTTTACCATCAATAATAATTGTCACTTCCTTGCCACTCCTTAAAGTCAGGTAATTTGATATCAAATAAATCCAATACTTTGCCAACAGAATGATTAATAATATCATCCAACGATTTTGGTTTAATATAGAAAGCAGGCACTGGTGGAGCAATTATTGCTCCCATCTCCGTTAATTTTAACATATTTTGTAAATGCCCAAGATGCAGTGGTGACTCTCGCACCATAAGAATTAATTTTCTTCTTTCTTTTAGCGTTACATCTGCAGCCCTTGTCAATAGATTGGAAGTAACACCTGATGCGATTTCAGACATTGTCTTCATAGAGCATGGTGCTACAATCATTCCTGAGGTTTTAAATGAGCCACTTGCTATTTTTTCTCCTATTTTTTCTTCAGAATAGTAAAAATCTGCAAGTGATGTAATATCTTCAAGTTTTTCTTTAATCTCATGAGCTAGAGTTATTTTTCCAGCACGACTTACCACTAAATGAGTTTCATAACCAAATTTGCAGCGCGTGACGCTGGAATCTATATTTCTTTTTCCCTGGATCCCAGTGTCAGCTACTCGGATGACAGGGATAAGAGATCTATTAATATTTCTTAACGCCTCTAAAACACGTACACCGTAAATAGAACCAGATGCTCCACTTATTCCAATTACAATTCTGCTATTCACTTAACTCTTCTTCGTAGCTCATTCCCAATGCACGTTTATAGGTATCAAGCAATATTTCCTGTTCCTCTCTGTCATCATCATCCATCTTCCTCAGCCTAATAATTTGTTTCATCACTTTTATATCCCAACCTTCATCTGCGGCTTTTGCATATACATCACGAATGTGATCTTGCACATCCCTCTTTTCTTGTTCAAGTTTTTCGATTCTCTCTATGTAACCCTTCAACTCTTCAGCCGTTATTTTTACTGTATCTTCCATGAAACTCCACTAATTAATTGCTGCTACTAGTATTACCAGTTTTTACTTGCACTTCAACAACAGTAATAATATTTTTATCTTTTTTTAAAATCTTAAAGCGAAAACCATACATGGAAAACTCCTCGCCTTCGTCAGGAATGCGCTCTATTTCATTCACAATCATACCTGCTAGAGTTGTAGCTTCTTCACTAGGAAGATTCCAGTGTAACTGCCTGTTAATATCTCTAATCGTGGATTCTCCTTCTATATAATACACATTGTCAGACATCTTCTTTATAAAATTCTCCGTAATCAAATCATGCTCATCGGAAATTTCTCCAACTATTTCTTCTAATATATCCTCAAGAGTTACAATTCCTTGCAATGCTCCATATTCATCAACAACAAGTGCAAAGTGTTTCCTATTCTTACGGAAATTGTGAAGTTGTACACTAAGCGGCGTACTTTCTGGTATGAACCAAGGCTTTGACATAACTTGGGTAATGTCAACTTCTTCCGCTTTATTATTTTTTTCACGCAAGGCATTTATTAGACCCTTCACGTGAATTACACCGATAATATCATCTGGTTCTTTTTGCCATAAAGGTATCCTACTATGACTGCTAGTTAAAATTTCCCTTATTAACTCTTCTTTACTTCGATTTATATCAAGAGAAAATAAATTTCTTCTATGGGTCATAATTTGTGATATTTCTGTCTCAGCCAAATCAAGTATGCTGCTTAGCATATCTAAATCCTGTTGTAACATAGTTCCTTCACTACGGTGAAGAGTAATCATATTACGCATTGCATCCGCTGCAGATATTACTTCCTTATCTTTATGCAGTCCACATAATTTCAGGATGAGGTTAACAATAAATTGAATACCTAGCGTCAATGGAGAACAAATCTTTACAAAAAACAATACAAAATAAGCAGAAAATGATGCAAATTTTTCAGGATTTTGAATAGCATAAGTTTTTGGTAGAACTTCGCAGAATAATAAAATACAAAATGTCATTATAATTGTTGATAGGAGAATGCCCTCATTTCCAAAAAAATTGATAAATATTGCTGTAAATAAAGCAGAGCAAGTAATATTAATAATTGTATTGCCGAGCAATACCGTTCCTATTGTCAATTCTTTCTTATTTAATAAGCGGTCTATTATCCTGGCTCTTTTGTTACCGTCTAGCTTTAGCTTATTAACTCGAGAACGGCTAATTGAGGTTAAGCCTATTTCTGCTCCTGAGAACAAAAACGATAAAATTAACAAAATAAAAATTGCTGATAATACTAAGACCAATAACCAATCCATTAAAGTACGATGTTATTGTGATAAAAAACAAAATTAATTTTACATGTTATGAAAGGCATTTGCAAGCCTGAACTTATATTGCCGAATTTTATATATCTTTAATCTTAAAAAATAAATCATAAAGCATATTACACGCCGCATTCACATGCTCATCCTCAATGATAAGTGGTGGGGTTATCCTTACTACTTTGTTGTTTGAAACCCTAGTTATTATTAAACCTTTATCAAGAGATCGACTAATAACTTTATCAGCTACAGGAGTTGCTAGTTCTATTCCCATTAGTAACCCTTCTCCACGAACTTCTGAAATCATCTCAGGAAATTCTTTAGCTAAAGGCAACAGCTTTTCTTTTAAATATTTACTAATTCTTTTAACATGATCAAAAAAGCCTTCTTTTAGCATTATATCGAGTACCGCATTACCAACAGTCATGGCAAGTGGATTGCCACCATAGGTTGATCCATGAGTTCCTGGAGTGATTGCTTCTGCTATGTAATCTTTTACTAAACATGCAGCTAGAGGAAAACCGTTACCCATAGCTTTTGCACAGGTTAGCATATCAGGTTCAATGCCGACATTTTGATAATAAAATAAAGAACCGATGCGTCCATATCCGCATTGCACTTCATCAAAGCACAAAATTATCCCTTGAGCTTTTGTTATTTTCCTTACTTTTTGAAGATATTCTACGTCTAGTGGATATACCCCACCTTCGCTTTGTATGGGCTCTAGAAACACAGCAGCTGTTTCATTATTGATTTTTTCTTCTAATGCTTTAATATCATTTCTTGGCACTTTATCAAAACCAGAGAGGAGCGGAGCAAAACCTTCGCGTGATTTTTCATTGCCTCCAGCAGAAATTGCAGCAATACTGCGGCCATGAAACCCTCCTTCAATTGTAATAATACGATTACGTTTTGCTTGCCCTTTTGAATAAAAGTAACGACGAATAAACTTAATTGCAGCTTCTGTTGCTTCAAGCCCACTTGAGCAGAAAAAAACTTTATCTGCAAAAGTAAGGGTTGTTAAACGGTCAGCAAGCCTTTCTTGCTCGGGAATAGTGAAAATGTTAGAGCAGTGCCATAGTAAGCTCAATTGCTCTTTCAGTTTGTCTGTAATGTATGGATGACAATGCCCTAAAGAAGTTGTAGAAATACCTGCAGCAAAATCTAAATATTTTTTACCATCTTTATCAAAAAGATATGCCCCTTCTCCCCTGACTATAGGAGTATCAAGTCTATTATACGCATTAACAACATGATCCATTTTATAAGTATTGTGGTATTATCTGTATTATACCTGAAATGAATCCATTAACACAAAGCTTTTCCTTTAACCTCTTATGCTACCTCAACTAAAAATTTGGCTAATGCAAACCCTTTCTGTCATTCTATAGCTAAAGTGACTTAGTTTTACCAACGATTCGCCACTTATTAGCATTGTATAGCTAACCCAAGAAAGGTTTCCCTACGTCATACCGCGATTCATTCCATAACTGTACGAACGTTGTGCTACCAGAAGGGCAATGCCTCTTATCCAAGTACCCTCTTCTTGTCATTCCAGTGCTTGACACTGGGATCTCATTTTACTCTATAATGGCAGTGCTCCTTTCTTGTCATCCCAGTGCCCAAGCAACAAGGACAACATTGCAAATTTAGAGTTCAAGAGGGTTATTCCTCGAGAACTACTGCGTCAGAAAGCTGGCGCTGAATTTGTATATAATGTTGATCTTGGAGGTTTTTATGAATAATAGTGAGAGAAGAGAGAAATTAGAAACTCGTATTCTATCAAGCAGAGGTAGGTCTTTGCTTGACTATGAGCTACTGGAACGTAATCTATCTGCATACACAGAAAGAAAAGAAGTTGCCAAAAAGCTAATGGAGCTCTTTAGTAGTTTAGGAAGGGTAATTAATGCTGATTTTCACGAGCTAAAAAATGTTACAGGAATGAACGATGGAGCAATAGCAAATATCTTTTGCCTGAAAGAGATTTTCGATAGGATATTGAAAGGTAAGTTAAAAAAGCTGTCAATTCTTGATAATAGAGAAGAGCTACTAAAATACTTTAAAGCAGCAATAGGGCAGTCACGAAAGGAAAGCTTACGAGTGATATACTTAGATCGAAGTGGTCATTTGATATATGAGTATATTCAAGACTGTGGAACTATAGACAGAGTACCTCTGTATGTGAGGGAAATAATAAAACAGGGATTACTGATTGACGCAGCATCTGTTGCAATTTCACACGATCAACCACCTTAATACCCCATTCAACAACCAAAAAGAGATTACAGTTACAGATCCAACTCATCCGCTATTTGGCAGAACTTTTCCTATATCCTTTATCAGTTCAAGAGCCCATTGTAGTAGTAATGTATTTGTTATTCATCGTAATAACATAATTCTGCGTATCCCGTTTCTTGCTACCAACTTAGCCAGTAAGCAAGATTTTCTCACAAGTAAATTAACATGGGATTCATTATACGAATTTGTTTCTTTAGCAAAGGAGTATAAATTATGCCATGTAAACCAAATAGAGTGTGGAAAAAAATGCCGCAATGTCTCAAATCAGAAATTTTAGAAAACATATTATTAGTGTCCAAAGAGGTCATCCATGAATACATCAGAGCTAATTACAGCACAACATTTAACACGCGAAGCGATAATTTACATAAGACAATCAACACCTCATCAAGCACTGAGCAATCAAGAAAGTTTGGAGTTACAGTATGCGCTGAAACAAAGAGCTATTGATCTTGGGTGGAAAGCTGATAATATTGTTGTTATTGATAATGATCTCGGCTTAACAGGTGCTAGTGCTGAAAAGCGTGAAGGGTATAAAGAGATTCTCGCTAAAGTCACTTTATCAAAGGTAGGGATTATCCTATCCTACGATGTGACTCGTTTGTCACGTAATTGTTCTGATTGGTATCCGTTATTGGATATATGTGGCTATAAACAGTGTTTGATAGCTGATCGGGATGGTGTGTATGACCCTGGTACTATTAATGGTCGGTTGTTACTTGGTCTGAAAGGACAGCTTGCTGAAATGGAGTTATCTACTATAAGAGCCAGACTAAATGCTGGACTAGTAAATAAGGCAACCAGAGGAGATTTAGCCTTATCTCTTCCAGTGGGTTTCGTTCGTAACATTGATGATTCCGTGAGTAAGGATCCTAACCTTGAAGTTCAGCAGCATATTAAGCTTGTTTTTGACACTTTTCTAGAAAAACGAACAGCAGCACAAGTTGTAAGGTATTTTAACAATAACCAACTTACCATTCCTAGGTATGACAATTTTAAAGAAGTGCATTGGAAAAAACCAACTTTTGACGCAATTATCTCAATGCTCAAAAACCCTGCTTATGCTGGAGCATTTGCTTATGGTCGTTCTTGTACTACGCGTCACAAACTATCTTCTGCTAATAAAACAACAAAAAGACTACCAATGGAAGAATGGAAAGTTCTAATTAAAGATAAATACCCAGCTTACATAGATTGGGAAACCTTTACAAAGATTCAGATCATACTTAAAGATAATCATGCGGATTACCGTCGCTGTAGAACACGTGGAATAGCTAGACCAGGTGCAGCATTATTACATGGAATAATCTATTGTGGAGAATGTGGACACAAAATGATAGTACAGTATAAAGGAGGAAATCATTATAAATGCAGTTACCAACATCAACGTGATCTTTCCCCTTCATGTCAGTTTTTACCTGCTGATATTATTGATAATGAAGTAATTCCTAAATTTTTTGCAGCACTTAGTCAAATTGAGCTAGATGCTTATACTAAGGCTATTAACTCGCAGCTACAATCTGAACAAGAAATTAATAAAGCTCATTTACAACAATTAGAACGCTTAAGATACCAAGTAAGATTGGCAGAACGACAATTTAATCAAGTTGATCCTGACAATCGTCTTGTAGCTGCAGAACTTGAAAGACGTTGGGAACAGGCATTGAATGAACTCAAGCAAGCGGAAATTACATTTGAACGTCAGTATCCAAGTAAACCTACTCCTCAATTATCCGAGGAACTGAAAACAATATTTTTAGATGTAGGTAAGAAACTACCAGAAATTTGGCATAAGTCAGTTCTGTCACGTCAGCAAAGAAAATCTTTTGTTCGTTGTCTGATTGATAAGGTAGTAGCACACCGAATCATGCGTGATTGCTTGCAGATACGTATTGTATGGCATGGTAGAGAAACTACCACTTTCCATGCTCCTATTCCAGTAAGCTCCTTTCGTGCATTGACTACTGCAACAGAAATGGAGCAATCGATAATAAAGTCAAGTAAAGAGGGTAAAACGGATATAGAAATTGCCAAGTACTTAGAAACACAAGGGTATCGTTCTCCCTCACAATCAAAGAATATTGTTTTAGAAAATACAGTAAAAAATATTCGGTTAAAAAATAATATTATGCGAAAAAAGGAGCAATCACACCCCATTAAAGTGCCTGGCTACCTTACTATTTCACAAGTTGCAAAAATCCTTGAAGTTTCCAGGCAGTGGCTTTACGATAGAATAAGGAGAGATAAAATAAAAATACAAAAAGACTATAGCAAAACCAGAGGCAAGTATTTATTTGAAGATAGACCAGAAACTGTTAGAACCCTTATGGATTTTAAAAATGGTAAACTCAACAACCCAAATTTTTTATAGGAGTATCAATATGTATAATCGCACAACCATCCAGGAGGGAGTTTAGAACCATCAGAAGATGATAAAGTTATGACTAGAGAATTAGTGTCAGCATGTCAAGGGGTGGGAATTGAGCTAGAGGATCACATTATTGTGACGGACAAAGGATATTGCAGCTTTAAGGAAAGAGAGCTGTTATAAAGATGGATGCCAAATTTTTCAGGTTTGGGAAGTTTGGCTACCACTGCTAGTGGAAACAATACGAAATATGAATATAAGTGCTTTAAGGAAAGCATATTTCTATAGCTGAGATTTGGAAAAAGACATCACAAAAGTTGTAAAGTATACAAGATCTTTGTATAACTTGCATGTTAAGTTATAATAAACGAATAAAAGCCCAAAAAGCTCTATTCTTTTGTTATAAATAATTGCAAACTATACAAGACCTTTCTAATATTTGTATATTAAGTTAATAGTAAAGCAATAAATTGCGCTATAGACTTAGATAATATGCTTAATATAGGAGGCTTATATGGCTAGTAAAAAAATTACAATGGTTCGAAAAGACCCAAATAAAAAAAATCGTAAATTCAATATTAACCGCAAGTTATTGGGCAAAATATTTAGTGCTCTTGAGGGCATTGATATACAACCGTCTAACTTTGTGAGCAAAATTAATAACCAAAATCCTGGAGGTACAATGCCTTCCCCTAGTAGAGATGGTCGCGAAAACCAAATAAACTTCGAAGAAGGACTTGACCATATTTATGGTACAAAACCAGCAAGTAATCAAGAAGATTATCCAGAAAATTTAAATCCATTTACCTCAGGCTTGCAAAAAATAAAGCTAAGTGCAAGGGAAAATAAAAAGTTGAGCTGGTTTAAAAGTGCAGTGGTAAAAGCAGGCAGCCCAAAAGAGATGCATAAGGTTGTGGATCAAGCTCTATCTGCTGGAATAAGGATAAATGCATGTCATGAAGGAGAATGGAGTTTTTCCGAGTATGTGATATTAGGCACACATTTTCACAAAGTCAAAAAAGGTGAACTAAAAAAAATAATGCGTGAATTAATGCTGAAGGGTGCAGAGTTTCATGACAGGCTATTGCAGAATGAGCTGGTAGGTGAAACTTATAACGAACTGCAAAAAGAGGTGCAGCCACAGCTAGACAAGCAACTTGAAGAACTGAGGAAAGTCGGTGAAAGTGCTGTTCAAAAAGGAGCTGTAATAGATGTGGAAATAGACAATACAACATCGTATACGGAATTTTCTGAGGGTAGCACAGTAGAGCCTGCAAAAGTAATAGAAGGCTTAGGTCTAAACAGATGTAACATCATAAAAATAGGCAATAGAGAATTTGAAGTCAAAAACGAGAAAGGAGGTGAGAGAAATTACACTGATATATCGGACAATAGCGTTTTTGAGGTAACATTTCCAACAAGCATTGGTGGACTAAGAGTTATACTGTACCACAAAGCAGAAAACGACCACCAAGTACAGGTGAGAGTAGCAGATACAGAAATGTGGTCTGAACTACAAAAAAGAGGTGAAATAATAGGAAAAGGTTGCCTCTTTGGGGGAACGACAGTCAAAGAAGCTGTAGAAAGAGGAAGTTTCACAAGAAGTGGCATGTGGAGTAAAGAGCAGGCCAAAGAGGAGATAAGGGCGGATCACTCAAGTGAAACACTGTCGTGGGTAAATAGGGCATGTGGAGGTAGCCAAGAAGCATTTAGGAAACGTTAAACAAAGGACTTCCTTCTCAAATTGGACTGCGTAAAAGCTTTATATAAATCGCAGTCCAAGCCGAGCTCTTCCAATAAACATAAGCTAAATTTAATCTTTTGACAAAGTAGGTTATAGCAAAAAGCCTATTAACAGGGTATACATGTTTATTTCCGTAAAACCGTTGCGGCATGGCAAATATCTCTATAAGATACAAAATAGCGCAAAAAGTAAGAAGCTGGAGGTTAAAAAGAAAATATACCATAAAAGACTTAGCAGACAAAACAGGTATAAACTATCATACGCTGCGAAGATATGAACTAGGGATATGTGGCATTCCAGATGAAGAGTTACAAACAATAGCAGACGCATTATCAGTTAGTTTGAGCGATCTACTTCCTAGACAAAAAGTACTCAGAGAAAATCGTTGTTGTGATAAGACTCAGTGGATGTCCAATTTCATAGAAAAATACACAAAAACAGGGGGATGCAAAGCAATTTATGCATTAACTAAATTTATTCGAGCTGAAGAGGAAAGTGATGTAAAAACAGCAAGAATAAGAATGGCAAAGAATATGCTAAAAGCAGGATTTGCTACTGATATTATCTACCGAGCAACAGGCTTATCAACTGATGAATATGATAATAAAGAGGAAAAGGGTTCTAAGCGTTCAAACAAAAGACAAGGGATGAAAAAGTGGAGGATAATACAAGAATATACTCAAGAGAAATTAGGAAAAGAGCTTGGTGTAGGAGGTCCGCAGATACATTATTATGAACAAGGAAAGAGTACCCTTTTAAGTGAAGTGGCATGTAAAGCAGCAGAAATATTATCAGCAAATGCTGAAGATCTAATGCTTAAATCAACGGAAGAAGACTGTTCTGAAAGTACTGATGGTGAAGGAGAAAAAGAGCTATTAAGTTGGTCGAGAGAGTCTAAAAGAATTAACAATCAAGAATCACGAGATGAACTGGATATATGGGTAGAATTTTTATCCCAAAGAAGGCAAATTTACAAAGAAAAGATTGATAAAGTAGAGTCAATCAAGGTTGCGAATAATCTACTTATACTAGGCGTTTCTATTGATGATATTTCTCAAATAACTGGCTTGACTGCAGAGGAAATTGCGCAACTTATGCTCCCAACAGGATTAAAACTACGGTAGTTTATATAATGTGTTATGATATAAATGAAAATAGTTACATACTTAATACATCTATTTGCCATCTCTGAAAGCTTGCTTATTGTTTGCTGGCTCAACTGAAGCATTTTCTAACTTTCCAGATTCATCTAAAGTTTTGGATTTTCCCGCTAATTTGCGTTGTTTAATAAACTTCTTTAATGTTTTGACTGCGATGAAAT
Source organism: Wolbachia endosymbiont (group A) of Pogonocherus hispidulus (assembly GCF_964028195.1). Taxonomy (NCBI): domain Bacteria; kingdom Pseudomonadati; phylum Pseudomonadota; class Alphaproteobacteria; order Rickettsiales; family Anaplasmataceae; genus Wolbachia; species Wolbachia endosymbiont (group A) of Pogonocherus hispidulus. The sequence goes on from NZ_OZ034750.1 coordinate 1,067,846, forward strand.
TAATACTGAAAACACATGCGGAAGTTATGGCTAATGCTGGAAGAGGAGCTAAATTGAACATCGGCAAAATTGCTATAATAGTGCCAGATGTAAGTAAAAACGCTAACTTCTTGCTTCCTATTATCTTGTTTTTCTTAGCCTTTATTGGGTTTAATTTTTCTTTCAGTTTTGTGAAGCCATTTTTGAATATGTTTCCCCTTTTTGAATTCTTCTCTGCAGGCTTAATTTTTAAACTCTTTATTTTTTCTTTTGCCCATTTATTACTTTTTTTGATGTTTTCTACTTTAGAGACTTTAACCTTATTCTGCCATGAGACCATATTTAGGGATTGTTCTACATTATATGGCAATTTCGGCTTAGCTTCTTGACCCTTAGTGTGTTTTTTGAATGAAACTATATTCTTAAAACTCTTTTTCGTTTTTTTATATAATTTCTTTATCTTGCTTGGCATTTGTACCTAAATCAAGATACGATATTACAGAATTTATCCATCAGTTCCTGATTATCCTCTATCATTGCCTTTGCCTCTTGCTGAAGAGATTTGATATTTTTTGATGTAATATTATCCATGTCAGGTGATGCTATTTTCAATTGTGATTGTATACGTATATATTTATCAGCTATCACTTGATCAAGTTGGTAGTTAACTGCATCTAAACTTGAAGCAAACATCACATGTAGTAGTGGTTTTATCCAACCTATCTTTCCAAATCTCCTTGAATTAGCTATGCTTCTATCTGTTCTGCCAGTACCTATCGATAACAGTAGAATATCATCATTTGGAAATAACCTCTTACCACTTGCATATGCACAAGCCGCTGGATTATTTGCAAATACCCCGCCATCCACTAATACTCTGTCTATCTGATCAACTTTTAAATGTTTTGGTATGAAATAAGTAGGTGCAGCTGTTGTAGCTCTGAGTGCATCTTTCAGCTTAATATTACCTTCTTTCCAGTTTTTGAAGAAGAATGGTAGGGTCGAGAACTGGCGCGCCTCTTTAGGGTTTGGTGGCTGATCCATTATTTTCATGTTGGGCCTCAATCCAAAATTCCCATATTCACGTTTCCAGCTCCCGCCTCATCAAACGCAGCATGCGATTTTCCCGCACTACGCTTTCCTAGTAGTTTCTTTACCAAAATTTATAACATATTGTGCTGGTAAGGCTTTCTGAATGTAATACCTTATTCTATAGTCTGAATAAAGATCTAGAGTTTTATATATCCATTCACTACTCCATCTCTTCCAGCCAAATCCTTTCTTTGCTTTTCTGGCTCTCATTAGATTGCGTCTTATTTTCTTCTCTACCCAATGTTTGACGTAACTAAAGCTTCGATTTGTGTTTCCAATCCTAAAGTAGTTTGTCCACCCTCTCAATATCGGATTAATGATATGAATCACTTTTCCTATTGGTTGCGATTTATAACAGCGGAATACTTCCTTCAATTTTTGAAGTAGGTTTGTTCGTGCTTTCATCTTGGGTGTTATCCTCACATTCCACTTTCCTTGTTTTGTGATGTTCTGTTGAAAATCAAATCCTAGGAAGCTGAATGTCCCTTTTTCTTTAAGATTAATCACTTTTGTCTTTTCTTCGTTTACTTCTACTTCTATTTTTGCTAATTCTTCTTGTAACCTTTTGTGCACTGATTTTTCAAGCCATTCCCATTTCTGGTGTCCATCTATCAGTATCATTAGATCGTCTGCCCATCTAGCGTATTCTATATGTTGATATTTTCCTTCTTTAGTCACCTCTTTTGCCTTCTCTAGCATTTTATCCACCTCATTGAGGTATATATTGCTTAGTAGTGGTGAAAGTGGTGATCCTTGTGCTATTCCTCGTTTCCCTCCTACTTTGAGGATTAGCTTAATCAAGTGCATGATTTCTTTATCGTTTACCCTTTTGGAAATCTTTTCCATAAGAATATGATGTCGCACATTATCAAAGTAGGACTTTAGGTCTACGTCAATAACTTTTGTATTGCCTTTGATTGCTGCTTTCGCTACCCTGCTTATTGCTTCATGCGCTTTTCTCTTAGGTCTATATCCATATGATCCGTCCTGAAAGTCAGATTCGAATATTGGTTCAATTATTAGCTTTAGTGCGCTTTGCACTATTCTATCCCGAATGCAGGGTATGTTCAACGCTCTGAGTTTTCCTCCAGCTTTTGGTATTTCCTTTCTCCGGTTCCTATTTGGGTTATAGGTCTTGGTTATTAGTTCACGTCTGATTTGTTGAAGATGCTTCTCTAAGCCTTCTGCTTCTATCGATTCGAACGTCACCTTATCAATTCCTGGTGCCCCATTACTCTTCTTTGTCAGCTTATATGCTTCTTCTAGCGTCTCCATCTTACATACGTGAACATAGATTCCCCAGAATCGCCATTCCGGTTTTGCCTTCGCTTTGGTATATATCTTCCTTCTCAGGTCTTGTAATTTAATTGGCATTTTTATCATTTTTACCTTTACCTCCCTTTTGTTAAAAGATTCCTACTAGTAGGGTGCCTTTGCTCCATGAGCGTTACCTCACTTCGTCACTACTACACACCCATCCGCCACCCTTTCATCTTCAGTTCATTTCCTGTTTCCAGTTATAGAACCTACCACTCCAAGGTATTTCTCCTTGGGATGAGGAGGGCTTCTCCAGTTGCCTCGTATTCCCTTATTATCATGTCATCACTACCACCCCGCTAAAGTAGATATGCTGTATCATTCGTATTTCAGCTATCTATGTTGCTTTCACCCAACTGCCGTGAGCTCAGCCTTTAGTTTTACACACTTTCGAGGCCACCTATGTGTTCGCTTTCGCTACAACCTGATAATTCGCCATTATCCTTACGATAACGTTGTCGGTAGGCTTCAATATCTTGGTTTCCCTCCATATTGCTACCCTAGCTACAGGACTCCGACTCTTATCCTGGTGGGTCTACCTCCCACTGAACATACTCGCCTTTTCTGGACACACGACAATTATTGTGAATATCATAACTTGTAATCATTACATTACTTAAAGTGTTTTGTAGGGTATCATCACCAAAATATTTATCCAGTACAGATTCAATATTTTTATGTGGATATTGTGCACAGTTAAACCAAGATAATATTGATCGCCTAAAGAATGAAGATTTAAAAATATATGACCCGTATTCTTGGTAAAGCTCAACTAAATCATTGGCTGAATATTGGGGATTTCCCTGTTCATCTTTTTTACATAATCCTGCTACAACAATCCCACCGGTTGAAGTACCTGCCATAAGATCAAAGATTTCAGCTATCGGTTTTCTTGTCCTTTGCTCTATTTCTGCTAGAATAATGGCTGGTATGATGCCCCTTATGCCTCCGCCGTCAACGGATAAAATGTATTTAATCAATTGTGAATTTAGGTAAAGATGTTAAGATTTAATTTTTCCGCTTAAAACCTGCAATTTAAACTCATCTAATTCTTCAGAAAGATTTTTTACCCTTTCCTCAAGTACTAACACTTTTTCCATTAAACCATATTCAATAAGTTTATCGTGAAATTGTACCCTTGAGTCTAGCTTGGATAACCACCATATCAATGCTACGGTTTGGATTAATATGGTAATAATTACCGTAATTGGGATTTTTTGCTTTTTCATGTGAAAAGATTAATTTGTTATGGATAGTTTTGGAAATTTATATATAGATTATAGAAAACTTACAGCTTTAGTGATTACTTTTTGTTGATTCGTATTGATCCTCTGCTTTAGCAAGTAGCTTTATGATTTCCCTGTAAGGTTTATCTTTGTTGTGCCTTGATTCTATTACAGCTACATCTCGAGGGTTTTTTCCATCTGTATCTCTAGTATTAGGATTAGCACCTCTTGCTAATAAGAACTTAACTATCTCTGAATTGCCTCCGTATGAGGCAGAATGTAATACTGTCCATCCTTTATATCTACCTGTATCATTTATATCAACTCCTTCATTCACTAGAAATTTTACTAATTCTAGACAGTTTCCTTCTGCTGCACAATGTAGCGCTGTTAATCTAGGAACTCGTGTATTAACACTTAATAAATTTTCTACTGAAAACTTTACTACATCTAAGTTACAATTTTGAGAAGCAATGCGTAATATCGTTTTATAATTACCTGCAGCTTTTGCCTTCATGTAGGAATAGGTAGCAATAATACATACTATTACTGCTATAAGCCACCAAAAATGTAGCTTATTTTTTGTATCTTGATCCAATTTATCCATATTCAACATCTTTTTAACATTAAATAGATCATTTACTCATTTTTTATTAACATTACTTACTCAAAGATGCTGACAACATAGTAAGGTAACCTGAGCTATTTAAAGTATGCTCCGCTCTATTAACTATCCATTCACCATCTACTGCTTGATTAAAACCTATAAGATTAAGTTTAGCTTCTGCAAATAACTCTGGATTACCAGGCATAGTTATATCTAAAGTTTCATTGTTACGCTTCAATTGTTTCAACTTGGCATTTGCTGCACTTAGTGCTGACTCTGCATTTGAGTAAAGTTCCAGCATAATATAACTTGGCTCACCGCTACCAACTGTTTCTTTAATAGTTTCGCCCTTTTCATAGCTATGCCACTTTGCCACTACTGAATTATACTTATCACGTACGGTAAAATGCACTTTCCAATTAATTGTGTCTTGAGGTCTAATATTCGTTGTTCCTAAAGCTTTTCCTGTGGCTGATTTTGCCATGTTTTTTGAAATAAATAATATATACCCACCAGCTAATTTTGCCATTGCTTCGTTTTCTATTGCTATTTTAGTTAACAAGCTGATATCACTTTCATCTATTTGGTTGATGTGGGGTATCAATATATCCTTAAATTCCTCAGCGACTTTGTATCCATATCCATGTTTTTGAGCTATTTCTTTTACTAAGTTTTCTATGGTAATTTGGTGCCATTCTTTTGATACTTTTGCCTTCAAAGATATTCTTAAATTTGTTGCATGAGCTTTTATTAGTAGGGTCTTAGGTGGGCCTTGTATCGTAACTTCATTGACTGTATATACACCCATTGGAAAGATTCCCGTTTCCTTATAACCTAGTGCTATGTTCAATTCATTTGGAACTTCTACATTTTCATTGCCATAATCAACACATACCTCTGCGATATCATCTATAGTACCAGATTCATCAGTAAGATGCACCGATATTACATGATCTTTTATTCCTTCGATGCTAAATTCAGGTTTCATTTATTCCCACACTTTTAACTTCGATTTTTTCAACTGCTCTTGTATTGTAGGTAACTTGATTTTTAATCCTGCAGGCAAAAAACTTCCATAATCTGCAAGTCCAGGATTTTCTTCCAATACTATTTCTACTGCTCCAGAGCTATGTCCATAGTGTTTAAAGCATATATAATCCAACATTTCATTTTCTTGTGCTATATAATGTACTGTCATACATAACGCCTTAAACTTAAGCTAAATTCAACCTTTTTTGCTAATCCACATGGAAAATACGACGTTTGCTTTTCTTCTAATCGTGTAATTACAAACTGCCCTAAAACATTACCCGTATTATCCACTAAAGGATAGGATACTTGATTTTCTATTGATTCCTTTAAATTTTTTAGTTGGTTTAAGCCATTAGAGTTATTAAGATAAATGACTCCTTCTAAATCTATATTTTCTACTCCCTGGCCAATATTTTGCAACAATGGAGCTTTGTGAATACACTCTATGGTATTCCAACGATTCTCTTTACTGCACCTTAACCCTGTTGGAGAAATTTTATATGGACCAAGTGAAAACATTAGTAAATAGGTTCTATTGAATCAAATAAAACATCTCGCGATTTTTCTCTTATTCTTTTTATTACTGTATCAGCAAGACTACGTACATCTTGGTTAGGTTCTGCTTTAATACTTATATTAAATGTAAAAGTTTGATTGAAAATTTTTTGTTCACACTTTTCACAGTCTTTTAAAACTTTCTCTGAATTATCTGCTACAGAACCTTTTTCTGTAATCACGCTAGCACTTTCAATATTCGTTCTACTATTCGAAATTCCACTAAAAGCATTATTATTTAATAAAGGATTTCCTTTACTAAAAACATTTCTATTTTCACTAGTTGCACTGCCTATTTTTGCTTCTACTGTTTTCTCTAATGCTTTTATTGGATTATCATTAAACAATTTTCCTATACCAATCCAATTTTCTATAGGTTTTGTAATTGATTTCCAGATACTTGAGAAAAAGTCCTTTACCTTTTGCCAATTAGCGATTACAAGTGCTGCACCAACTGATAGTCCAGCAATAGCAGCTCCTATAGGATTGGTTAGCGTTAAAGCTTTCAGTCCCATGATTACTGCTGGAATTACTCGTGCTGATAACGAAGTTAATACTGGCAAAAGTGTTCCCTGCAAAATAGCATTAAAAGTTAATAGTCCACCTCCAGCCAATGCAAATGCATAACCAAAACCTACCACTGCAATCTTGCCAATAATAAGAGCTGAAATTATGCTCATAACTCCTGTAGTCAAAATTGGACACTTCTCTGCGAACCAAGCTATACCTGTAGATATAGACCTCAAAATCTTACTTATCCAATTTAAAGGAGGTAGCATAACTGACCCTAAGTTCATTCCTAGCTCTGCTATTGTATTTTTAAGTAGCTGCAAATTATTTGCTGTAGTACTTGCACGGTTATTAAATTCCTTTTGCATAGATTTGTTATACTTTTCTTTGTCAGCCACAAAACCTATTGCTTTTTTATATTCTTCCAAACTTCCAACTATCAATGCAATATCATCTTGATATTCTTGACCAAAGAGATTGAGAAGGATTTGTGAACGTTCCTGTCTATCTACTTTTTCTAAAGTTTCAAAAAAATGAAGTAGAGCTTTTTGCCCGTTTTCAGCAACCTTTTGTGACATTTCCTCTGCAGTGATACCTATCGATTCCAATGCTACTTTGAACTCTTTTTCTTGCCCTTCAGCAGTTTGGAGCTTAGAAAGTAAAGCATTTATGGCAGTTCCTGCTTTTGCTGGTTGTTTACCTAAACTAACGAAGGCATTTACTAAACTACTTGTTTCCTTGATATCAAGACCAAATTGTTTTGCAGTACCACCAACTATTGCTAGAGCTTCAACCATATCTTTTGCTTTGGCAGCAGTGTTATCTGATAAGTGATTGATTACATTACCAACGTGTTCCATTTTACTAACATCAATTCCATAAACGTTAGAAAGTTTAGCTATGGAATCACCAGCTTGTTCAGCGGACATATCAAACGCTGTTGCCATTTTAGCTACTGTTGTGGTAAATCCAAGTAGCTTATCTTTGTCGATACCAAGCTGACCACCACTTGCAGCTATTTTTGCTAACTCTGCAGCCGATAATGGTATTGTACGGGATAATTCCTTTAATTTCTGGCCAAATTCTGCGGCTTTTTCATTATGAATTGCATCATTCTCATCAAATTGCACTACTTTTTTAACATCAGCCATAGCACTTTCAAAGTCAATTGCAACTTTAATTGGCGCTGCAAGTGAAAGCCCTAGTCCTATAGTCTCCATTACTTGTGATCTATAATGCGCTTTTTTTGCCAAGGCATTTTGCTGTTTTTGTATTACAGATCCTAGTTTACTGTATTTCCCTTTTAGCACTTCAATAGATGAACCAAGTTTAGTTTGATCCCTCACTAAAGATTTAATATCCTTTCCACTTTTTCTTATTTCTTCATTTAATGTGTGAAGTGCATCTCTCTTTTTAATATAAGCCTCTTTTGCCTTTGATGCCGATGCTTTCAATTTTTCAAATTCATTTTTCAGTGCTTTGCTTGGTTCTTTTTTTTCCTTCTTTTCTTTAGCAATTGCTGCAGCTGATTCTTTTGCTTTCTTCTCCGCTTCCTTCCAATTCTTCATGGCTTCAAGGGCATCATGATTTAGTTGCTTAAATTTGGAAACCGATTTCATTGATGAATCAAGCTGCTTTATACTATCACCCAACTTAGAAAGCTTTGCTGCACTACCTGTCATTGCATTATTAAAACTGCCATCTAACGTTGCACCTATTTTTATTGAAAGCATTGACATTTTTTTGTTACTCCTTCACTTACTTCTAACCACTTTAGAAACTCTTTTATACTCATATTAATAATTTGCTCAATTCCACTTCCTGTTGTTGAGCTAAGTTTTAAAATATTGAATCTTAACTCCTCTGTTCCAGCGGCGACAAAAAATCTTTTAGCACCTTCTGTATTTCTACATAATCTTTAATACATAAATCTTCAACTACTTCTTTTGGCACAGACGCTAGATTAGCAATTAAAGCTACTTCTTTCAAAGCTTCGCCTTCTATGCGTTCTATAGCAAGTAAATCTCTTACTTTAGGTTCACGCATTGATAACTCTGAAACAGAAATTCCATCAACTGTAATTGGGTTATTAAGTGTTATAGCTTGCATGTTTCTCCTTAAAAAGTTAATTAAATAAAAGTCTATATCGGCTTTTACATAACTAATTTTTTTTACTATAGTTTTTGTGTTTGATTAACGATCCTTCATACTAAATTTCTCAATATAAAGATGATAGTAGGGTTTATTTTTCCTCAACTTGAATTAATTCTTGAACTTCATCGACAGAAAGACCTGTACACTTGACAATAGTGCTAATATCAACATTATTAGTCAACATCGCTTTTGCAACTTCAATCTTTCCTTCAATCTTTCCTTCTTTTTTGGCATCATCAAGTTTTTGAGCAAGAACAGCTTGTTCATCACGAATACGCTTTATCTCTTGTTCATAGGCTATAAATTCTTCTTCAGACCAGTTGAACCTATTTAGTTCTTCATACGCTCTTTTAATTATTAGATCACTTCCTATTATTCTCTCTAGCTCTTCTTCACTAGTTTCATCTGCATATCTAAAAAAGTAGACCCACTTTTCAACTATATTTGAAAGCTGATCTTCTTTAGTTTTGGAAAATTTAGGCAATTCAATAAATACAAAATAAAAATCTTTTAGATCATGTTCATTAGTATCTTCATCGCGAATAGTATGCTTCGATTTGTACTCGGACTTATCAGGAAACAGTATACAATCTGCTATAGCAATAAAGATAATTTCCTTAAGGTCATGGTATTGATCACCTTTATCCGCTTGTCTTGAATAGGCTTTAGCAGCGTAGTATTGGGCACGTTTTTCAAAGCCTTTGGTTTTAGCGACCTGCATCTCAATTATCCATTGCACTCCTATAGAATCTCTACATAGCACATCAACAATACTTTGCTTTTTAGATGCAATATCAGGATCTTGAATAGTACTTAAAAACTCTATATCCTGTATTGCATTTTTGCCAGTAAAGCTCAAAATATCATTTAGAAAGTGAATGAGGATATCTTTATTCTTTTCTGTACCAAAGATACGGCGAAATGCTATATCATTTTTAGGGTCGAGAAATTTAGATAAAGCCATAGCACAAATGCTTAAAAAACATTAATAATTATACAGTATTATCAGTAATTTTTCAATAAAAAAGTGGTTATATGAAAAGGCATCCATCTATTCCATTAAATCCCTAAAACCGTTTGTAGCAAGGCCATCTGATCAACACCATTTATCTTTCTTATCATATTTTCAGCATCGATCTCTATCAGCTCATTGCCACCTATCGTAAGTTTATAATAATGAGCAGCTACAGTGCATTTTAGAGTGGCTTTTTCAGCAGGTTTCCAGCTACCAAAATCAAATTCTTTGAATATGCCCCTAAGGTTGATAATTACTCCTTCAATATCATTACCTTGCATTCCACCTCTGAGTGTCAAAGAAACTGAATTCCCATTTATTAGACCAAATAGCCTAAAGAGTTCTGTATCGTATTCAGAAAAAGTAAAGTCTGCTTCTAACTTTTCCATGCCCATATCAATATTTATTGGAATATCCATACCACCAGCACGGTACTCCTTATATGTTAAAAACAAGTTCATAAATATTACAAAGTGGTAATACTAAGAACATGCAGAGAAGAGGAACCGTGGTATTCCTTGGTCATAAGGACCGTAACAGAGCAAGGTTCTCTTCTTTGGTTTATTATACTGAAAGTTCCGAACAACTGATTGAGCGTTGAGGCTCGTATATAAGGGTGGAAAATGCAGTATTATATATTATTCTATGGAGGAATTATGAATTCATCAAATATTATTGCTGGCATTGATGTTAGCAAAAACAAACTAGATATCCACATTCATCCACTTGGACATCACAAAGTATTTGAAAATAACATTCAAGCTATTGATCAAATACTCGACTTTTTGCGGTTACATGACGTAACCAAAGTTGGACTTGAAGCAACTGGTGGGTACGAAAAATTATGTGCTTATACTTTACTAAGCAATAGTTTCGAAGTATATGTCATTCAACCTAGATGGGTTAGAGATTATGCCAAAAGCCTTGGCATTGCTACTAAAACTGATAAAATAGACTGTAGCATCATCTCACGTTATATTAGTAATACAGATATGCGCGTTACTCCTTTAAAAGTTAGTAATAGTAATGTTGACTGTTTGAGGCAAAAATTATCTCGCAGAAATCAACTAGTAGAAATAGCAAAAATACAAAAAACCCAAGCTCATCAGGTAACTGATATATCCATAATCAAACAAATGGAAGAGCTACTCGTTGTTTTGCAAAATCAAATCCAATCCTTAGAAGATGAAATGATAGAATTGGTTGATCAAAGTCAAGAGCTTAAAAAAAAATACATATCAATAACTAGTATGCCAGGTGCAGGTCAAATCTTAGCTATCACTATGATTTGTTATCTACCAGAACTAGGGACTATCAGACATAAAGAAATATCTAGCCTTTCCGGAACAGCACCATTTAACCGAGACAGTGGTTTTAGTAAAGGAAAAAGGTGTATACAGGGTGGTAGATCACAGGTCAGAAAAGTTTTACATATGTGCATTCTTAGTGCGCGGGAAGGGAATTCTTACATAAAAACTTTTTTTGATAGGTTGTACGATCAATATAAAAAGCCATATAAAGTTGCTTCCACTGCTGCTATGAGAAAGTTACTTTTACTCGCTAACTCTTTAGTAAGAGATGGCAGGGTTTTTACTAAGGAATACAGCCCTAAATCCGCTTAATTGGCAGATAAGCGTGGACGTGGATAAGTGCGCTTACACAGACTGAAAGCACTTATCCACGTCCACACTTATTAAAAGAATTTAAGACAAGAATTACAACTTAAATACCTAAAACTGTCTGCAGTAAGGCCATCTGATCAACACCATTAATTTTACGGATCATATTTTCTGCATCAATTTCAATAAGTTCCTGACCAGATATGGTGAGCTTATAATAATGAGCAGCTACCGTACATTTGAGAGTTGCTTTCTCAGCAGGCTTCCAGCTACCAAAATCAAATTCTCTGAATATTCCCCTGAGATTTATAACCACTGCTTCAATATCATTGCTACCACTACCTTGCATTCCACCACGGAGCGTCAAAGCTACTGAATTTCCATCTATCAAACCAAAAAGTCTGAAGAGTTCTGTATCATACTCAGCAAAAGTAAAGTCTGCTTCAAGTTTCTCCATTCCCATATCAATACTTATTGGAATATCCATTCCTCCTGCACGATATTCTTCAGTTTTGATGGTGAGCTTTGGTAGAGTAATTTCATCGATACGACCAGCATATCCACGACCATCAACGAATACGTTAAAATTCTTTAAGATCTTTGGCAACATCTTTTTATACCTTTAAAATAAGTGAAAATTATTTTCAGTATTTTTCATTTTTCTATTGACTTTTAACACAACTGCTCTGTTTTTATGGTAAGCTTTGGCAAAGTTATTTCATCTATTTTTCCTGCATAACCACGACCATCTACGAATACGTTAAAATTCTTTAAAATCTTCGGTAACATTTTTTTCCTCTTTCTCCCCTTTTACAATATTGCACCACTCACCAGGTGTGACCTAAAAGTAATCTGTTCTGCTGGATATGGTGGTGTAAACTCGAAGTCAAAATACACTTTCCCGCTTGCAATGTTTGCTGGTGTATTGAGTTCTGGTGTTGCATAACATTTTCCACTGATAATAGCTCCTTGCGCTTTTAAATTGGCCAAATAAGAATTCACCCCCTCAATCACATCATCTATATAAGTTTTGGTAATATTTCGATCAACTGCCCAGAGATGAGCTCGAAGTAAACTATCATTGATTAAATCTGCAGTCCTTCTCACTGATAAAAAAGCCCATTTCGAGTCATTTGAACATGTTCTATTGCCCCAAAGCCTATAGCCATTTTGATGAATTATCGTTGTTACTTCATTTTCATTTAAGTGGTTTGCTCTACAATTTGTATTACCGAGCGTAAAATCAATAGGCCTGCTTGTGCCAACAATACCGTTTATTTCTTTATTTGAAGGTGAGTGCCAGAAGCCTTGCTCGCTATCTACTTTCGCTATTAAACCTGCTACAAATGGGCTAGACGGTAAAATTTCTTCTTTTCCTTCAATAAATACCTTAACCCATGGATCAACAATATAAATTCTTGAGCTACCTACACTTTTTCTCCATTTTATTGCTTCTTCATCATTAGTATTTGGTCCATCTGCAACAATAATTGCTCTTAATTTTTCTGCTATGGAAATTAAAGCACTCACTACTGGATTTACTCCATCTATTTCAGGTAACTGATGAGTAAACTGAGGTGCAATTAATATTCTTGGAGCAACATGAACTATACTTTCACTACTGAGGAATGCCTCTATCCCTTGATATTCTCCAGTCTCTTTATCAACTCCACCGATTATACTTTGAATAGTTTCACTTTCTTTGAGCTTTGGATCGCTGTTTTCACTTTCTTTAACTCGAATAACTACTACTGTTGCACCAATCTGGGAAAATATTCCATTTATTGCAGAAGGTAAACTGCCACTCTTTCCGAGCTTTGCTGCTTCCTTTAAGCTTCCTGCAACTAACACTGGTTTATTTAGCGGAAATTTTTGCTCATCTGCTTCAGGTGCAGTACCAATTACACCTATCACTGATGATTTAGCTGTACGTACTGTCTTTGCTCCTGAGGTTACCTCAATAACATTTACGCCATGTAAAAATTCTTCAGCCATTTCTTTGTATTTTTTTCCTGAAATCATCGAGCAAAGTCTGTAGCTCATTTTCACTTTTGGCTTCTTCAATCTTTCTTTTGGCTAAATCTTCAAGCTCTTCACATTTAATTATTGCTTTTACTGCTTTTTTCACTTTTTCCTCAATTATTCTTGCCATTTCAATAACCGTAATACCACGGACTTTTGCTAAAGGTTCTATAATTTCTTTATCCTTTTCATCTATAGATTCTGGTGCTGCTAGAATGCTTTTTGCGGCTTCCGCTTGAATCTCATAAGATTTAGCTTTTTGGTGAGAATGACCTGCATATTGGTGAGTATGATTATCATAATAGAAACGCATACTATCAAATGCACAAAGCTTCGCATTATCCAGTAACTCCTTTTGTATATCTTCTTTAGTACGCTGAGCAATTTTTCCTCCTTCTGTTAAACAATAGCTTTTTTGCCAATCAAAATCTTCTGGTGCTTCATACCAATCATTTTCAGTTGGCTTGCTTTCAAGTGTTGTTGTTTCTACTTGTTTATCATTTTCAAATCTAATGTAGATAGACATTGTTTGTTACCTCCAAATCTCATACGTGTTAGATAATCCTGGACATTGCCAACCCCTGAGCGTCCTTTCCACATCTACCTCAAGCCCTGTGGTGAGAAAATTGCTACGTATGTTATAAATCCCCCACTGAATAAATTGACCATAGTTGTGTACATAATTTGATGCAAGCATACCTTGACTAACTTGTGTTCTGGAATACAGATAAGATGATGTGTAAAGTAATATTGCAACTGTTTTTCCTGCTGGAATCTCCACATTACCAGATCCGGCTAACTTGCTATCAGAACTCGTGTATTGGTAAACATTTTTCCATACTATTTTTGAAATACTTGATTTATTAGAATTAGTGTTATCAGGAGTTCCCACAAATAATCCTGCTCCCCCATACTCCGTACTCGAATACGATGATCCAACAAATTCCATTGTCTTATTTATGTTCACATTGGTTGTATTTTTTACAAATACTACTCCAAGTGCAGCATACGGGTAATAGTATATCTCATCATAACTACCCGAAAAACTTTTTGTGCATAACTCTCCGTAAATAAATGTTCCTTTACTTCCCTCTATAAAACTTAGTTGTCTTGGCCGATAAAAACTAACGTAATCTGTATTGTACGTATGGCTACCTGCTAGTAGTTGTAACATATAGTCAGTTTTTGTTATATCACTACTCCACTTTCCAAGCTCTGTCGTAAAAGTTCCGTGGCCAAAATAATTATTTTTTCTGCCAAGTACACCAAATAAGAAAGGTAATGACCCTGGTTCAACCATGTTGCGCTTTCTTATTTCATTTATAAGAGACGCTTTTAACTGTTCATCCCGAGTTTTTACCTCATTCAGGATGTTTTCAATTCGAGTTTCTATTTCCCTAATAATTGATGAGCCACTTGGCACATCATTAACAGTACGGAAGTTATTCACTAAACCTTTAAGACCATCTTTATGACTGTTACTAATGCTATTTATTGCTGCAATATTGGCATTCTTTCTCGTATCAAGTAGCGATAAATTTGTTGTTCCTTTTTCATCAATTCTCTTTAATAACTGCTTCTCTGATTCAGAGATCACTGCTAAAGAACTAGCTTTTTTAGTATCCAGATCAGTTAAGTGTTTTTTTGCACTATCAAGAAGTTCTTTTAGCTTACCATCTGTCATCTGTACAATTTCAGAAACTGCACTTTTGTCGATTATTGATTCCAATGCTTTAGCAAGATATGCTAATTGATCTGGTGTACTGTTTTCTGCTAAATCCTTAAGCCTCTTTTGTAGTGCATCAATTATTTCTTTTACTTTAGTCATTTGCGCAATATCAGAAATAGCTTTTTTATCTGCTATCAATTCCAGCGATTTTGCAAGATATGCCAGTTGATCAGGTGTGCTATTTGCTGCTAAATCCTTTATCCTTTGGTATATTGCTTCTTTCATTTCCAAAAATTTAAAAAAGTCTCAAAATTAAACCGCTCAAAATTACTCTTAAGTTGATTATGCTCATCTTCTCTTTCGGTAATATCTTCATCTATTTTCTTAATTGTGGTACGGATACGAACAACATCTTGCACAGCAATGTTTTCTGGATGAGGCAAAGAGTATCCTCTACTTGTTTTATCATCTGACATTCTGCTAAGTGATAATGATTCGTAGATTTTTGACTTTTGGACGATAGACAACCGTTCCACTTAAAACCAATTTTATCCTTGTATCATTACCATTAAAATTTGATAGCACATGAGTTCTCTCTACCAAATTTTCTCCAATTGGTTTTCCTGATGTTAAATTTACTAATTGCCAATCCACGTTTTTTTGTACATATGCTTTAACATCTGCAGTGCCAGGTATCAGCGCATCATATGTTATGGTAATCTTAGTGTTAGCTCCTGCTGTAATGCTTCTTGTAACATAATCCCCAGACTCTGAAAGATTGCCCATAACTAGCTGTAACCCAGGATATAGCACTGGACTTTTTTCTTTTGACCCTTTTAAATTTGCCTTTACTGTTAACTCTCTGCTAATTCTTTCACGCAGCGCTAATGGCAAATTATCAGACAAAAAGTTTTCTTTTCCTTCTTCATCTGTTAGGATAAATTCTACGTTGGTATCAAATGCTACTTTTTCGACGTTCGTCAAAATAATTAAATCTGAAGTATTGGTTGCTGTAACTTTGCCAAGATCAATAACATGAGAATTTTCGCTAAATTTTGCAGCTAGTAGTCGAAACGTTAAATCTAAATTTTGATGTGGAGTCCAGGTACTTGCATTGCTAGATGAAAGTAATACTCCTACTTGATATGGCTGACTTGTTACCCAACGGCTATTTACTGCATCATATTTGCCAAGTTCTGCTATTTTGACTGCAGTACCCTGATCATCAGTAAGCAGTACTATTGCATACTCCTCTCCTGCATGGCAAAACACTGGTGGCCATTCTATACGTGTTGCTGTGCCATCTACTTTTATATCTTTCGGCTCAATATAACTTTCAGCAATGACAGTCTGCGAGGGCATTCCCACTGCTGTTTCTCTAATCTGCACAACAACACGTTTTTTGCTGCTATTTACGAACCATAGCTCCACGCCTCCTATGTGTCTGCTCTCATTTAGCGTAAATGTTTGGGCTAAAGGATCAACTCGTCTTGCTGCGATCACTCTTCTTCTTTCCTCTATGGTAATTGTTTTTTTACCAGTATACGTTGCTTCTCCATAACTTCCTTTATCACCGAAGAACTGCACTAACTTAGTCCCAGCAGGAATGTTTCTTGGTACAGTAAATCTTCCTTTTATTTTTCCTCTGTTATCAGCAATAAATGTTGCGATCATGTTTTTCTTTCAAATATTTTCTATGCTTGAGGTTGAATGCTTATGCCATCAAATTTTACTTCCTTAAGCTTTTCACCAGTTGCAAAACCTTCAATCTCAAAATTTTGAGTTGCTTCTCGCATAAATTCAGTTTCGTATGAGGTACTTGACAGCAGCTCTGTTGTTTCTTTAACATTAAACACTCTGGTTACTGGACTTTTCCAATTCGTGGTAACCTCCGTCCAGTGATCTATATTTTTATTTAGAGTAATTTGTGCCGGGACTGGATCAAAAGCTTGATATGGATTGATCTTTTCTCCTTTAGTCTGTAAAAGCTGCTCCAGTACCGGTTCAAGTTCATATGGCAACAAATAAGTTTTTTCTCCTCCATCAATATCAGCAATCGTTACATCTATTGGTAAAATTAGTTCCTTATTTACTATTGCTGCAGACTGCAAAATTCCTTGATCGCGCATATCATCATCAAAGAATGAATCAACAAATACTCCTTTTTTGGTGGTAGGTTCTCTTGAATTTGCATCATTGCGTAGACGTTCCTCTGCAACCAGCGCATAAAGATCATTTATTCCTTTTTTCATTGCTTCAAGCTCATTCATCGGTACAGCATGAATAGCATTATTCACTATTTTTACCCCTTCGCCTTTTTTCCACGTCTGATGAATGTAGCAGAGCAAAAGTTGTCCACTAGGCGCTCTAGGCATTGATGGTCGCCAAGGGTGAGAAATTCCTTTTATTCTTCTTACCACTCCTTTGCTATCGATAGTAATTAAATCATAGCGGGGCATTTTCCAGGTGTAATCAATCAGAACCAAGCTGTTATCAACTGCTCCTTTTACTTTGCATCCCTGTTCACTTATATCTTCAGGGCTTACATGAGTACGACAGCGGTAGGTTATTTGATAACTACTTCCAGGAGCTGGTTCTTTACCTGGTAATGACCAATCAACGTTTCCTGCGTTTAATTTGTAATCTATACTATTTTCATAAATAACATTGCCTTGTTTAACTTGAATAATCTCAAGTACTGCAGAGTCAGGTATCGGATCAATAGCTCCAGAGTATGAACCATGAGTAACAGTAATGGTTTTCTGAACAGTTATATCTACTTTTTTAATTTCACTTATTGGAAAATCATTCACCTTCAGTTCCATTACTCTTTGGCTATTTGGCTGAAAAGTATGTGGTTCTGATTCAACTGATTTTATATCCGGATCTTCATCAAAAGAAACACGAATACTGTGAGGAAGTTCAATCTCATAGCCATCAACATGAGCTTTGCCCTCATTAATCACAAATATTTTTTTTCCTCCTTCTCCCTCTTCCTTTTGCAGGAACATTACTTCAAGACCATTTACGACGTAGGAACCATTTGCTTCTTTGTCATAACGAGCAAGCGCAGTAGTTACTATGTTTGCTTGTGGAGGTGGTGAATGTTCTATTAATACTCCATTTTCAATGTTATAGATTGGATAAAACTCTCCTTCAGAAAAACGTGGAGAAAGACCTTCTGCTTGATAACCCCAAATGGTGGAAACTTTAAGCCTTGCAGCTCCTACTTCCTGATAGTTTCTTGTACCAATAGCAGGATCACGAAGGTTTTCATCCTCAAGTTCTGTAATCGTAGATTCTACATAATAAACACCTATGCGAACTGTGGTACTCAGTGGAATAACAAATTCTTCTTTTTCAACTTTTCTAACTGCACCGCGCAGATAGATTTTTCCTCCCTCAAGTGTAGCTTTACCAGTTTTTGCATCTATAATACAATTGCTTCCCGTTATAACATCACCATCACGAAATATTGCATCACCTATGCCTTTAAGCTTAGAAAGAGCATACTCCTGAGTCTCATTTAATTCTGCAGACTGTAGACCTCTTCCTGCAAGGAACAAACTTTTTTCGTACTCTTTGTCAGGATTAAAGCGGTTATAATAGGCGTTTAAAGTCATTTTATTCTAAAAGGTTACAACAAATGAAAAAGTTTCCCGAGTTGCAGATGTTCTGATAAGTGGTACAGTGTGTTCTAAAACTAATAAGATCCCTGGGTCTTCTATATCTTGTGGTTCAAAATACCTCTGTCCTATAGGTAATTCTTCTTTTACTTTAGTACCAACCATAACCCCTAATTCCCGTATAACTTGATTTGCTGCGTTTGTGAAATCGAAAGTAAATTTGAGATAGAGATTATTAGTTGGTACATTTGAGGGCCTAAACCTTCCAGATGGAGTTATAAGTTCACCGTTTTCATCACCTGTGCAGAATAGCACTTCGTCTGCAGTACGTCTGCCAAGTTCATTGAGCAGCTTTTCAGAAGTTATCAGCTCTGGTGGTGTGCTTTCACTATACTCTACAGTAACTTTATCACTTACTGGAATAGAGCTATTTTCCGTAAGTTTTATTACACCAGTACTGCCATTAACTGTATAGTCAATACTTGGCTGATAAGTTGTTTGCCCTGTAAAAACCTTCACATCTTTAATAGGTTGACGATCAAAAATAGGTTGATGATCAAATTTTATTTCACCCTTAACGAAAGTTTTTTCTACTTTGTGGCTACTTTCCCAACTTGAATCACCTGTTCCCCAAGCAAGATGGATAGATTGCTTTTTGATGCTGGCTGCTATTGCTGCTCTTCCTGACTGTGTGAGTATTGACATTTTTAATTAAGCCCCCTATATTATATATGTACGGTGAGTTCAAAATTCGTCCGCAAAAATCAAAATATTTTTTTATATCAGAAAAATTTTTTAGGAGAATAGCTCAGCTCCACAGCTAAACTTTCCAACGCCGCGAGCAAATGGTCCGCTAGGAATGTCAAGCCATTTATCTTCTTTTGAACCAGTAGCCATTCCCTTAACCAGCTTCCGTGTTTGTAACAGCTCTTGAACTATACGCTCCATTCTATCTCTTCCTATACTGTGAAACTCCTCAGGTAGTCTATGCCGCTGTTTATACACTCCTGTACTTCCTGTATGGGTAAATGGATGTCCAGAAATTGCTGCTCGTGTAATTGCAGTTATAAGATGCTGCTTTGAATCTTTTTCGTTCATATTTTTTATTCTTAATCTTTCAGTTATGTCCTCTAACAATCCTGTTTCTTCATTTCTTAAATAAGTGCGTAAAGTGCGATCAGCCAAACCGTTTGCTTTAACAATTGCTCCATAAAATAATGCGTTCTGTCTTACAGATTCTCCTATTGATTTAAAAATTGTCGGTTTAGCTGCATCTTCCACAGACCAAAAAGCGTATGAACACCTAACACCATTAACAAGAGCAGATGTACCTCTAATGGCATCACGTACTTGCTCAACAGTCGATATAGGTTTTTCACTTTTTGGCTTTCTCATATGATGGGCAGTAATTATTGATGCTCCAGTGCTACCTGCTAAATCAGATAATAAAGACATCAAATAATCGCCTACGGCTGGGTCAGTATTTAAATCAGCATGCACAAATGATGCAAGTGGATCAAATACGATTAATTTTAAGTCTTTTATTTTATTAAGTTGTTTTGTTATAGATTCAAATTCAGGAGAAGTCTCTATAACTTTACCTGAAACACTCTTTATGATTGTAAGTGATCCACTAACATTTGGTAATGGTACAATAAAGAGCCTATCTTTATATTTTAATCTTTCGCATTGCGAATCAAGACGCTCTAAACGACGATGTATTTCACTCATATCATCTTCTGCTGAGAAAATTACCACAGATCCATGTTCAGTAACTAAAGGACCAAAACCACATGGCTGATCTTTTCTACTCGCAACTTTCAGTGCTAAATCAAGCAGAAGCATACCTTTACCAGTATCTCCCATTGCAGCTAGAATAGATGTCACTCCTAAAGGAAATAACCCTTCAACAAGAAACTTTTGCTCTGGTACTGGACCTATAAAACGTTCTACGCTCCATTCTTGAATATTAAGCAATTGCTTAACGATGATTTTTTTCGAGTTATTTTCAATGAATTCAGGAATATTCATCTTTTCTTCTATACCATCAGCTGAATCCCATCCTTTTGGTTTATTGTCAGGTATTTCAAGAAGAGTAAGTGATAAAACACCAAGAAAAGTAAGCTTTTTCACAACTTTCTCAGCATATTGTTTTCCTGGTTCATCATTGTCTGGCCAAATAATAACATGCTTACCCTTAAGTGGTGACCAGTCTGTTTTTTCTATTGGTGCATTTGCTCCTAACATTGCAGTTGTGGCAGTTATACCTTGCTCTATCAGAGCATCTGCACACTTTTCACCTTCAACTAAAATCACCTTATCAGATTTCATAATACCTGAAATATTATATAAAGGCCTGATCTGTGGTGGAGTAAAACTAGACCTTTTTACATCAAAAGGAAGATATCTTTTTCCTGAATCAGTGTTATAACGATAAACTGTAACAATCACTTGATCACTTTCATCGTAATAGTTCCATGATGCCGTTGGTTGCCCCAGAGTGTTATTTTTTTCCGAATAACCAATCCACTTAGCAATATCTTCTATCGTATCAGTAAATTGATTTTTTCCAGTAACAGCAGCCCAAAGATCAAAAATATCTCCTCCTTCTCCGGTAGAAAAATCATGCCATAATCCGGCTTTACTGCCAGTTAACTCCACTATCATACTTTTTCCTTGATTGTCTTTTAGATCACCTACATAGAACTTATCACCACGAAAAGTTCCTCTTGGCAGTAAATAAGAAAGACATGACCTTATATTTGATAGGAGTTGAGTTCTTAACTGTTCTTTCTTCCCTAATAATTTATAATGTCCATTTCTTTGTGAACAATAAATATCCATACCTACCTGAAGAATTTTTATGTTCTAGCTATAACGTTAGCAGATTTCCAACATCCATTAATCTTATTGATGAATTTTGTTGGTATAGATCTACCGTTTCTAAGTTCATATACTACTTGCAAGATATTTGTACGTTTATTGGGTTGAAATATTACTATTCCAGATGTATAAAAACTTCTTAAAGCGTTAGCACCAACGAGAGCTTGAAATGGATTCTTTTCCAATATAGAGGTAGGTACTTTTTTGGTGTGATTTGTGATGATTATTCCAGCCATAGGATTAATCTTGGAACGTAGTTTTTCTATTGCATGCTGCAGACCATAGTTAACGGAATTATAAGGAGAATCAATCACAACTAAATCAAACTTTTCCTCTACCATATTTTTTATTTTTTCTATATCTTCTTCATTTAAGGTCAAATTCATCTTGTTCGTCACAATTAAGTTTTCTGTTGCTAAATGAGGAAGTTTGTTGAGTTGTTGTATACGTTCTCTAATGTAATCATATTCCATTTCGTTTTGTAGATAGAATATTTTTAGCGGTCTTGTAGGCTTCATGCCAAGAAATGATCTTCCTGCTGCCAGATGTACTAATAGAGAAAGAAGAAAATGACTTTTGCCAATCTTTGGAGTACCACCTATGACCAAAAGACCACCTGGTGTCAAAATTCTTGGGCCTATTATATCTTGTGGCATTGGTGATTTGTCATTTAAGTAATGGTTTACAGAAAATGCTTTTCCTTCGTTTTGTTTTTCTTGTAATATGGAACTTCTTTCATCTTTACTGTTCAACCATGTTTCAGCAGAATCTATATTACCTTTAACTAAAGTCCAAAGGTCTATTATATTTCCTTTCTTTTCTTCGATCAGGTTGTACCAATTTCCTGCATTTTCTCCTTCCATTTCTACTGCCAATATAGAATTTATTTTGGTAAGATTTGCCTTCAGGTAACAAATAAGATAAACAATCTTTGATATTATTAATTAATAATGATTTTATTTTTAAAGCATTTTTAGATGAAAAATCCATAAAATTCTCCTTGTTTATTCCAAATTTGTTCAACATATTTTTTAGACGTTTAAAGTCAAGATTAGCCAGCTCACAAACAGTTTCAAAAGATCGTGAGCGAATCCATTGACAAGCCTCTTTTTTAAGTTTAGGGTTTTTTCCTGCTGCATCCTGAATAGCTCTAGTAATAACAGCAGCCCACAACTTTCCTTCGTCATACTTCAAAATGGCAACCAATCATCTTGAAAACTTTTTTGTAATTCTGGAGTAATAACTGTAGTAATCCTATTTCTATCTCCGTATGTATTATTAGTTTCAACGCCTACTTTCGCTGTAAACTCTAAATCGTTGAAATCAGCTATAGAGTTGATTTTTCTAGCAGTAACTGCTTTCTCTGAAGTGTCATTTGCATGAATATTTCTGGATGATTCCAAAATACTACGCAGCATAGAACGTCCAGATTCTCCCCAGATGTCTTCTTCACCTTCTGCTTTGCCATTTTTGATACCTATAATCTGAAAAATCTTGCGTTTTGCATATGGACCTTCAGTGACAGTAAATTCAGTATTTAAATAGATGCTGCCAGTAGTGTAGTTTTTAGTGAACCAATTTTCATAACCTCCAGGCTTTATTGCCATTTTTACCTTGACTATTGTACCTTTCGGTATTAAACTGCTCTGCAGTTTTGCATTATTAAAATCAGTTAAAAAATCTTGTAGCATACGCTCTCCTATAAGTTGACTTTAAAGTGAAAGTTAGCTATTCCATTAGCTGCCAATGACCATTTATCTTATCGACAAGTTTGTTTGGCACGCGTTCACCATTGCGAAGCTCAAATACTATCTGGCGTGCACTGCTTTCTTCATCATGAGCAAACATCACCATACCAGTACTGTAAAATCCACGTAAAGATCCAGCACCACTTAGGCCTTGAAATGGATCTTCTTCGAGCATCTTTTTCGATAATTTTTTTGTATGATGAGTAAGTACAATACAAGCATCTGGATTGACAGCACTGCGTAGCTTTTCAAGAGTCTTTTGCAGAAAAAACAACATAGCACTATTGTCATTTTCATTTCCATATTCACTGCTAAAGATGTTACGTAATGGATCTATGGCCAAAACATCAGGTTTAAAGCGTTCATTTACAATCTCCTTAATTTCACTTATTTCATCATGATTAAATGATAAGTGCACTTTTGGCGTAATGATTAAGTTGTTAGCAGCTACATTCAAAAGTTCATTATCAAGTTGTTGCAAACGTTCTTTCATATATTCATATTCAATTTCAGTTTGCATGTAGAAAATTTTTAAAGGTCTATTTGAAACCATACCAAGAAAAGGAACACCTGCAGCCATATGAACGAGCCATGAAATCAAAAAGTCACTTTTGCCGATTTTAGGTGGGCCACCCAGTACCAATAAGCCTCTTTTTGTTAAAATTCTTGGTGAGATTATATCCTCTGGTATTGGCGATCGATCGTTCAAGTATTCTTTCACACTGAAAAAAGGAATTTTTTGACCAATAGTTAAAAAGTTTTGTAGCATATAATAACCTCCTATATGTTGGGCGTGACAGGTTGAATTGCAAAAGCTTTAGTTTTAATTTTTTTAAGAAGTTTTCCTAGATGCGGTTCTTCAACCATATTAAGGCAACCACTTCGATCTTTAGCAGGATATCCCCAAGAATTAATCGTCTGACAGACAAATGAACGAACCTCTGTACCATCATCTTTCTTGATTCCAACCATACTGATTACCTCATCAACAATACCTGGAATTTCACTTGCAGTTTTAGCTCCTTCACATTGAGGTAGCCAAGTTGAGCGATTGAAATCATCGAGGTATTGTCCAAGAGTTCCAACTGTAATGATGTCTTTATTTGGAATATGTTGAAACTGATTGAGCCAAGCCATCATTTCTTGAGCAAGTAACCCGTAAGCAGCTCTCATATCTTGTTTTCCTGATCTTTCAGAAAAAGCTTCAGGTTGCATTTTTGCCCACAATAGACATAAACGCGAGGCTACTGTAATACTATCGATAAAAATACATCGATACTTGAGAAACTCTGAAGCAAGCTCTTTGTATTTACTGGATACATGCTCATAGTGTTTTTGGCTATATGCTGAGTCAGATTTTAACGCAGGATTAGGACCACCTATGAGACATGCAATATCTCTTGCCTCATTCCAAGTACGAATACTTACAGAATCCCCTTGCCAATCTTGAACAGCAAGTAAACCTGCCTCAAAATCAAGACAAAGTGTTGGTTCATTTATGGTCTTTAAGAGACTAGTTTTACCTATACCATAAGGACCAAAGATGACCATTTTTATACCTGTTTGAACTTTTAGCCGTTCATTGCTGTTCATTATTTTCATTTTTCTCCCAGTACCTAAATATATATGTACGATGACCTAGGCAATTCGTCCGCAATTTGCAAAAAAAAATTTTGAGCAAATATAATCGAGAGCTTATAACTTCTCTAAAACTGAGAATTTATCGCGTATTCGTTCTAGTGTGCGATAGATAGTTGTCTTTGGTATTTTGGTTATTACAGAAACTTCAGTAATAGTAAATACCTTAAGTAATTGACATAAATTACTATCTTTTTCAGACAAAGTTGAAATTATATTATTTATGTCAGTGCGAATTATCGCTTCGATTTCCGAGTTCCTATGATCTGGAATATCGTCGTTTATATCATCAAAAGTTATATTACGTTTTAGACATAACTGATTGCGTAACATATTGCGAGCACAATAATTAGCTAATCTAGCAACGAAAGTACTAAAACTACTTCTTTTCTCATCGTGCTGGTTAAGATATTGCCAAACCTGACAAAAAAGCTCTTGTTCTATATCTTCGAGACTTTCGTTAATAAAACAGCTTTTGGATTTAAGGCGCGAAGCTTGAAATCTCACATGTTTAACAATTGTAGAATCGATTCCTTGATAAGAATTCTTCATAAAAACTCCAAAAGTTTCATGAATAGAGATTTTTACCAAGACTTTGTATGACTAATTTATTATAAAAAAGTAGTAATAATTTTTTTATCTAAAAGAATAAAATCTTTAAAAATTAAAATAAGATTTAAACGTTTTGATACACTACTGAAGCTACTTTTTCATAGGTAAAAAACTACCAATTTCGTACCTAATTTCTGAGTTACTAATTAGTATTTCAGAAAGCAGTAATCGTTAAGTTATTGATAATATTGTCTTTTTTATGTTCTATTCCTAAAAGCCGTTTCTAAAGTTAAGTGGCTAAAATCGGCCAGTAAAGAGGGTTTACGGATTACTGAAGTCTTATATATATTATATATATATTTAAATACAGGTAAAATATAATATATGATAATATAATAATATAAATATTGGCGTAATATAAGTTATGTAAAATAGTTATTAAGATAAGTAAAGATGAAAAAAACTCAAATGGCAGGATATGAAATTTTTTTTAATTTTTTTTCAAAATTGCGGACGAATTTGCGAGTCATCGTACATATATATTATACAGGGCATTGAACTTTAATTACACAAAGGAGTTTTTGTACGTCAATCTTAACGCTAGATCTCGGCAAGCAAACCGGCTGGGCAATTCTAACAGATGGAGTAATT
The DNA here is from genome assembly GCF_964028195.1 of Wolbachia endosymbiont (group A) of Pogonocherus hispidulus. Taxonomy (NCBI): domain Bacteria; kingdom Pseudomonadati; phylum Pseudomonadota; class Alphaproteobacteria; order Rickettsiales; family Anaplasmataceae; genus Wolbachia; species Wolbachia endosymbiont (group A) of Pogonocherus hispidulus. The sequence goes on from NZ_OZ034750.1 coordinate 1,093,741, forward strand.
GAAAGTGGAAGCAAAAGCTTTCATGGTAGCCGTTTCAGTGGAGGTGGAATGTGTTTTTTAAGTTTTCACAATTGGCTTAATTCTTTGAAACATGAGTTCACTGCAGTGTACTTTGAGGAGGTGAGAAGACATTTAGGAACTGATGCAGCCCATTGCTACGGTGGGTTTCTTGCAGTGCTGTCTGCTTGGTGTGAAGAGAACAATATTCCCTACCAAGGTGTTAATGTTAAAACTATAAAACGCTTTATAGCAGGCAAAGGCAATGCAAGTAAGAGTGAAGTTATTGAAGCGATACGTGAAAAAAGTTTTTCACCTAGAGATGATAATGAGGCCGATGCTTTGGCATTAATGTTCTATATTAGTAAAGATATTAATAAGACGAAAAATCCATAAAAAGTGGGTCCTTTCAGCCAGAATGGCGGATTTGGTGGGTTCAACCCCAGGCCTTCTCTAGCGTCAGATATATTTTGAATATTAACTTTTTAATTATTAAGATATGAATTTAGCAATCCACTACTATCCTACTCGAAACCTAGTTGAATATGAGCGTAACCCACGTAAAAATGACGATGTGGTCAACAGAATGTGTGCTTCTATTCGAGAATTTGGCTTTCGTATACCAATAGTTGCAAAAAGTGATGGCACTGTGGTTGATGGTCATTTAAGACTTAAAGCAGCAAGAAAACTTGGTATGGAAAGTATACCAGTGGTCTTAAGTGATAATTTAAATGAACCACAAACTAAAGCTTTTCGATTACTGGCAAATCAATCAGCTAATTGGGCAAAGTGGGATGATGAGCTTTTAAAAGTGGAAATTCAAGAGTTAGAAGATTTGCAGTTTGACCTAAAAATGACAGGATTTGAATTGGAAAAAGTTCAAAACTTTCTTGATGATTTAGATAGTGAAGAAGAAGATCTTTCTGACTTAGTTGTTGATGAAAAAAAGGTAGAAGTAACAAAACCAGGGAATTTATGGATTTTAGGTGATCATCGAATCTATTGTGGTGATAGCTCTGTAGTTGAATCATATAAAGCGCTGTTAGATGATAAAATGGCAGACATTACTGTTTGTGATCCTCCATATAACGTTGATTATGTTGCGACGCGAAGGCGTCAGAAGTAGCTGTTTCTCAGGATTTTCTAGGTTTTCTTAGAAAGATCAAGAAGAAACCGTCCGTGTTGCCGGATGAATCTAGGGGCATGAATTAAGTAGCTGCCCTGACAATGTAACAAAGCATTATGCGGGATACAAATTGCAAAAGGCGTATTCTCCCTCAAACCATACAGAGGGTAAGTGCTAGATAGTGAATAAGGTGAAGGTAACTGAACCTGTGATAAAGACCGTAAACGTTGACAAGCGAAAGCGGTTGATACGCTTGGGCCAAAAGGCATTGGAAGCAGGAGGAACATCTCGTAGTTGTGTTCCCGTAACCTATAAGCTTCTCGGTCGACAGCAGGCACCTAAGTTCACAAGCTACTTTTGGGGAAGCGTGGAAACCCTGTACTTGCTCCCTACCATAGTGGGGACAGCAAACTGTAAGGAATGCTTATGGCAGTGCAGGTTTGGGATGTCGGAAAAAGCAAAGGTCTCACTGTAATGGTGGGAATACCAGTTGAAACATTACTGGACATAAAAGTGTGCCCACGTCCGATAGGTCTTTCTTTGTAAGAGATTTTGGAGAACTTTTTATATATGAGGAAAAGCAAATGACAACACTGACATATTCAGCGATTGGTGCATCCTCTACACCTACAATTACATGGGAATCTATTAATTGGACTAAAGTGATAATAGGTGTCAAAAAGCTCCAGATGCGTATTGCAAAGGCTGTTCGAGAAAGAAGGTACGGCAAAGTGAAAGCTTTGCAATGGATATTGACACATTCGTTTACTGCAAAACTTTTGGCTGTTAAACGAGTCACTCAAAATCAAGGAAAAAACACCCCTGGGGTTGATGGCTTAGTTTGGCGCACACCGCAACAAAAGATCAAAGCTGTTCAATCGTTAAAGCGTCGAGGATATTGCGTCCAACCGCTCCGACGAGTATGGATTCCAAAAAGAGCAGGAAAAAAACGTCCTTTGGGAATACCAACTATGAAGGATCGGGCAATGCAGGCTCTTTATCTGCAAGCACTTGAACCAGTTTCAGAATCAATTTTAGATCGTCATGCCTATGGTTTTCGGCATAAAAGATCAGCTGCTGATGCTATTGACCAATGTTTTAAAACGTTGTGCCAAAAAGTATCGGCACCATGGATCCTAGAAGCAGATATCAAATCTTGTTATGACTCCATTAGTCATGCATGGCTTTTAGAACACTGCCCTATGGATAAGAAAATTCTGAAAAAATGGCTGACAGCAGGATACATGGATAAGAACACTTTTTATATCACTAAAGAAGGTACTCCTCAAGGAGGGATCATCTCTCCTACACTGATGAATATTACCCTTAGAGGCTTAGAAAAGACAGCCCAAAAATCTGCCTTTTGGCGCGATAAGGTTAATACTACCGCCTACGCAGATGACTGTGCGCCGTAGAAACACGGAAAGTGTTGAAGCTGTGCAGTAGATGAGGGAGGGCCCCTCGGAGCCGGTTTGCAAGAGCAGGCTTCAAACAGCCATAAGCTGCTTTGGTAAAGAGCTAAGGTAGTGAGCGTTATGGAAAAGGCACAATTATGTGTCATGTATGAAATAGAGAGACGAACGCAAGTGAACCACTGATGAAGTGTCGAAAGCGTAGAGACGACGTCAAAACCAGGGGGTAGTCGTTAACCTGGGATGAATCTACAGGGAGCTTGTTTACTGGGTAGGTGGCGTCCGGCATAAAAGTGGCGTGAATCTATTTTAGGCTATTGCATGGAACTACGGGAACCTGTCGTTTCGATGAAAAGGGAGAAGTCCAAAGAGCTGATCTCTGAGGATGAGAGTACCGATGCGAAAAACAGGGGCGGATTAGCTCGTAGTAGCGAAGAAGTTTCTGTAATGGAAATGGAGTGAAGGGGCTAAGTTATTTAGTTTTAATTATTTATCAACCGAAAGGGAGGAGTTAATGAATGAAACAAAGTCTTTTGATATACCAAAGCAACTTATTTGGAGAGCTTATAAACAAGTATCGAAAAATAAAGGTGCAGCAGGTGTAGATGAGGTCTCGATAACAAAGTTTGAAGAAAATCTAAAGGATAATCTATACAAATTATGGAATCGGATGTCATCCGGAAGTTATTTTCCAGAGCCGGTAAAAGCTGTTGCGATACCAAAAGATACAGGAGGGCAAAGAATTTTATGTGTGCCTTCAGTATTCGACAGGATAGCGCAAACAGCAGCTACAATGTATCTTGAGCCGTTAGTAGAACCGAAATTTCACGAAGATTCATATGGTTATAGACCAAATAAGTCTGCGCTGGATGCGGTATACACAGCACGGAAGAGATGTTGGAAAAATGATTGGACGGTAGATCTTGATATATCTGGATTTTTCGACAATCTGGACCACGATTTAGCACTGCAGGCTATCAAGAAACACACAGACTGCAAATGGGTCATACTGTATGTTGAGAGGTGGATGAAAGCCCCCATTCAGCAAGCAGATGGCAGTAGGGTAACAAGGGATAAAGGAGTTCCGCAAGGAGGTTCAATAAGCCCAATCATTTCAAGCATATTTATGCACCATGCGTTTGATATGTGGATGAAACAAAATTATCCAACAGTACCATTTGAAAGATATGTAGATGATGCGATAGTGCACTGCAGAACTAAAAGACAGGCAGGATTTATGAAAGTAATGATTGAAGAAAGATTGGCTAAGTGTAAATTGAAGTTACATCCTGAAAAGACACAGATTGTGTACAGTAAGGATGATGATAGAAAAGAACAATTTCCTAAACAAAGCTTTGATTTTCTAGGTTATACTTTTAGACCTAGAGTAGCAAAGAATAAGATGAGGAATTATTTCATCTCATTTCTACCTGCAATTAGTAACAAAGCCAAGAAGAAGATCAAGAAAACCATAAAGTCATGGAGAATACATCGGATTACATGGACCACACTAGAGGAAATATCGAAGAAAATAGATCCAATAGTCAGAGGCTGGTTTCAGTACTATGGCAGGTTTTATAAATCAGAGATGTATCCATCTCTCAGAAATATAGAGAGATACCTCATAAGATGGGTCAGGACAAAATATAAGAAACTTCGTGATCACGGAAGACTAGCAAAGCAATTTCTAGGAAAAGTGAGAAAGAGGTCTCCAAGTATTTTCTATCATTGGACACTTGGGTTAGGATCAAAAGGCTAAATAATGGGAGCTGTATAAGCCGAGAGGTTTCCGTGCAGTTCTGCGAGAGACTGGTGGGGAAGTTCCGCCGGTCTACTCTCCTTATCATTCTCCATGAAAGTGAAGAAATTATTCTTAGAGCGAAAACTTTAGTTGAAGAGTGGTTAAAAACCATTGGGTTGGAATTAAAACATTCAAAAACAAAAGTTTCCCACACGCTCAAACCTTACGGAGAACAAAAACCAGGTTTTGATTTTCTTGGATTTACAATACGACAATACCCAATAAAACGAGGTAGAAAAGATTACAAATTGCTAATTAAACCAAGTCGTAACTCTATAAAACAGCACGGGTTAGTTATAAAACATAAACTTAAAGCATTACGCAACGCACCCCAGGAAACCGTAATAAAACAACTCAATCTTATAATAAGAGGATGGAGTCAATATTACACTCCTGCAGTGTCAAGCAAAGTCTTTGGTTCATTGGATAATGATACACACAAAAAACTTTGGAAATGGGCAGTCTTTAGGCATCATAACAAAGGAAAAAGCTGGATTAAGAGGAAGTACTTTAAAAAATACGGCAATGATAACTGGCGATTCATGTTAAATGACAATCTATACCTTATTAAGCATAAGGATCATGCTATTAAATGGCACATTAAAGTGTCAGGAGACAGATCTCCTTATGATGGGAATTGGATATATTGGGCAAACCGTTCAAGGAGAGTACCAGGAAAATCACCAAGAGTAATAAAACTATTGAAATTACAACGAGGTAAATGTAACTGTTGTCAACTATATTTTAGGTCTGACGATGTAATTGAAGTACACCATAAAGACAAGAATAGGAACAACAATAATATTGCAAATTTATCTATGTTGCATGGACATTGTCATGATTACCTACATAAGAAGTGTGCATGACAGGCACCAAATTAGAGAGAAGCCGGATGTGGTGAAAGTCACAAGTCCGGTTTTGAAGTCGAGTGGGGAGAGGTGACTTTCCTCACTTAGATAACCGCGTAAATACTTTAGAACGTATAGTAACTATCACTTCAATAAAACACAGAAGAGAATCTTATAAGAAGAAATAAAATGTACTATAAATAGTATATATATTTTTATACAGCACTCCTTCCTCCTACCTTAGGTGGCTTTGCTTAGCTCAAGAAACGAAGTTTTTTTGGTTCAGCAAAGCCAACATTTTGAGTTTGAAAAGGCTAAATACTTGTCTTTTATATAACTTTCGTGTAATAGATGTGCATGCATCCAATCATATATCTACTCAACATGTTACTTGATCTTTATAGCTTCATTCTAATATGTTGGGTTGTCCTAAACTGGCTGGTTAAACTTAATATGGTGAACATATATAATGAAACTGTCAGTAGCATAATGCACATCTTGAACCAATTGACATATCCACCACTAAAGATTATTAGAAGATATATACCACCGTTCAATGGATTAGATTTATCTATAATGATATTGCTAATAACAATTCACTTTGTAAAATATACAGTAGCTTACTACTTTAGGTAGATGTTAAAAAAATATCTAAAATCAGCAATATATCTATCCCTTTTAATATATGTATATATATCAGTTTTTAGCTACAACTATAAAGATCCTTCCTTAAACACGGCTACAAATAAGGAAGTGACAAATTTAGGTGGAATAGTAGGTTCATATTTAGCTGATATATTGGTTCAATTTCTTGGATTAACTAGTGTTACAATAGCTACAACCATAGTTTACTTGTTGATCTTCAGGCCAGCAAAAATACTGCTGAAAATTCTCTATTTAATATTAATCAATTTAGGGATATGTGCTATATTACCACAACTTTCGCTAGGCATCACTGCAAGGTACAGACACAGTGGAATAATAGGGAATGCACTCGTTAATAACTGCCCATTTTATGTATTTGTGATAGTAACATCAATAGGTCTTGTAGGATCGGTTGGTTGGAAGAGAGCAATTTACTCTCTATTCTTCTTATGTAAAAAAATAGCTTGCTTATTTGTAAATGTTCCATTCTTCAGATCACATAAAACTGCTGAGTATTCAATTGCACCATTAGTAGTAGAAGAAAAACATAGAATTACTAAACAACAACCAAAAGAAAGACAGAAAAAAGCCACCGAAGAAATTTTTAAACCTTCCAGTGAGTTCGAGTTTCCAAGCATTCATTTACTTTCTAAAGCAGAGGAGTCTTTGCAGAGAAAGCAGCTGAATGAAATGGAGAGCAATAAAAATTTATCTCTGCTGGAACAAGTCCTGAGTGATTTTGGCGTGCAAGGAAAAATTATCAGTGTATGCTATGGGCCGGTTGTGACTTTATACAAACTTGAACCACAAGCTGGTACGAAATCTGCAAGAGTAATTGGCCTTGCAGATGACATTGCACGTTCTATGAGTGCACTCTCTGCACGTATTTCAATAATTCGTGGGCAAAATGCTATGGGAATAGAGTTGCCGAACAAGGAACGAGAATTTGTAATGCTGCGTGATTTGCTTGAGTCACCAGAGTACCAAAATGCAAGCTTAAATCTCCCAATTGCGCTTGGCAAAGAAATAAGCGGAAAACCAATTATTGCAGATCTAACTAAAATGCCTCACTTGCTCGTTGCTGGAACCACAGGGTCTGGTAAATCAGTTGCGATTAACACTATGATTCTTTCGCTCGTTTATCGACTCAGTCCTGATGAATGTAAGATGATAATGATTGACCCAAAAATGCTTGAGCTTTCAATATATGATGCAATACCACATCTCATAACGCCAGTAGTAACAGAGCCAAAAAAGGCTGTTATTGCTCTTAAGTGGATAGTGAAAGAAATGGAAAATCGCTATCGCATGATGTCATACTTAAATGTGCGCAACGTAATAAACTATAACCAAAAAATCACAGAAGCGATGAATAGTGGAATAGAATTGGAGCGCGTTGTGCAGATTGGCTTTAACTCAACAACAGGCAAACCTTTGTTTGAAAAGATACCAATCAAGATGGAGACATTTCCGTATATTGTAGTGATCGTGGATGAAATGGCAGATTTGATGCTTGTTGCTGGCAAAGAGATAGAGTGCTCTATTCAACGTTTAGCTCAGATGGCTCGTGCTGCGGGAATACACATCATAATGGCAACACAACGCCCATCTGTGGATGTGATCACAGGTGTGATAAAGGCGAACTTTCCAACGAGAATCAGTTTTGCTGTTACTTCTAAGATAGATAGCCGTACAATACTTGGCGAACAAGGAGCTGAACAATTGCTCGGTATGGGTGATATGCTCTATATGGCCTCTGGTGGTAAGATCATTCGAGTTCACGGCCCATTTGTAAGTGATAATGAGGTGCAAGATATAGTTGATCATCTAAAAATGCAAGGTGAGCCAAATTATATGGAGGAAATCACCAAAGAAGATGAAAATTCTTTCGCGGAATCAGAAGGTGAAACAGAGGATGAAGAAAACGACCTCTACAATCAAGCAGTGGCCATCATTCAAAGAGATCAAAAAGTTTCAACCAGTTACATTCAACGACAACTTAGAATAGGCTATAACAGAGCTGCAAATATTGTTGAAAGAATGGAAAAAGAAGGTATTGTCAGCGCACCAAGTTACTCAGGAAAGAGAGAGATATTGGTTGAGTAGCAACCTTGTAATACCTTAATTTAAGTTTCCGCACTTTCAAAAAGCAAGTCAAATAAAATTATTAAAAGATCAATACATAATGACAGTTAATTTAATAATAATTTAAACATTTGGAATGTAAAATTATAATATATTAATTAACTAGGGGGTTAAAATGAGTGTGACTAAATGGATATTAGGCTTTGATAAGTCAGATATGGCAGCATTGCAGGAAAGTCAACAGATTGATGCTGAGCAGTTTCAAAAGGTGTTTAGTGCATTAAAAGAATGGCAAGAAGCTCAAAAGATTGATGCTAAACAGTTTGAAGAGGTATTTAGTGCGTTAAAAGAATGGCAAGAAGCTCAAAAGATTGATGCTAAACAGTTTGAAGAGGTATTTAGTGCATTAAAAGAAAAGATTGGTACTGAGCAGTTTCAAGGTATGCAAGAGCACTTAAACGGCCTGCAAGAAAAAGTGGAAACACTCACAGAAACAGTAGCAGATCAAGAAAAAACACTACTAATTTGTGCCATAGTCAGTGCTGTTGCTGCAATAGCGATAACTTCTTTTGTTGCATTCTGTATCTATCAGGGAATTAAGTGTGAAAGGGAGAAAGAAAAGAACTTGTCTCAAGATACACCGGGCACAAAACTTGACGCAGACGGTGGTACTAAACTGAATAACTTAGAAGTGAATGGCTTAAAATCTGTAAATGATATAGCTGCATAACACTCTTCTTGAGGAGGTGTTACATAACTTGTAACACCTTACACTTCTTTTAGCCTATGTAGGTTTTTTGATAGCAAGCATATCACTTTTTAGAAAAATATTTGTATTGTAAAGTTAGTAAAGATTCTGGTTTACTTAAAGTTTGTTAATTGCTATCTTTTGAAACACGATATTTACTATAGCACCATATGCTTAGGATTTTTTCTAAAGTTTTGTTTATATTAATGTTTTTGGTTTCTAGCTTTTTTACTGTGCATAGTGCTGGAGCTAAATCTAAGCTCAGTAAGAGATACATACCTCCTGGTAACCCTGGTGGTGCAAACTTTCATACAGATGAGGATTTTGCTGAGTCATATAAACTGTATGAGAAGCGTAGGGAGCTCCTCAAGAAAAAAAAGTTACAAGATCGAGCTATAAATAAAGAAGATCTAATCAAAAAATTAAAAGAGAAAAAAATTGCTAGTCTTGATAATGAGCCAAATGACATGGAAGCGTGCATAGTCGACGATGAAGAGAGCGCTATGATAAATCAGCATGGTATTAATATCGCACGTTTAAAGGGTGCTGTATTTATAGATCAAGAGCCAGTTTCCCAGTATGAAAGTAAGCAGCATGAAAATGAACAACAAGAAGGGAAGAAAGTTACTTCAACACGAGAAAAGAAAGTTTCTCCTATAAATGTCACCATAAAAGAAAATCCATCAAGAAAAACGTGCTCACATGATTCTATTGCTAATTTAGATAACGTAGGTGCTAACACACAATATAGTTTGAATGGTTCGAGTTCATTTGGGAGTGTAGCTGACACAGTAAAATAGTATCACAATTAATAAGTATGCTAGATAAAAATCTGATATTGAATGATAAAGCATATGAATTATCGCCGATTTCCAGGCACAAAACTCATGTTGTAGAAGTTGGAAAAGTAAAGATAGGTGGAAATAATCCTATAGTCGTACAATCTATGGCGCTTGGTGTGCATATAGATTCTGATAATATAAAAAATAGCGCAAAACATTATGCAAAAGAAATAATGGAACTAGCGCGTGCAGGTTCAGAGTTAGTACGGATTGCTTTGAATTCAGAAGAAGTAGCAAGGGCCATACCTTATATAGTAGAAGAGATAAATAAAGAAGGTTTTGACGGTAAAATATTGGTAGGCTGCGGTCAATATGAGCTAGATAAATTAGTTCAAGATTATCCAGACAACATCAAAATGCTGGGTAAAATTAGAATCAATCCAGGCAATATAGGCTTTGGCGACAAACGTGATGAGAAGTTTGAAAGGGTGATAGAGTATGCAATAATGCACGATCTTCCGGTTAGAATTGGAGTAAATTGGGGTAGTCTTGATAAATACCTTTTACAAAAACTGATGGATGAAAACTCTTCGCTTAGTAATTCAAGGCCTTCTGATGTTATACTGCGCAAAGCACTTGTAATGTCTGCTCTTGATAGTGCAAAAAAAGCTGAAGAAATTGGTCTAAATTCAAACAAAATAATCATTTCATGTAAAGTTAGCAAAGTACAAGATTTAATTTTAGTTTATACGGCACTTGCAAAATCTTCCAATTATGCGCTGCACTTGGGTTTAACTGAGGCTGGTATGGGCAATAAAGGTGTGGTAAATACCGCAGCAGGGCTTACTTATTTATTGCAAAATGGCATTGGAGATACAATACGGGCTTCTTTGACTCAACGTCCTGGTGAATTGCGTACTAATGAAGTGGTAGTGTGTCAGGAAATATTGCAATCTATAGGCTTGCGACACTTTAACCCTCAGGTTAATTCATGTCCTGGTTGTGGGCGCACGAGTAGCGATCGTTTTCGTATATTAACTGAAGAAGTGAATGGCTATATAAAAACTCATATGCCGATGTGGAAGAAAAAAAATCCAGGTGTAGAGCATATGAGCATTGCTGTTATGGGATGCATAGTAAATGGTCCTGGAGAAAGCAAACACGCAAATTTGGGAATCAGCTTACCTGGATATGGAGAAAAACCTGTTTCAGCAGTCTACAAAGACGGCAAGTATTTCAAAACTTTACAAGGTGATAATGTCTCTGAAGAATTTAAGGCAATTATTGATAATTATGTGAAGGAGCATTACACGTAACCTTTCACGGTTAATTAATAGATAAATCGCAAATAAAAAAGAAAATTAAACCTTGTTTTTCTTTTTTCGCTATTAATATATTTATAACACAATTGAGTTTAAATAATTGGTATGAAAACCTTTTTACGAAATTTCTTGCACTATCTTCTGTCATCCCAGTGCTTGACACTGGGATCCATATCTTTTTTTCTCTGGTCACGCGCTGGAATGACACCCAGGACGTGGTGTCACTCAAACAATAGTTGTACAAGAATCCTACTAACTTTACTATTAATTCTATTTCCACTTTTAGCATCATCTATAAGCATTGAGGACATCAAAGAAAATTGCGATTACGAATATTACCCTAAATTAGATTCTTCTTCTGCTGATGAGTTATACGTTATAAAGCGAAATTATTATAGATACGGTGAGGAATTAAAAATACTAGCAGATGAGAGGATAAAGGAGATCACTTTAGGCACTAGTGATAAATAATTGTAACCAGACTGCATTCTGTGATTTTTAGCAAAACACGATCTTTCATTTGAGCTTTCTTCAATTTAAAGTAAATACAGAAAATTGCTGCCTATAGCTAAACTGACCTTACCTTACCCAGAAAAAGTGGAGAGAAAGTTTGGAATGTTTTTTACAAAGAGAATAAACTATTTGCCATATTTTGAAAAAACGTTTTATTTTACTCCAAAAACGTCTTAACTTTCTCTCTACTTTTTCTGGGTAAGGTCACGCTTGACTACTTGGATCTAGTATGATTTAATTAACCAAGAAGTAGGCATGAAAAAATTATGTAGTGAACCAGTTTGCATAACACCAGGAGGAAAATATGGATAGAAAGACGAGAATAGAATCAGACAGCTTAGGGGAAGTAAAAGTACCAAGTGAACATTACTGGGGAGCGCAGACTCAACGTTCTTTAGAAAATTTTAAGATTGGCACAGAAAAAATGCCAGAGCCTCTGATTAAAGCATTAGCAATAGTAAAACTTGCAGCAGCACGTGTTAACATGAAGCAGGGTAGCATAGATAATAAGGTAGGGGACGCAATCTGCGCAGCCGCAAGGGAAGTAATAGATGGCAAATTTAATAATGAATTTCCGCTTGTTGTTTGGCAAACCGGATCCGGAACGCAGACTAATATGAATATGAATGAAGTGATCAGCAATCGCGCAATAGAGATTTTAGGTGGTAATTTGGGTAGTAAATCTTCGATACATCCAAACGACCATGTGAATTATGGTCAGTCATCAAATGACACCTTTCCAACAGCAATGCATATAGCAGCAGCAGAGCAAATAAACTGCTTGCTTATTCCAAATCTTGAAAAATTGCATAAGGTGCTGGATAATAAGGTTCAGGAATTTAAAAATATAATAAAAGTAGGACGTACTCACTTACAAGATGCAACACCCCTAACACTGGGACAGGAGTTTTCTGGCTATGCAGCCCAGATTAAAAAGGGGATAGAGAGAGTAAAATCAACTTTAAGTGGTATATACGAGCTTGCACAAGGTGGCACTGCAGTTGGCACGGGACTCAATACTAAAAAGGGTTTTGCTGAAGATTTTTCAAGCCAAGTTGCAGGAATTACTAATCTTCCATTTACTTCAGCAGGCAATAAATTTGAAGCGCTAGCAGCAAATGATGCTTTAGTTGAGCTCAGTGGAACACTCAATACAGTAGCAGTCAGTTTAATGAAAATTGCAAATGATATAAGGTTGCTTGGTTCTGGTCCAAGATGCGGAATTGGGGAAATAATGTTACCGGAAAATGAGCCTGGTTCTTCAATTATGCCAGGTAAAGTGAATCCAACTCAGTGTGAAGCAGTAACTATGGTGTGCACTCAAGTTATGGGAAATCATGTTGCTGTGACCATTAGTGGTTCAAACGGTCATTTTGAATTGAATGTGTTTAAGCCAGTGATAATTTACAATGTTTTGCAGTCTATAAGACTTTTAGCTGATGCAAGTTTAAATTTTACAGAAAAATGTGTAGTTGGTATTAAGGCAAATGAAGAGAGGATAAAAGATTTACTGAATCAATCGTTGATGTTGGTCACTATATTAAATACGCATATAGGGTACGACAATGCAGCAAAAATAGCGAAGCTTGCTTATAAAGAAAATATCACTCTAAAAGAAGCAGCAGCAAAACTTCAACTGCTCACTGAGGAGGAGTTTGAAAGGATAGTGAAACCAGAAGAAATGGTGAATTATTTGTAACCGTTGGGAGTGTTAAATAAACCATACGCGTCAAGTTAAGAGATTGTGAGCAAATTTAGAGAGGTTAAAGTGGATACTCTAATCCTTCACATTTGTCTTTTAATGAAAATCGTGACCAGGGAATGTTCAAAAAAGCGTGTCAAACCGAAAAAAAAGTAATAAATTGATATAAAAAATGGAGGTTTGACATGAGTCAAAAAAAGGCAAACAAACTTACATCCAGAGCTTGAAACGAAGATTTTGAGCACATTTGCCAGTGGTATGGGCTATAGAGATATAGCGTCACATGTTGAGGAAATTTATGATCACAAAATATCGGCAGCAGAGATATCAAGTATTACTGACAAATTACTACCGGTAATCAATAGACTTCTTGCATAACCATATAACATTGGGAATAGAAACGAAAAAACTTGCTTGACAAACTCCGCCAGCCCCCTTATCATGAAACTGAAGGTATTCAGTTATCTTCATCTGTGCAGATTAAACAGCAAGAAAACAACGTAGTTGGCGTCTTATTTTTAATTTTTTGCACTATGTGCACCTTATGTCTTCACAATATTTCTAGGTTTTTACCTATATAAGCTGAAACGCGCTTATAAGTCGTTTAAGACAGTATAGTACGCCAATTTGCAGGATTAGGAAGTGAACACTAATTACCACGGGGTTTCTTTTGCCTTTTTTTCTGCCTAGTAAATTTCTTAAACATTTAAACTAAGGTGAGTTGCACTTAAAAGCAGCTAAATTGCAGCGTTTAAGACTTAAAAAACGCCAAATACTGAAAATAGACAATGACCAGGGCTTCTTTTGCCTTTTTTTTGTTTGGTAAATTTCTTAATGTTTATAACTAAACGACAACCGTCATACCGCTACTTGTTAGCGGCTGAGATACCGCGAATGAATCGCGGTATGACGGTGTAGATGATGGTTAAGTATTCCGCTACTTGTTAGCGGGATCTATGCTTTGAGATACCGCGGCGGTATGACGTGTTAGCTATACCTTTTTTCTACTTAGTTTGGGTTATGCAAGAAGTCTATTGTATAGCTATTGCTGGTCGTATATTACTTATAGCTCATCTATTCAAACTGTAACTTTATTTTTCATAATTAATTATTGACACTGTTGATAATCTAGTTATTGTTAATATTGTATTGGTTAATGAGGTAAAAAATGTCTACATCTAACCTTAAAATTTCAATTGCTGCTTTATCATTATGTGTATCTGCCGTTGCAATTTATATACATCTTCCTTATGTTATTGCAGCAGTTTCTGGTTCTGGTGCAATTGAAGCACTTCCCTTAGCAATTTTTACTATTTCTGCGATTGTTGCACTGGTTTCAGCAATATATCTTATTAGACTGGCCGTTTCTAGAGCTGGTGATGAGAAAAAAATAGATCTTATTAAGCAAGATAGAGGATCACAGACAGAAGTTAATAGTGGTACTAGTTTGCAGGATAAATCAAGTGTGCCTACTTCTCCTTCACGGTCTACGCAAACATGTGATACAGCAGCTTCTCAAGTACCACAAGAAAAGCCTGTTAAGCACGATAGAGGATCACAGACAGAAGTTGACATGTGTAAAAATTGTACTAATCCGGGAGATAACCCTGTTAAGCACGATAGAGAATCACAGACAGAAGTTGATAGTGATACTAGTCTGCGGGATAAATCAAGTGTGCCTACTCCTACACCGCCTCCAGTAACGTTTGGAACACAACCAAATCCAAGTGTCAGTGTACCACCGCCGCCACCTCTGCCAACTCCTGAGCAATTGAATCAAGCAGGTGGTACTGCTCGAGAAAACAGTGCTAATACTACTGATGAAAAACCTCCTGTTGGTACTACACAAAAAAACGCTTCCCATGCTAAATTCACACCCCCGAAAGGGCAAGTAGCTGTTAGTCTGGATGATATTACAAACACAAGGGCAAAACTTAAGAAAGTACATACTACTACGCAGGGGCAAAAGCAGGATGGAGGAGATAGTAACTCAAAAAATATAGCTTTAATAACCCTTGCAAGTGAACCAGACATGCGATCCTCAGATAGTGAAAGCAACCTTTCTGACCACGAGAATGATTGGGATGCTGATTAGAATGAACAGAACCCTACTGTTGTTGAAGTACCTGTTACAAACGCTACTGTGCAACAAAAAAGCCAAAGTGATCCTCTGCCCAATGTAATGAATACTACAAACCCAGGTCATAGTAGCTTCAAAATTGAGAAGGGAGGTACTCAGCTAACACAGGAAGAGTTGAATAAGCTTTCTAAGAGGAGAAAAGCCATGGCACCCTCAGATAGTGAAAGTGAGCATTCTAGTTATGATAGCAATTCAAGCTGGACTACAGATGAAGATGAAACGGAAAAGTCTACACCTTCAAACCTCAAATCAAACGATGTAAAAAGAAGCGAAAGTCCTGACAGTGGTCGTGGGTCTGGTGGTGAAGAATCTAAACCCACATCTCCGTTACTGCTTAAGCCTGCTAATTTACAAACGAAACCTCAAGCTCCTCTTGTAAACAAAGAAAGTGATGTAAATAGTAAGGTGCAAGATCCATCTACTCTTCCTTTTAAGGATCTTATGGCAAAGTTTGGTGAAAAAGCGTTGCGATACCAAAAGGAAAATGTTGTACAAGGACTATGATAACTATGAAATGGTCAACCACGCACTTCCCTTCCTTTTCAAAATAAGTTTACCTACAGGTCTGATTGTATTAAGATTGTTTAATACAATCAGGTCTATTATATGCGTTTATCCAAATATTACCTGCCAACTCTAAAGGAGAAACCTGCCCATGCTAAAATTATCTCCCATCAATATTCTTTACGTGCAGGTTTAATAAAACAGGTAGCATCTGGCATCTATATGTGGTTACCACTTGGTCTCTTAGTGCTTAAAAATATTGAAGATATTATCAGAGATGAAATGAACAAATCCGGTGCAATTGAAGCATTAATGCCTTGTGTGCAACCGGCAAGTCTTTGGCGAGAATCAGGGCGTTACGATGATTACGGTAAGGAAATGTTGCGTATAAGGGATAGGCATGAGGAAGACATGCTTTTCGGTCCAACTCATGAGGAGGTGGCAACTGATTTAATTAGAGATGTGGTAAAAAGTTACAAAGATTTGCCACTTTGTTTGTATCATATCCAGTGGAAATTTCGTGATGAGGTAAGACCACGTTATGGTGTTATGAGGGGCAGGGAATTTTTGATGAAGGATGCATATAGCTTCGATGTAGATTACGAAGGTGCACTGAATTCATATAATTTGATGTACAAAACTTACATAAAAATCTTCAAACGCATGGGACTTACTCCAATTGGAGTTCGAGCTGATACGGGGCCAATTGGAGGAAATTTGAGCCACGAGTTTCATATATTGGCAAACACTGGTGAGAGCACTTTATATTATGACAATAAATTTTCTGAACTACTGGAAAGTGAAGATGTTGAAAGTTTAAAGAGCATATACGCAGTTGCAGATGATATGCATGATCCTAAAACTTGCCTTGTGCCGCAAGAGCAGTTAAATGTTAGCAAGGGTATTGAAATAGGGCATATTTTTTATTTTGGGGATAAATATTCAAAGCCTATGAAGGCAAGTGTTACTTCTCAAGATGGAAAAAATGTCAATATACATATGGGTTCGTATGGCATTGGGGTTTCAAGGCTTGTCGGTGCAATAATAGAAGCTTTTCATGATGATAAGGGAATTATCTGGCCAGAAGCGGTAGCTCCTTTCAGAATTGGTTTAATCAATTTACAAACGAAAGTAACGGAGGCTGCAGATAAAATATACAAAGCTTTGAAAAGTGATGAAGTGCTTTACGATGATACGGAAGAAAGTATAGGAGTAAAATTTTCTAGAATGGATCTGATAGGCTTGCCGTGGCAAATAATTGTTGGAAAAAAGGCAATAGATGAAAATATAGTTGAAGTAAAAAATAGAGCAACTGGAGAGGTAAAAGAAATGCAGATTGAGGAAGCAATAAATCGCTTTAGCACAAAATGATACGCGGTATCGGCACTGACATAGTATATATACCAAGAGTATTGAGAATATTACAAAAATACGGGGAAAAATTTCTCAATAGAATCTACACTGAAAAAGAAATAGAGCTAAGTAGAAAGTATAATAGTCAAGAAATGCGAGCAAGGCATTTTGCTAAACGCTTTGCAGCAAAGGAGGCTTTTATTAAAGCACTAGGCAGTGGTCAGGGTATTACAATGAAAGATATAGAAATATACAGCGATGTAAGAGGAAAACCATATATTGCTGTCAGAAAGGATTTTATCTCCAAAATTCATCTTTCTCTGAGTGACGATGGAGATTACGCTACTGCATTTGTTATAATTTGTGGCTAGCAGATATTGTTTCAATTTATGCAGTTGATTTTATGCTATCTATATAGCTAAACTGACTTACGACAATTTGAAAAACCGTCATTCCGCTACTAGTTAGCGGATGAGATACCGCGAATGAATCCACAGCTGTACGAACATTGCAATATGGGCCTACCAGGAGGGTGTCATCCCAGTGCTTGACACTGGGATCCAGTTTTCTTTACAAATTCACCAAAAGTGCTTCATTCTATAACGCAAAACCCATACTCACCAAACCCAATGCATTACTTGCAATTAAGTTTCCTGTATCCCAGTGTCAAGCACTGGGATGACAAGAAGAGGGTACTTGGATAAGAGGCATTGCCCTCCTGGTAGGCCCAAATTGCAATGTTCGTACAGTTATGGAATGAATCGCGGTATGACGTAACGACAAATTCGTCATCCCGCTACTTGTTAGCGGGATCTAGAGATACCGCGGCGGTATAGCTATAGCATACACAAACAACTAAAAAAACATGGCGGTTTTTCTATGATTTGAGTATAATTCTAGCTTTACCTAAACAGAAAATTTAATGGACTATATTTTAATGTATCTTTCCTTACCATTTTCAATTACTGAGAATTATTTATTAATTACTGCGTTGATTCCGCTTTTAAGTGCGTTAGCTATTTTTTTTACTGGTAAATGGCCCAGAGTGAACAATAGTATTACTGTCACTTCTTCTGTATTTCTGTTTACGTATACGTGTCTGTGTACTTTATATTGGGTATATGGTGATCATTCTCAATTTATTCTCATGGATTTTGGTAATAATTTGCACATTAGTTTAAAGCTAGAGTCTACCGGAGTAATATTCAGTTTATTAATATCGTTTTTATGGATACTAACCAGTATATATGCAATATGTTATATGCAGAATAACTATGCTGATAGCAATCACTCAAGTTTTCTATGCTTTTTTTCAATATCGATTAGCTGTGCAATGTTTATTGCTTTTTCTGGAGATTTGCTCACTACATTTGTTTTTTATGAGCTTCTAACTATTAGTACATACCCTCTGGTTACTTACAACTCAACAAATGAATCAATGATTGCAGGACGCTATTACTTTGGCGTGCTATTTTTCTCTTCTTTGGTATTATTTTTTCCTGCAATAGGCCTTTTATATAATGAATTTCATACTTTAGACTTTGTAAGTGGTGGAATATTCAAATTTGATACTTCACTCATCACTTTCATTGCAGTGTGTTTTGCTATGCTGATTTATGGAATAGGAAAAGCTGCATTAATGCCAATGCATTTTTGGTTACCAAAAGCAATGGTTGCACCAACTCCTGTGAGTGCACTATTACATGCTGTTGCTGTTGTGAAATCCGGAGTTTTCATCATCATAAAAGTTATATTATACACTTTCGGCGTCGATAACATGCAACGTTTTGTGCAGCAAAATTGGTTCGCTGGAGGGTGGCTTCCGTACGCTGCTGGATTTACTATTATTACTGCATCATTGATTGCATTAAAGCAAAAAGAATTAAAGAAATTGCTTGCTTATTCTACCATCTCTCAATTGTCGTATATTATATTATTTGCTTCAATTTTTAGTGAGCTCAGCATGAGGGTTGCAATTTTTCAATTAGTTTGCCACGCATTTGCAAAAATCACTTTGTTTTTCGTTGCCGGAGCAATAATAACGAAAATAGGTGAGAAATATATAGATAAGATTCACGGTATAGGACGCAGTATGCCAATTAGCATGACAGCATTTGCTATAGGTGCATTGTCTATGATAGGGGTGCCACCTGCTCCGACTTTTTGGGGTAAATTTCTCATTTTTCAAGCTGTTTTCAACTCTGGCAATGTAATACTTTCTGTGTTTGTAACTCTAGTGTTAATTGTTAGTACTATACTTAACGCTCTGTACTTTTTACCGATAATTTACAATGCCTTTTTCTTAAAACCTTCTCAGAATTACTTTATTAAAAAAACGCCAATTCTTCTAGTTTTGCCTCCAGTTATTACCGCTACATGCACTTTGGTTATTTTTTTTAGCTACCAAGTAATATTTTAAAATCTGTATTTATAACCATTAACAATAAATTTAAATGGTATTATACCAGCCAGAGTTGCTTTTATATTCGACAAAGTGAAGCTAATCTCCACAGTATCCTCCTTATTTTGCTCGGTTGTAAAAACTACAGTAGCATTTCCAGCAAATGTAACTAAGTCCTTGGTCGATCGATCAATAGATAATGTTATTACATTTATGTTGGCAATTTTTCTTTTGGATGAAGGTGAACTAACAGCTTCATTGTTCGTTTTTTTCTGAAAGCCTTGATAGATTTTATGTATAGAATTGTTTCTTATAAAATTTTCTTGGTACTTCGGTTCAACGATCTTAATGGACTCATATATTTCAATGTATTTACTTATTAAGTACCTCGCTGTGGAAGTATATTCATCTTCCTTTTTACTGAAACTAAGCTTATGCATTACAGAGAACTCATCTTCTGTGTGGTTCATGTACTTCACAAAATTTAAATCTTTTTTAACAGGAAATAACAGGTATATGTTTAATATTAATAAACATAAGCATACTAGGAGAAGCGATACTATTAATGCCATCCAAGATCTTTCTGCTACACAAAACAGATACCTATGGCAGTACCATTCGACTGCTTTACTGAAATAACTTTTGTTTTTTACTGATTCAAGCAATTTATCTTCCATAACACAATGCTACCAAACCCAATTATAATAACAATAAGATTAGATACTCTAAAAAACTTTAAAATATGTCTAAATTTTCCAAAATAGGATGAATGATTATATCACCTTGTTCCGCAATAAGGTAGAATTTATCGATTTTGCTCACATCTACATTGATCATTTTTACACTGAAATTTTCAGGATTGTAAATATTACTTTCAGCACTTTTGTGATAATTATAATAATGTAATTTATTTTGATCATCAAAATAACCAAATTCATCAGCGAGGGTTCCCACTTTGCTACCTTTACCACTTTTGACTAGCTCAAATAGATCAATTGCATGGTTTTGAGATCCAGGCTCAATAGGCCCTTCTGCAGCAAAAAACTTAGGTGCATGACCAACGTATTCCTTAAATTTTAGATTATGAGTCTTTTTTACACTACCAAAATCCACAAACTTATATTCATCTGAAACGCCA
This sequence comes from Wolbachia endosymbiont (group A) of Pogonocherus hispidulus, assembly GCF_964028195.1. Lineage (NCBI taxonomy): Bacteria > Pseudomonadati > Pseudomonadota > Alphaproteobacteria > Rickettsiales > Anaplasmataceae > Wolbachia > Wolbachia endosymbiont (group A) of Pogonocherus hispidulus. The sequence goes on from NZ_OZ034750.1 coordinate 1,114,258, forward strand.
GAATATTGTGGATCATACTTTTTATATTCAAAAAACTCATTACCTAAAAAATTACAAAACGTTAATTTATAATCATCATGATCGGATTTAACGACTTTAAGGTAATGAAAATCTCTAGGAATCTTTACTTCCTCTTCCGTGATATGATTACGTACAACAAGCTCACCATTTAGCATATGATAGCCAATTTTTGGCAAAGTAGCTATATTGATTGCCTTGTTTAGCTTAAAATTTGCCTCATAAATGCCGCTTAACAACTCCTTTCCTTTTTCTAAGGTGACATCCTGGTCTAAAGCTATATTCTTGATTGAACTTAATTCTTTCTGCATGTTTAGTATGGCTTTCGTCAAAACTTCTATTGATTGCCATACAGTTAATTTATTATCAGTCAAATTATATACTTCGAGTATTAAATTAACAGAATTTTATCATGAATTTATGTTAAAAGTATTATACTTTGTAAACTTATGTCATGATATTAACTACATTAGCTAAAACATGCTTTTTATCTAAGTGAAGTTGCTTAGCAACAACGAAAAGTTCATCTATTTTTTTCCACTGACCTAGTAAAATTTCAACACCATTTACCTCTCTCTTTATGCTTTCTAAAATGAAGGCCTGAATTATATATGATGCTAGTTCTAGTTCGATTTCGCTATTAATTACTTTATTAATCATATTGGGATTCTTTAAATCATGAAGAAATTTATAAAAGCATTTGTATGCTTCATAAGCATCACTACTTATTGCATTTATTATCATTCCTGGCATTCCAGGAAATAAAGTAATCATTTCGTCAAACGTTTGATCATCAAATTTACATTGAGATGAAGCAACTTGCTTTGTTTCGTCATAAGTTAATGGAAGTAAATTTAGCTGAAAGCACCTACACTGGATAGTAGTTTGTATATCATATGGCTTATGGCTAATTATAAATATCTTAGAATTTTTTGGCGGCTCTTCTAATATTTTCAATATTGCGTTTTTAGCGTTATTAGTCATTGCCTCTAAGCTATCTATTATAGCTATTTTGTGTTCTGATTGAATGGGACTTAAGTGTAGAAAGTTTTTCATTTCTCTGACTTTTTCTATTCCGATAGTATCACCTTCAACAATGTGTAAGTCCAATGCTACTTCATTATAGCTTTTTATGAGTAACCAATTGGAGAAGGATTTTGCAAGTGTTGCTTTTCCTATACCTTTTTTACCACAGATCAGCCAAGACTGAACAGATAAGTTGTTCATTAATTTTTTTTTGGCCTGGTTGTGACCTATTACTTTTCTCATTCTTTCTCCTATAGACCTTAGTTTGAAAATGCATTGTTTACTGTTTGTAATAAAATTGCACCTTCCCTTAAAACCTTAATCTTATCTTCGGTTAAGTCAATAATAGTAGATTCTATACCAGAAACTAATTCATTATCTTCAATCACTGCAGATAAATGTTGCTTAATGGATTGTGGTATATCGTCTGCCTTACATACACTTTTTTTTCCTGAAATATTTATACTAGTTGCAACTATTGGAACTTTCAGTTTGTTTAGTATTGAAATTGCAATAGGATGCTCAGGGATTCTGATGCCTATACTATCTTTAAAGAATTCGTTTGGCAATATGTTGTTGTTTTTAAGTGGTAAAATGTAGGTAATTGGTCCAGGAGAAAAGTGATTTACTAAACCAATATACTTTTTCTCTAGCTTTGCTATTCTCATCAAGCTGCAAATATCACTAACAAATATAGACAGTGGTTTATTTTGAGAGCGTTTCTTTATCTGATATATTTTTCCTATAGATTCATTATTTAATGCATTACAAGCAAGAGCATACACTGTTTCTGTTGGAAAACACACTAACAAGTTGTTCTGTATTGCATTTATTATTTTAGATACCATATAGCTAAAAACTTATTCATAACAACTAGATCAGTTTTGTTGCATTGTATCTTATATAGTAACTGCTAGTTTTTGTGAACGTAATGCAACGCAGCTTACCATTTGTTATGCAGATTTGCTACAACCCAAACTCTTCATTGACTTTATCAACTATTGCCTGTGGTGGATCCTCTCCCCATCCTGAATACAAAATCTCTCCATAGTCTGCAACATCTATAGAGCCAGTTCTGCTTTTTGCTAGAAACATTTCTCTTTTCTCTTTATCAACTAATACATAATGCCACGCTGATTTTCCACGATCTTTACCACGGACTAAATATATAAGATCTGACCTACTTCTTTTTGTTGCATCAGCAAAAGATCTTTCATTGACAGTTCTGCTTTTACTTTTTATGCCACCACTTTCAGAAAAAGCTTCCTTGGATTCGGTTTTTTTGTTTGCTAATTCAGAAATTTTCCCTTTTTCCCCTAATGCCCGTTCTTTGGTGTTTTGAGACGAATACTTACTGGAAAAACCTTCCCCTGTACCGCCAGGAGTCCTGTTTGTGAAACGCTTAGTAAATGAATTATTGTCGTTGTTTTCTGCCATAAAAATCTCCAAACTTTAGATTGTAGAATCCAAATTTTTACTACACCTTATCATATGTTAATTAAATTAATATAAATGAAAAATAATATAGTAATTATTACAGGAATTACAGCTTCAGGTAAATCAGAATTATGTGATAACCTGATAGAAAAATATAATAACATCAGCATAATAAATTGTGATTCAAAGCAGGTATATGAAGAAATTCCCATAATTACTGCTCAACCACCAAAGCAAGAAGTATTTTATAAACTATATGGTTATGTTTCAGCAAAAGAAAATTATTCCGTGGGTCTATGGTTAGAGGATTTAGAAAAAGAAGTTAATCACGCATTAGAAAATGCTCAAATACCTATCATCACTGGAGGAAGCGGGCTTTACATCAGCAGTTTAATCAAAGGCTTATCATCAATGCCACAAATAAGTCAGAAAGTAAGGAAAAATGTAAGCGAATTAAGGAAAAATTTAAGTAAAGAGGAGTTTTACAAATTAGTGCTAAGCAAAGATCCAAGGATTCAAGGTAAAGTATTCATGAATGACTCGCACCGCCTTTCAAGGGCACTTGAAGTTATCACTGAAACTGGTAAGACAATCTTTGTATGGCAAGAAAATAGACAGCCTCCTTTATTCGATAATTTTAAGATATATACAATTTTGCCTAAACGTGAGGATGTATACCAAAAAATAAATTCTCGTTTTATCAAAATGATCGAAAATGGAGCAATTGATGAAGTAAAAAAGCTACTTAGTATGAACTTAGCTCCACATTTGCCAGCTATGAAAGCACATGGAGTGCCAGAAATTGTAAAGTATTTGAAAGGTGAGATTACTTTAGACGAAGCGATACAGATTGCTCAAACAAACACAAGACACTACGCAAAACGCCAGTACACTTGGTTTAAAAATCAATTTCCAAATGCTGAAGTGATTGATTGTGCAAATAAGTTGACAGCGCTTGAGATATTTTGATTGTTATCAAGGAGAAGTCCTATCTTTATTGTGGGTAAGTGACTCTACACTGTTCACTTTCAGTTGCTTATCCAAGTCATGCCCTATTTTTATTTTAAAAAATCCAAATTTTTCGCACAATTTCTGAAAGCATTCTTTTATGACGTCAAACAAGTTTTTATCACCTATATTATAGTTCTTCAGTCTCTTAGGAACAGTAAGTGACAATTTACCATCTTTATATGTCACATCATCTTTCCCATCTTGGGACTGAAGTGTGAACTCTAGTGAGCTATCCAATTTACATAATTCTTCTTCTGGTTTTGCTAAAGTGCAAACTGCAATTTTTTCTTCAATTCTGATTGTTGCATGACTTGGATCACTACAATTAATATGTGTTACATGATTAGACCGAAACAATAACCCATATGTTTCAGCTAAATGAAGGATAGGTGCTCCTTTACCATACAATGCACCCACATAAGCAGCCTGGTTACAATTAGTGATTAGTTCTTCTAGAATAGAATCACTTGGAACTTCTGCTTCAGCATATTCAAATAGCTCTGTAAAAACTTGTTTTACAAATTGGCGGTACTTATTTTTGTCATTTGAAATGAGGTTGGTATGTTTATTATATAATTCATCAACAAGCTCTTTTGTTATAACTTTGTTCTGAATAACAAGTTTCATTCTTGGAAGATCTACGTACATAGTTGCACCAGAATTCGCTTCAGCATTGTCTTTACCAGCCCTTAACTTACTAAAATCAAACTCTTCTGCTTGAGTTCTTAATGTAACTACTGGATTTTCCTTTTCTTCTGGTATAAAGTTATTCATTGTTAACACCCTGTATATGAATTACTAACAGTACAATAATACATAGAAATGATTAACAAGTCAATAAAAATACCTGATATAAACCCTGCAGCAGTAGGTAATTGACTGTAAGGTGACAAGATCTTAAGAAGGCTCTATATTATTGATAAACAGCTTTATGAATCTCAATGAGCAACCCGATATACTGACTTTTCTGAGCAGCAAACTAGAGAATATACCTAAATTTCATTCCACAATATTACCTAAACTTTGTGGTGGGGACAAAGTGATGGACCTGCTATTTTATAGGCCGCTCAGTTATGTGGATAGAAGTAAGTCACTGCCCGATGCTCAAGCTGGAGAATTTGTAACTTTTATTGCAAAAGTTTATGAGCATCAGTCGCCCACTTTTAGAGGTAGACCATATAAAATAGTCGTTGAAAGTGAGAGTCAGTATATGTTCATAGTCTTTTTTAATTACTCAGTTAAGTATTTATATAAACTGTTTCCAGTTGGAGCCTATGTAATCATCAGTGGCAAACTCGAAAAATTTGCTGAGCATTGGCAGATTACTCATCCAGATTACGTGTCGCTTGACATCAACCAATTTAAAGAAATAGCTCGCATAGAGCCAGTTTACCAATTATGCCGTGGCATTACCAATAAGAGCATTGGGAACATAATAAGCTCTAACCTGAAAGAATTGCCTGATTTACCAGAGTGGATAGATGATACATTAATCAAGCAAAAAAAATGGCTAAGTTGGAGGGAAAGCATCATAAAGTTGCACAGACCAAGCTCATTGGTGGAAGCTGAGGTTTGTAGAAAAAGGCTTGCTTATGATGAATTATTTGCGTATCAGCTAGCGCTGAAGCTTGCAAGAAAAAATCATGTGAAAGAAAGGGGAAGAGAATTTATAGTATTGAGTAAATATAAAGAGCAAGTTTTAAATGAATTATCGTTTCAATTAACAAACGATCAAATTCGTGCAATAGATGAAATTTCAGAGAGGCAAAAATCCAAGTACCGCATGATAAGCTTGCTGCAAGGTGATGTTGGTAGTGGCAAAACCGTAGTTGCACTTTTTGCGATGCTAAATGTGGTAGAAAACAACATGCAGGCAGCTCTAATGGCACCGACTACTATCTTGGCGGAGCAACATTATAATTGGATTGAGGAAGTTTTATCCTGTACCGATATAAAAGTTGCGCTGCTTACTGGTAAAACTTCGCGCAAGGAAAGAAAGATTATTATGAACGAACTTGCAAGTGGTATTTTAAATATAGTGATTGGTACTCATGCGCTGTTTCAAGCTAACGTTACATTTAAAAATTTAGGGCTTGCAGTCATAGACGAGCAACAGCGATTTGGAGTGATGCAGAGAAATCGCTTGGTAGGAAAAGGAGAAAATGCCGATATACTTTTTGTTACTGCAACTCCCATTCCAAGAACCTTGCAGCAAGCTATGTATGGTGACGTTGAATGTTCAATTTTGAAAGAAAAACCAAAATCCAGATTGCCAATAAAAACTGTAACTATGAACATTAGTAGAGTGCCAGATGTTATTGAAAAGCTAAAAGGTGCTATAAACAGGGGCGAAAAAGCATATTGGATTTGTCCATACATAGAAGAAAACGAAGAGACCAATATTGCTGCAGCAGAGATGCGTTTTCAGGAATTACAAAAAACATTTTTTGATAGAGTCGGGATAATACACGGAAAATTGACTCAGGAGCAGAAAGATCAAGTTATGTTTTCCTTCAAAAGAAATGAATTTTCTTTGCTTGTTGCAACCACTGTGATAGAAGTTGGTATAGATGTGCCAGATGCAACCATTATGATTATAGAAAATGCAGAGCAATTTGGGTTATCGCAATTACATCAGTTAAGAGGCAGAGTAGGGCGAGGAAACAAGCCATCTTTTTGTGTATTATTATACGACAATTTAAGTAAAAGCTCATCTTCAAAGTTAAAGATCATGTGTGAGTCACAAGATGGATTTTACATTGCTGAAAGGGATATGATGCTAAGAGGCAGTGGAGATATTTTAGGCACAAAACAATCAGGATGTATGGAATTTAAATTTGCTGATTTATATCAGGACAAAGAGCTGCTCAATCTCGCGTATAATAACGCAAAAGGTGCAACGGCTGATTTTGAATTACTGCTTGATATATTTGAATATAGAAGTAGATTACATTTTTCAAAATTTCAGTAGGAAAACCAGGTAGCTCGCAGAAACGAAAAAACTTACTTGACAAGCTTTGCCAGTCCTCTTATCATGAAACTGAAGGTATTCAGTTATCTTCATCTGTGCAGATTAAACAGCAAGAAAACAACGTAGTTGGCGTCTTATTTTTAATTTTTTGCACTATGTGCACTCTATGTCTTTATAAAATTTTCGGGTTTTTACCTATATAAGCTGAAACGCGCTTATAAGTCGTTTAAGACAGTATAGTACGCCAATTTGCAGGATTAGGGAGTGAACACTAATTACCACGGGGTTTCTTTTGCCTTTTTTTCTGCTTAGTAAATTTCTTAACGTTTATAATTTGGGTTAGTCGCACTTAAAAGCAGCTAAATTGCAGCATTTAAGACTTAAAAAACGCCAATACAGAAAATAGACAGTGACTAGGGCTTCTTTTGCCTTTTTTTTCGTTTGGTAAATTTCTTAAATATTTATGGCTAACATGAACTGGGCAGTGCGTCACGCGCTGACCATTTACTGTGCAAATCACCTTCAAAAACAAACGTTCGTACACATATATTCTAGTTATATGATAAAACAAATGAAAAACATCAATTATCTAAATGAAATTCACATCTTAAAAGGATCATATACATCGATTTCCTTAGAATTACTCTTTTTCAATTTTTCACTTAATAATCTTAAAATAGGCTGTAAATCACCATTAATTGATAAGCACAGCACTTCTTTATTAAGATAATTGGCTAGGTGATTCTTCTTTTCCAGAATTTCTGCTTCTCTCAGCAAGTCGCATTTGTTTAATACTACAATCTCTTCTTTTTCAACAAGATCACCATTGTAAAGTTCCAATTCATTATGGATACAACTATAAGCCGAAACAACGTTATCATGAGTTACATCGATTAAATGAAGTAAAATTTGACACCTTTCTATGTGCTTTAAAAATTTATGTCCGAGCCCAACTCCAAGGTGAGCATCAGTAATTATTCCAGGAATATCTGCTATCACAATTTCGCTATCATCTACTTTTGCCACGCCTAAGTGGGGTCTTACGGTGGTAAATGGATAATCGCCTACTTTTGTATCGGAATTTGAGCAGCGAGTCAAAAATTTTGATTTACCTGCATTCGGCATGCCAATAATGCCAACATCTGACAAAACCTTTAGTTTTAATAACACATATTTTTCTTCACCAGGCTTACCGTAAGTAAAATGTCTTGGCGCCTTATTAGTAGAAGATTTAAAGTTAGTATTTCCAAGTCCACCTTTTCCACCCTGTGCTACTTGAAATTCCATGTCAGGCTTGTCAAGATCCACTATCACCTCTCTGCTTTCTTCATCAATTATCTGTGTACCAACTGGAACTTTTAGTATGACGTCTTTCCCTGCTGTGCCAGATCTATCTCTGCTTGCACCACTTTTTCCATTATCTGCTTTAATGTGTCTCCTATAACGAAAATGAAGCAAAGTGTTGAGATTGGCATCGCTGATGAAAACTATATTTCCACCCTTTCCTCCATTACCACCATTTGGCCCACCAAACTCAACGAACTTTTCTCGACGAAAACTTGCGCAGCCATCACCACCGTTACCTGCTTGTAAACACAATTTTACTTCATCTATAAAACCCATGCTAACCCGCGATAATATTTAGCATTTTTTCCTAATGTGCCCTCTATTCTTATTAGCTCGTTATATTTTGCGAGTCTATCAGAACGCGATAGCGACCCGGTTTTTATTTGCCCACAATTTGATGCAACTGCTATGTGGGATATTGTTGTATCTTCTGTTTCACCTGAGCGGTGAGAAATAACAGCTTTGTAGTTGTTTGATTTTGCCATTTCAATAGCAGCAAAAGTTTCTGTTAACGTCCCTATTTGATTTGGCTTGATCAGTACAGCATTTGCCATTTTTTCTTCTATTCCTTTGCCTATTAGTTCACAATTTGTAACAAATAAATCATCCCCAACCAATTGAATTTTACTCCCCAATTTTGCAGTAAGTAATTTCCAACCTTCATAGTCGTCTTCACTCATTGCATCTTCTATAGAAATTATTGGATATCTTTCCACAAGGTCACAATAGTATTCAGTCAATTCTTTTGAAGTAAGCTCTTTATTTTCAAATTTGTAAATTCCATCTTCATAAAAAGTAGATGAAGCAACATCAAGACCTAGTGCAAAATCACATTTTGTTGAATAACCTGCCGATTCTATAGCGTATATGATCAAGTCAAGTGCTTCTTCAGTACTTTCAATATTTGGTGCAAAACCACCTTCATCTCCTACGTTTGTGCTATAACCTTTTTTCTTAAGAATGCTACGTAAGTTATGAAACACCTCCGCAGATATTCTGATTGCTTCACTGAAAGTCTCAGCACCGACCGGAAGAATCATGAATTCTTGGAAATTGAGCTTATTGTCTGCATGTACTCCACCATTAATTATGTTAATGAGTGGAACCGGCATAACACTCATCTGCTCTCCTCCCAAATATCTATACAACGGTATTTTGAAACTGTTTGCTGCTGCTTTTGCAACCGCAAGAGACACACCCAAAGTTGCATTTGCTCCAAGTTTAAATTTATTTTTTGTTCCATCCAGTTCAATTAATGCTTTATCAATTGCATTTTGGTCCGCTGCATTCATTCCAATGATTTTATCTGTTATCACTCCATTTACAGCTTGAACAGCTTTCAGCACTCCCTTACCACAATACCTTTTCTCATCTTGGTCTCTGAGTTCCAAGGCTTCTAATTTACCGGTTGAAGCTCCAGAAGGTACAGATGCCCTACCTATTGCTCCATCACAGAGTTCAATTTCCACCTCAACAGTGGGGTAACCCCTGCTATCTAAAATTTCTCTTGCAAATACGTTGTTGATTATCTTTTTCATTACATTAACCCTTTACTAGATTCACAATTGTGTGCACGGAATGTTCTGTCTCGGAAGATGTTATCCCAGCGCTGTAACATTTCAGTGTATGAACATTGCAATATACAGGTAATTTGAGTAGCGGATGGTGTCATTCCAGTGTTTGACACTGGAATCCAGCTTTTACTATACAGCCACCTGGTGTGCTCATTTACGATTAAGTTTTCTGGATCCCAGTGTCTGGGCACTGGGATGACATCATTCTTAGTGGAAGTTACCCCCATATCACAACGTTCGTACAGTTGTGTGCTTCGACACTGGGATCCAGTTTTACTACACAATTTTATCATATAAATCCTCCCAGTCCGGATTCTCTTTCTCAATTAAATTCATTTTCCATATATATAATTGACTAGATTCCAGTTTGCATGACACCGGTACTTGCATTTATTCTATCGTTTAACTAGATGTTTGTATAGTTTCTGCTATGAGCTTCGCAGTTTCTTTTGCCAGTTTAGCTATATTACTACCAGCACCAATAAATAATACTATATCACCTGGACTTGTCGAATCACTAATAAAACGTGAAATGAGTAGAGAATCATTCATGATTTTTACGCTATCAAACCCATTACTGATTAAAGCTTCTTGTATATCATTAATCCCACAACCAGGAATAGGCTTATCTTCTGGGGGATGAACAGGAGTGAGGATGACATAATCAAACATCATGAAAATTCGTATGAATTCATTAAAAAAATTACGAATGCGAGCAAAACGAAGTGGTTCGATAATTCCTATTACTTTTCCTTTAGTAATCGAACGTGCAGCCGTTAAAGTTGCATATATTTCATTTGGATGATGGGCATAATCCTCAATTAACTTAACACCTTTAATATTGGCAATCAAAGAGAATCTTCTTGCTACTCCTTGAAATTCCAAAAGGCCTTTTTTAATCTCTGCATTGCTAATCCCGAGTTTTATTGCAACTGATATTGCAGCTAGGGCATTGCTTACTTTGTGAATACCTATTGCGTTTGCTAGTACTATGTTTTTTAAAGGGCTGGATCCCAGTGTCACGCACTGGGATGACAGAAGGTGATGGGATGATACCTGTTTTTCTGTCATTCCAGTACTTGATACTGGAATCCAGTTGTTCAACACGTCAAATTCTATGCTGTTAGCATGCTGTTTAATGTTACTTGCTCTGACATTACTCACTTTGGCAAAGCATGACACTGATTTTTTTTTCTGGATCCCAGTGTCAGCTACTTGGATGACAATGTCATCACCCTCAAATCCAAACATCATAGAGTTACTTGCATCATAATTAATGCCTACAGAATCAGGCAAAACTGCAAAATCTGCTTTGCTTATAAACTGAGAAAACGCATTTTTAATATCGTCGAATGTACCATAATGATCCATATGATCGTCGTTAATACTCGTTATGACAGCAATATTTGCAGGAATTTTCAGCATGGTTCCATCAGACTCATCAGCTTCGATTAAAAAAATGTCACTCTTTCCAAGTCTTGAATTACTCTGATACGAATTTAGTATTCCTCCTACAATTACAGTTGCATCAATATTAGAATGATCAAAAATAGAAGCAATCATAGCGGTTGTTGTTGTCTTTCCGCTTGAACCTGAAACCGCTATTACACACCTATCTTTCATAATTTCAGTAAGTATGTCTGATCTATGCAAAATAGTTTTATTGTTATTTCTTGCTGTTGCTAACTCCACATTATCAGATTCTATCGCAGAAGAATGTACAACTATTTGAGCTTGGCTTATATTATTAGCATTGTGACCAATAAAAACCTCTATGCCCAGCCTTTGTAATCTATCTACATTGTTGTTTGATTGTGCATCACTGCCTTGAACTTTGCAATTGGAATTGTGAAGAATTTCAGCAATGGCACTCATTCCGATTCCACCTATACCAATTATATGTATTATTCCTTTTTGAGTCTTGTTCATATTTAGCAGTAAACGTTTACTTATTACTAAATTTATTATAGTATAATTTAAAATCCTCATGGTATCGAACCCTCTTACCGAATACAATGATAAAAAACCTAGTCTTTCTATGCCTAATATTTGTTTTGATGAGTAGTTGCAGTTTTAGCAACAGGGTTAATTGCACTGCAGGTCATTATAAAATTGGCTGCAGCTACACAATAAATGGTATAACTTATTATCCAAAAAACTGTAAACACTATGAAGAGATAGGGATAGCGTCGTGGTATGGAATAGAAGATCATGGCACGCTTACAGCAAATGGTGAAGTGTTTAACCGCCACTTGATCTCTGCAGCGCATAAGACTTTGCCCCTACCCTGCTTTGCTCTTGTCACTAATTTAGAAAATGGAAGAAAGCTTGTTGTAAGGATTAACGATAGAGGGCCTTTTATTGAAGGCAGAATAATAGACTTATCAGAAAAAGCAGCTCAAGTCTTAGGATTTCATAAAGTAGGGCTTGCAAAGGTAAAAGTCCAATACCTAAGAAAGATGTCAGAACAATTGATACAAAATACTCCTCATTACAGAAAGCAATATGAAAAAGAAATGCAGAAACGTCACCCGAAACAAGACAGTGCAGAAAGTAAGGGATATGTTGCATTTTTTAAAAGTGCTCAGGCTGCTAAATCAGCTGCATCAAAGCTTCGCAATCAAGGAATAAAAAATGTCAGATTGCTTTTTAAGAACGATCAATATTGCGTGAAAGTGAGTTATAGGTAGAAAACTCTAGGCTCTGTCCAAGTAATCTATAGTACGTTTCTTATAGATTCATTTAAACTTAATCAAGTAGGAGTATTATTAACGCGAAAAGGGTTCAATTAGAGACTTAAGTGATATGGCGCGTGAGGAAGATATAAACCAATTAGTAGAAAATGGATTTGATATTAACTCAAAAGATGCAAGTGGAATCACTCTCTTGCATAAGTTCACAAAAGAAGGCGATTTAGTTGGAGTAAAGTCATTACTAGAGCACGAAGCTGATTTCAATGTCGTAGACAACGAAAATAGAAACCCTCTGCATTATGCCATTATGCATGGACACAAGAAAGTTGCTAAACTTTTTGTTAACCAGCTGACAATTAATTCCAAGGATAAAAATGGATTCACTCCACTGCACCTTGCTGCACTACAAGATGACACGGAATTAATAGATTTTTTGATAACAAAAGGCGCAAAAATTAATGAAAAAGACGCTAAAGAGGGCTATACTCCTCTTCATATAGCTTCACTATACGGTTCTAAAAAAAGCGTCCAAATTTTAATTGATAGCGGAGCAAATCTCGAATGTGAAGATAACAATTTTCGTACTCCTCTGTTTTTAACTATCTATCAATGCACTGCACATTATGACAGCAGAGCAGAAATTATAGAATATCTGATAAAGAAAGGGGCAAATATAGAAGCCAAAGATGCAGAAAATAACACTACGCTTTTCCTAGCAGCGTATAACAACAAAATGCAAATAGTAAAGCTTATTACAAAAAAACAGCAAGCAAGTAACGATAAAATTAAACTTAAAGAGTTTTTTTGCACAAAAAACAACCATGGTTTTGATGCATTAGATTGCGCTATTGAACATAATAATAGAAAAATGGTAACATTTCTTGTATCAAAAGGAATAGATGCAAATGATCAAGATTTTAATGGCAACGCCAGGCTGCATAAAGCTAGCCATAATGGTAACACTAAAACAGTTAAGCTCTTATTGAGGCTTAAGGTAAACATTAATGCTGTTACTAAATGTAACAGAACTCCCTTGCTACTGGCAGTTAAAAAAGGCCATACAAAAATTGTGAAAATGTTATTGGAAGTTAGAGCCAATATGAACATTTGTGAGCAACAAGGTTTTGCACCTCTACATCTTGCTGTTCAAAAGGATTATTTTGATATAGCTCAGCTGTTAACAGAAAAAGGTGCAGACCTGAGCATTAAGTGTAATAACGGTCATACCGCAATAGATATGTTCATTAGCAAGGCTCATAGCAAAAAAAACATCGAAGAAAATTACAAAAAATTTTGTAGATTTTTGATGCTTTACCTGAAAGAGCTACATAGTAAACACAAAGCCTGTTGTATACTTTCAACCCTAGCTCTAAGCTTAACAATTATAGGCTTACCATTTATTTTCAAGCCTATTATTAAATATAGAGAAAGAAGTAAAATATATAAAAAAATTAGGGCTATGCTGGTCTACATTTAAGTACAAGATAAAGTGTGCAAAAAAACATATATAGCTATACCGCCACGGCGCTAACGAGTAGCGGAATGACGAGTTACTATACCGCCGCGAACCGTCATACCGTGATTTATTCACGGTATCTCTAGATCCCGCTAACACGTAGCGGGATGACGGTTTTTCAAATCGTCGGTAAATCTAAGTCAGTTTAGCTATAGCCAGTGCAGGTCAAGCTAATATATGACAATTATCTGCTCGATGAAAATGAGATTAAATACATTTTTAATATTTTTATAGAAATCTATTAGTATAGATTTCGTATGCTGTTCTAATGGCTATTTTTAAATGCTTAATGCTCCTTTTTATTATTTCTTGCACACACCTGCCTACTAAGCAACGTCTTACTAACGTAGACAACGAAGATCATCATGATATAGATGAGCACGATTATTCGTTGCAACAATATAACACCTCTTTGGAGAGTAATGAACCGGCAATACCAGAAATTATGCCTTTACCAATAGAGTTTCCCGATCTCACAATCAGTAATCAGCTTATTTCTATTAATGTTAGTGAAGAAGTATCAGTAAAAGATTTGCTGATTGAGATAGGAAAACTTTCTGACATTAACTTGGATATAGACCCAAAAATATCAGGTAATATTATTTTAAAGCTAAAAGATAAGAATATAAATGAAGTAATTCAGAGTATAGCAAATAGCGCCAAATTGCGTTACTCAACAAGCAATGGTGTAATTAGAATTGAGCAGGACTTGCCATACGCGCAAAATTATTACGCAGACTTCATTAATATTCAACATTCTGCTCAAAGCAGTTTCGTCATTAGTAACAATATTACTAACAGTGATGGAAGTAACGTTGATAGGGACTACAACAACGTTATGAAGTCTCAATATAGTAGTGACTTATGGAATTCATTAGAAAAAGGCTTGAATGCAATAATGGATGTTAATGGGGTGGATGATGGCGAATTTCTTTCATCCAATAGAGAAGCTGGTGTTATTATTTTGAATGCTAGAAAAGATATTCACAAAGCTGTTGAAGAATATATTAACAAGGTTAAGAAGTTATCGTCTTCTCAAGTAATGATAGAGGCAAAAATAGTTGAAGTTGTGTTAGATGACAAATATCTTTCTGGTATAAACTTAAATGACTTACGCGATGGAACTAAGTCTATAATAGATCAAGATAACTCCATTATTAACCTAGCAATGAACTTTGGTGCGAGTGATCTAGGAGATTTAGTAAAAAATTTAGACAAATTTGGCACTTCAACCGTAATTTCAAGCCCTAGAGTACATGCTATAAATAATCAGCAAGCGATGATTTCATTTACCAAAAACCATATTTATTTTACTTCCGATATACAAAAAGATACTAGAAACTCTAATCAGACCTTAATTACCAAGATGAATAGCGTCCCAATAGGTGTTGTGCTAATAATCCACCCAAGCATTAACATTGATACTAGTGAAATATTCATGGATATACATCCAACTTTATCAAGAATTAACAGCTACACTAAAGATCCAGATATAGAGTACATCGCACAGCAGAGTAAAATGAAATTAAATAGCGACATTCCAATTGTTGAAATCAGAGAAATGAACTCTATGTTAAAAATTAAGAGCGGTGAAATTATGGTAATCGGCGGGCTTATAGAACATAGAGAAGATAAGCAAAGCTTATTGCACCAGAAGTCAAAAAGGCTAGCAAATAATATTAGAACAGTAGAAACTGTCATTTTTTTAAAAGCAACAATCGTACCAACATTTGGTTTGTTAGATAGAAAAGATAAGAATTTATATATATATTAAATCACTACTAAAAATTAAATATCAAACCAACTTCAATATTGTGAGTAGATATGTCATCTGCAACAGGTATCGGAACGCTAAAGTAACGATAGCCGAGAAAGGTTTTGACTTCTGGGATTATTGAATAATCAATACCAAGTTTTATTTGATAAGCAAACCAAGGAACATTAAGTGGCATTGAACTTTGGGGTGACCCATTAATCCTTTTTAATCTAAAAACTGTTGGTCCTATACCAAGACCGACGTACGGAGAAAATTGTGTATCTTGAACGCTGGGATTATAATATAAGTTTAACAAAAACGCAAATATACTTGCTGATTTATCAAATACCAGAGGAGAATTACTATTTTCAATATTGGCTCTAGAATACATAGCTTCAAAATCAACTTTACCATTTTCTCCGGCATAGTAACCTAAAGATATGCTGTTAAGCCACTGGAAATCAATTTTACCATCAAATTGCTGTATACTTTTAATTTCATTTGCCACTATATTTTTTATTATAAAACCATAATGACTTTCAACTAAAGTTAGGACTCTCTCCCCTATTGCCTTTATACCCTTTACAAATGTTTTTGAATTATCATTGTATATCTTACCGCCGTTAGCACTAACATAAAAATCAAGTTTTTTTGATTTTTCCTTTGTAATCTGCTCATTATCAGCTTGATCTGCAATACGTGACCACATATTTTTCTGATCAGCTACTTGGAGAATAGAAGGTTGCTTAATAGGACTACTTTCAAGTTCTTGATATTTTAAATCATTTATTAGTATTTCTTTTTCAGTAACCTCTTCAGAACGTATTACACTTTCATTATTGTCTGTTTCTAATTTTAAGGGTTGTGCTTGCTCAATGTGTGTATCATTACTAATATAAGTAATAAAAAAATAGACACATGAAATGAAAATCAAAAATAAAGTAATAGATATTCTAGTTATCATAAATGAATTCACAATTATCATTTACAGTATAATTACTATATCGTATATTTCTTCAATGTACAAAAATTAAGAAAAAATATTTCCAATTAGATAATTATTTTCCACTCCTTTAACATTAACTTTCACAATACTCTTGGCTTGAGCTTTTGATTCAAGCTTTACTAATGCAAAATTTTCTGTTCTACCGACATTATTTTGCTCAACCAGAACACTTTGTTCAGTGCCTATCAAAGATTGATAAAAGCTACTCATCATTTCTCTATTCATTTCTCTTAAATTTTTTACTCGTTCTTTACGCACACTCTCTGGTACTTGTGGCATTCGTGCAGCAGGTGTATTCTTCCGCTTTGAATATGGAAAAGCATGTAGGTAAACTATATTTGTTTTTTTCAGTAAATCAACTGTATCCTGAAACATTTCATCAGTTTCTGTTGGAAATCCAGCAATAATATCAGCGCCAAATGCTATATTAGGCCTCAA
Organism: Wolbachia endosymbiont (group A) of Pogonocherus hispidulus; assembly: GCF_964028195.1. NCBI lineage: Bacteria > Pseudomonadati > Pseudomonadota > Alphaproteobacteria > Rickettsiales > Anaplasmataceae > Wolbachia > Wolbachia endosymbiont (group A) of Pogonocherus hispidulus. The sequence continues at coordinate 1,131,051 of NZ_OZ034750.1, forward strand.
GCTCTTCATTTTATGACAAAATTCTATCACTTGTTCTCTGTTGTGACGACGCTTCATTCTCTTTAGTATTAAATTATTACCAGATTGTAGACTCAAATGTAAATGAGGCATAAGTCTTGACTCATTAGCTATTAAATCCATTAATTCGTTGTCAACCTCAGCAACATCGATAGAGGAAAGTCTTAGCCTCTTCAACTCTGGTATATCCTTTAAAACTCTCCTAATCATTGAACCAAGTGATGGCTTAGCAAACAAATCTGTACCAAAGTCAGTAATATCAACACCTGTAAACACTACTTCTTGATATCCATTTTCTATAAAGATCCTAATTTGCTCTATAATACTGTTTATTGGCACAGATCGATTATTTCCTCTTGCCTCAGTAATTGAGCAAAATGTGCAGCTATGATTACAACCATTTTGAATTTCAATAAATGCCCTTGATTTATCTTCAAATCCATTAATTAGAACAGATTCTACTTGGTTATCACTGACTAAGATTTTATCGTCATTTAGTAAGTAATTTTCAGCTTTTAGCTTATCTTGATTACCCAGCACTTTACTCACACCAGGAATATCACTATACGATTCAGGATCCAACTGAACAGCACAGCCAACTACGATAATTTCTTTACTTGGGTCGTTTTTATAGATCTTACGTATTTTTTGCTTTACTTGGCGTTCTGCTTCGTTTGTTACTGCACAGCTATGCACCACAACAACATTTTCTCTTTTTGCTTTTTTTAATGCTTCTTTGATTAACTCGCTCTCGTAAAAATTTAGACGACAACCAAATGTTATCACTTCATTCATGTTAGTATTTTTTGCTTTAATAGACCTAAATTATATCAAATATCCAAGCAAAGTCTCTTGCATGACTATTTTTTTTGTAAATAAATGCTATGCAAGCAGCGGACACTGGGATCCAAGACGGCAGTGCCTTGACTACTTGGATCCAGGAAAAAGGATGATGTCATTCAAGTAGCTGACACTGGTTCCTTTATAACGGTGTCATCCCAGTGCCCAGACACTGGGATCCAGGAAACTTAATTGCAAGTAATGCATTGGGTTTGGTGAGTATGGGTTTTGCGTTATAGAATGAAGCACTTTTGGTGAATTTGTAAAGAAAGCTGGATTCCAGACTGGAATGACATCATTCTCCTGTCATCCAAGTAGCCTTCTCTTTCTGTCATCCGAGTAGCTGACACTGGTCTCCATCCAAAAGGGTGTCATCCAAGTAGCTTGACACTGGGATCCAGAAAACTTAACTTTAAATAAGTGGCTGCATAATAAAGACTAGATTCCAGACTGGGATGACATCTTTTTTCTTGGTACAAATTACTCTTATATCTCATTATGATGGTGTCATTCCAGTCTGGAATCCAGTAAACTTATTTACTATATATGAAAAGTTATTATGTTTATATACTTGCAAGTGAACGCAATGGAACCCTATACACAGGCATAACATCAAATTTAATTAAACGAATTTGGGAGCACAAAAGTAAAGCTGTTTTTGGTTTCACGTCAAAGTACAATGTTTGTAAATTAGTTTATTTTGAAGAGTTTCAAGACATAAATTTAGCAATCAGTAGAGAAAAGCTTCTGAAAAGCTGGCAGAGGAAATGGAAAATGAACTTAATTGAGCAAACAAATCAGGAATGGAAAGATTTATATGATGAAATTGTATGATGAAGGCTGGATCCCAGTGCCTGGGCACTGGGATGACAAAAAAAGGAGCACTGGAATGACACCTTCCTGCCCAGTTCATGTTGCTATAAATATTAAGGAATTTACCAAATGAAAAAAAAGGCAAAAGAAACCCTAGTCACTGTCTATTTTCTGTATTGGCGTTTTTTAAGTCTTAAATGCTGCAATTTAGCTGCTTTTAAGTGCAACTAACCTTAGCTTAAATGTTTAAGAAATTTACTAAGCAGAAAAAAAGGCAAAAGAAACCCCGTGGTAATTAGTGTTCACTCCCTAACCCTGCAAATTGGCGTACTATACTGTCTTAAACGACTTATAAGCGCGTTTCAGCTTATATAGGTAAAAACCTAGAAATATTGTGAAGACATAAGGTGCACATAGTGCAAAAAATTAAAAATAAGACGCCAACTACGTTGTTTTCTTGCTGTTTAATCTGCACAGATGAAGATAACTGAATACCTTCAGTTTCATGATAAGGGGGCTGGCGGAGTTTGTCAAGCAAGTTTTTTCGTTTCTAACGGTTGTTGCCAAAAACTATGCAAGAAGTCTTTTAAGATCAATCACTTATTTTCAAAGCTTGAATAAAAGCATTCTGTGGAATATTTACGTTCCCTATAGAATGTAACCTTTTTTTACCCTTCTTTTGCTTTTCAAGTAGTTTCATTCTTCGCGTTACATCTCCACCATAGAGTTTAGCTGTTACATCTTTTCTGTATGGGTTAATCGTTTCTCTGGCAATAATTTTTCCGCCCACTGCCGCTTGAATCGCGATTTTATATTGCTGACGTGGTATTAGATCCTTCAAGCGTGCGCATATTTCACGCCCCCTTTTTTCTGCTCTGCTTTTGTGAGCGATACAAGCCAGTGCATCTACGGGCTCTCCATTAATTAAAAAGCTTAATTTATCTATTTGACTTGCCAGATAGCTGGAAATTTCCCAATCCAAGCTTGCATATCCTTTGGAAATTGATTTTAATCGATCATAAAAGTCAAAAACAACTTCAGACAGTGGTAATTTATATCTTAACAATGCTGTTGTTGTGTTACCAATGTAAGATAAATCTTCCTGTTCTCCCCTCCTTTCTTCACATAGAGATAGAATCTCTCCCAAGTATTGGTCAGGCACCATTATGGTTGCGGTAATCCATGGTTCTTCCACAATTTCAATTTTCGTTGGATCTGGCATATCACTTGGGTTATGAATATTCAAAACTTCACCACTTCGTGTTGTAACCCTATATATAACACTCGGTGCAGTTGCTGTTAGGTCTAAATCAAATTCTCTCTCGAGCCTTTCTTGAATAACTTCAAGATGCAACATTCCCAAAAAACCACAACGAAATCCATAGCCTAGTGCATTTGAAGTTTCAGCTTCGAAGGTAAAACTTGCATCATTTAAATGTAACTTTTCTAGAGCTTCCCTTAAATATTTAAAATCATCCGTTTTGTGAGGGAAAATGCTACAAAATACCACAGGATGCACTTCTTTAAATCCAGGAAGTGCTTCACTACAAGGTCTCTTTTCCTCAGTAATAGTGTCCCCTACCTTGCAGTCTGCTACTTCCTTCATTGAAGCAGTTATAAAACCAACTTCACCCGCTGAAAGCTCTCTCGTCATAACTTTTTTAGGGGTGAAAATACCGATATTATCTATCTGATATGTAGCATTATTAGACATCATAACAATTCTCATGCCTTTTTTTAGCACTCCATTTTTAACTCGCACTAAAATTACTACTCCTAAGTAAGTGTCATACCAACTATCAACTAAAATTGCTTGCAGTGGAGCATTTACATCACCTTGAGGAGCTGGAAGTTTTGCCACTATCGCTTCTAATACACCCCTTATTCCAAGACCAGTCTTGGCTGATATTAAAACTGACTCACTTGCGTCAATACCAATTATTTCCTCAACCTGGAGTTTTACCTTTTCTGGATCTGCAGCAGGGAGATCAACTTTATTGAGTACAACTATTATTTCATGATTGTTGTCAATTGCCTTGTATACATTTGCAAGAGTCTGAGCTTCAACGCCCTGGCTACTATCTACCACTAAAAGCGAACCTTCACATGCAGCTAAGCTTCGACTTACCTCGTAAGAAAAGTCAACGTGACCTGGGGTGTCCATGAGATTTAGGCAATATTGATTACCGTCATTTGCCGTATAATTGAGTTTTACCGTCTGTGCTTTAATTGTAATGCCACGTTCACGCTCTATATCCATTGAATCGAGTATTTGATTGATCATTTCTCTTGCTTCAAGACCGTTACATTCCTCTATTAAACGGTCAGCAAGCGTTGACTTACCATGGTCTATATGCGCTATTATTGCAAAATTTCTTATGTTGTTCATTTATGGTCCACTATACTTAAACTATTTTACATTTTAAGTGTTGTGAGGGCAATTATTTATGTATATAGGAACTTCTTTCTTCTATAAGAAAATAGCGCATTAGGTTTTTTACGTACGACTACTGATGCGTTCTGCACCCTGACTAACTAATAATTGGTCAAGTTTGCTACTCACTTTACTCGAATCTTCATGCTTTTGCCGATCATTATTCTGTTTGCATCCCTTTACTGCATCAGCAAGGCTTAGATAAGCATTACCAATTTTAATCTTTACATCTTTATTTTTTTCCAAATCTTCATCAGTTGGTTTATCACCCACTATTTTAATACTGCCATCGCTATTAGCACTTAATGTAATGCTACATTCCCTTCCGTCTACATACCAGTTAAACTTTATTCCATATTGAGTCATGGTACTTAAATCATAGTACCTTACTCTTTTACCATCTATGTGGCCTTTTATAACTTCTTCCTGACTACTATTTAATATTGAGAAACCAACAATTTTGTTGTCTATACAGAATTTACTATTTAAAAACTCACTTATTTTAATACTCGTGTTCTTGTTATCATTATCTTGTAGGTTAATTGTTGCATAAAGATTGCCATTCTTATACTCTTTAATTGATACTCTATCAATAGCGCCATTTTCTATATATTTACCGAATTCTGCATTGGCTTTTTTCTCTAATTCACAGTATTCGTTTTCATTGGTATCGTCAGGGTATTTGTTTACATCATTACCTTGATTCGTTGTACTTTGTGGCAATTGCTGCTGTTGCATTTTTTCTAGCGCTTCTTTCATTTTTTTCTGAAGTGACATAGCTTGATTAAGTTTGTCTCTTCTACCATCGTTACCATCATCACGTAGCTTTAAAGCTTCTACCACTATGTTTAAGTTTTTATAAGCCACTTTAACACTATACTTGTCACTCAAAAGCTCATTGTTAGCTAAAGAATGTTTCAAGCTATCCAAGCAATCCTCTTGAACAATAGCACATTCTATTTCAAGCCTTAGATAGATATTCCAAAGCTTTTTCATTATTTCTTCTTTTTGACTGTGACCCTTTCCAACTAGCTCCTGACTTTCTTTAATATCTTCAACCAGGTTATTAACATACACAGGCGATTTTACTATCGACCTGCTCTTTATTGATTTATCTAGTTCTTTCTCAATATCTTGAAGTTTTCTCAAAATCATACACTTTCCCTCACAAAATTATCTAACATTATATACATAAACATTAGGAAATTTTCAACATATTTATGCATCTCCTATTATTCCTTCAACATAGACGACACTTTTTTCGAGCAGGAAATCACTTTATTAACCATATAGTTTTCATGATTATTATCTATTTTAGGCAACTCATACAGATAATTTACCATCATTCCAGCCGACTGACTAATACCCTTTTCAGAAGTATCCGCCATCCAGTTTAATTGTTTTATCGATGCACCATTGCTTAAATGAAAATGCGCCACCGGGTCATAAGCATTCCCATTACTATTATTCACTTTTAGTAAATAATATGCACATAGTTTAAGCATGCATTGTTTAGTTTCATTTGTACACTCAACGTTAGTTTTTAATTGCTCTGCACTTTCTAAAATTTCTGCACTAGATTGTTTTATATTTAGTTTGCCCAATAAAGTGACATCTTGGTTTAGATTGTTTTTTAGCCATTTTGTAAAGCCAGGTATTGGAGAAAGAGTTGCATACGCTTTTATACTTTTAAATTCCTGTGATAGCTTTTCTACAACCCTTTTGATTAAGAAATTACCAAGACTAATTCCAGATAACCCTGCTTGAGTATTTGATATTGAATAGAATATGGCAGTGCTTGCGTTACTTGGATCACTAGAAGGCACTGACTCATCCAAAAGGTGTTGAATGCTATTTGCAATCTTATTCATTAACGCAACCTCTACAAAAATTAGAGGTTCGTTCGGTATCTTGTAATGAAAAAAAGCAAAACAGAGACGATCAGAGTCTAGTCTGTTTTTTAGGTCGCCCCAAGAGGAAATTTTATGCACAGCTTCATATTTTATAAGTTTTTCTAACAATGATGCAGGTGAATCCCAGGTGATTTGACGAAGATCAAGTAGATCAACATCAACCCAAGTATAGAGTATATTTTTTAATTCATTCTCTAGTGGATTCAAGCTTCTATATTGGTTCTTTAGCTTAAGCACATCAGAACGCATATCAACAATAAACTTAAGGCCTTCTGGTAGAGAAATAAATTGCTTCAATATTTTAGAACGCGGTGATTCAAGAATTTTTATTAAACCCTGTTCAAATTTATAGTTTAACTCGGGATCTTGATTTTCCTTGTACTCTTTTATTTTCTCATCTATTTCTTCTTTATGTAGACTAAATTTTTCTGCCAGGGTTTGCAGAAATTTTATTTTACCTTTCTCTGATAAGCTTAAGTACAAATTACCAAGAGATACAGCATTCTTACGTGCTGAAACCTCCCCTCCCTTTGGATTTAAGCACTCGTTCATCTTCAAGACTAAACTATCGATATCGCGACTGTTGCTTAAATCAGGACCGATGTTACCAATCCACGATCTTACAGCATCTGCCACTTCACCTAGTATTTTAAAAAAGCTTCTTACCGCTTTTTTGTCTTCAACTTTCACTATATCAGTTTTTACCAATGATTCTTTTGTCATAGATTTCCTTTATTATACATGGCTAATGCAAGTCAGGGTCATACCGCCGCGGTATCCCGCTAACAAGCAGCGGGATGACGAATTTGTCGTTTGTCAAATCGTCGGTAAACCCAAGTTATTTTAGCTACATGTAGCTTAAGTTAAAGGAAAATTTAGCTACATAGCAGGCACTATTACTGAATTATTAATAATTCAGTAATACAATAGACTTCTTGCACTACCTCCCAAGCCACAACTGTCATTCAGTAGAAATGCAAAAATCACTTGACAAACTCCGCCAGCCCCCTTATCATGGAAGTGAAGCTATTTATTTATCTTCGCAATCTGCAGATTAAAACGACAAAGGGAACTTTGTATTTGGCGTAAATCATGCTTAATTTTTTGCACTATGTGCACCTCATGTCTTTATAAAACTTCTGGGTTTCTACCTATACAAGCCGAAACGCGCTTATAAAGCGTTTAAGACATCAAAAGACGTCAAATAGAACAAGGGAGAATTTGAATACTAGCTACCCTAGGTTTTCTTTGCCTTTTTTTCTGCTTAGTAAATTTCTTAAACATTTATGACTAAAGGTTAGTTGCATTAAAAAGCAGCTGAGTCGCGGTTATTAGACGTTTAAAACATAAAAAAACGCCAATACAGAAAATAGACAGTGACTAGGGTTTCTTTTGCCTTTTTTTTCATTTGGTAAATTCCTTAATATTTATAGCAACATGAACTGGGCAGGAAGGTGTCATTCCAGTGCTCCTTTTTTTGTCATCCCAGTGTCTGGGCACTGGGATGACAAGAGGGGGTATTGGGATGACAAAAAAAGGAGGCTACTGGGATGACGAGAAAGGAGCACTGGGATGACAAAAAAGGGGCTACTTGGATGACATCATAGGGGCGCTGGCCTGACAATCGTCATCCCGCTTTATTAGCGGATGAGATACCATGAATAAATCCATAGCTGTACGAACATTCATTTTTGAAGGTAAACTGCACAGCAAATGGTCAGTGCTTGGCACTGCTCTCCTTTGTCATCCCAGTGCCCAGACACTGGGATCCAGTTTTCCATATAATCTCATCGAAAATGTTGTAACCACTTTCTATGCTAGTTTGCTTGCTCACAAGCAAACTTTCCTGGATCCCAGTGTCTGGGCACTGGGATGACAAGAAAGAGGCTACTTGGATGACACCCTGACAACCGTCATCCCGCTACTTGTTAGCGGGATCTCTTGTTAGCGGCTAAGAGATACCGCGAATGAATCGCGGTATGACGGTCTGCGGCGGAATGACGGTTAAGCAATTCGTCATCCCGCTACTTGTTAGCGGGATCTCTTGTTAGCGGATGAGATACCGCGGCAGTATGACGGTTAAGTAGGGTGTCATCCCAGTGTCAGCTACTCGGATGACGAGAAAGGAGCACTGGGATGACATCATAGGGGCGCTGGAATGACACCGTCACAGGGTGAACCAGCGTCATACACACATCCCTTTGGTGACAATGTTTGTTGATGCAAGATTATACCTTGAAAAAATTAAGTTTTAGTGCTATTAAATAGTTGTAAATTTTGTCTCTGTGGTAGCTTTATGAATGTTGAAAGTAAGAAAATACATGATACTAAAATAAAATTACCAATATTTCTTGATTATCAATCTACTACTAAAGTGGATCCCCGTGTTTTGGAGGTAATGATACCTTATTTTAGTGAGTTCAGTAATGCACACTCTCGCAGCCATTCATTTGGTTGGACTGCTGAAGAAGCAGTGGAAAAAGCAAGGAAACATATCGCTGATCTGGTGAACGCAGATAGCAAAGAAATTATCTTTACCTCAGGTGCAACTGAGTCAAATAATACAGCAATCAAGGGCGTTGCTCACTTTTACAAAAATAAAGGAAATCATATAATAACTGTCTGCACGGAGCACAAGTGTGTTCTGGATTCTTGTCGGCATCTGGAAAATGAAGGCTTTAAAGTTACATATTTGCCTGTTAAGCAAAACGGAATTATAGATTTATTAAAGCTTGAGGAAGCAATTACTGATAAAACAATTTTGATTTCAGTAACGATGGTAAATAGTGAAATCGGAGTAATTCAGCCTGTCAAAGAAATTGGTGTAATATGTAGAAAGCATAATATATTTTTCCATACAGATGCAGCTCAAAGCTTTGGAAAAGTTCCAATTGATGTTAATGAGATGTGCATTGACCTTATGAGTCTCTCTAGCCACAAAATTTATGGACCTATGGGAATAGGCGCATTATATGTCCGTAGAAAGAATCCTCGTGTTAGGCTGATACCACTAATTAGTGGTGGTGGACAGGAAAGAGGCATGCGCTCTGGCACAGTTCCAACACCTCTTACAGTCGGTTTTGGTGAAGCGGCACGTATTGCTAGAGAAGAAATGAAAAAAGAAACAACTAGAGTGAAGGAATTAAGGGATATTTTGTATAATAAGATAAAAGAAGCGTTTCCTGATATCGTTTTAAATGGTGATTATGAAAATAGAATTCCTGGCAACCTAAACTTGAGCTTTCCCTATGTTGAGGGTGAGTCTCTCATCATGGCAATCAAGGATTTAGCAGTAAGTTCTGGTTCTGCGTGCACGTCTGCGTCTCTTGAGCCTTCCTATGTCGTACGGTCGCTAAATAATGGCCATGACCTTGAGCATTCATCAATTAGATTTGGCCTAGGCCGATTTACAACTAAAGAAGAAGTTTTGTACGCAGCAGATCTTGTTGCTAAAAATGTTGGCCGACTGAGAGAAATGAGCCCACTTTGGGAGATGGTACAAGAAGGAGTAGATTTGAACACCGTGAAATGGGACTCTCATTAAATGTATCCGTTCAGCCAGTCCAACTGCAAATGCACTTTGAAATTACTCTGTAACCATTCACACTTAATTCTGCAATTCTTTGATCTCACTCATGGAAAGACGGTATCTTTCTTGTCATCCCAGTAGCTAACACTGGTTCTTTTATGACGGTGTCATTCCAGTGCCCAGACACTGGAATCCAGAAAACTTAACTTTGACGGTGTCATCCCAGACTGGGATGACCTTGTTGCATCGCACTTTATGAGATGGTGATTTATGGTAAATTCATGTAACTATCTCAAATTTAGCCATACCAATATCAGTGAATTTGTTAAGTAAATAACACTTGAGTAGCAGTTCCCTCTCACGATTAATTTCAGATTTGTTCCTAAAACTAAATCCGAATATTTGCTTTAATCTTGAGAAAAATCCTTCAATGCGAGCTCTCTTTCCATAATCTACTTCTTCTTTCCACTTTTTTATGCAATCATATGACTTTATTAGTCTAACAGCAGCATTTCTATCATCCATGTAATCCAATTTTTGGTGCTCTGTTGCGTTGTTTTTCGGAAGAACTTTTGTCTTTATACCAAACTTGTTACATAATTCGTAAAGCTTATGCCTGTCATATGCTCTATCCGCATATAATACCTTTACAGCATGAACTTCTTCTAACAAATCGCAAGTGATCCGAATAAACTCCGCTGCTGTATTTTGCTGCTATGACTTTTTATACTCAACATTACATGCAGTTTCCGTGTCTGCTCATAGCCGTTCTGTCTGCACTATTTTCCTTCTGGGGTATTGCTGATGCTTGTGCTATCTATGGCAATTTCGATATCTTCCATATTATTTTTATCAATTCTGCAATCATTGATCTTAATATTAAGTTTCTTAAACTTTCTTGATGCTTGTGAATAGCTGATAACTGCCAAATCTCTTCCTATTTGTTGCAAATATCTTTTTATAAACCCAACTGTTTGTCTTAAACCTATTCTGAATAGATGGGTTATTATATGTATCAAAATTACCACTTTATTGCTGTAAATATTGTTGCCACCCTGCATTTTTGGACTATTTTCATACCAATTTTCGATAGCTTCATTGATGTAACGAAAAATATTTCCCCTTTCTTGGAGAAATTTGTTATATTCGTTTTGGTTACTGACTCTCATTTTTTGTGGCATATTTTTTCTTCAAAGGTTAAATGGCTATTTATAATGAATTTTGTCAGTAACTGCCAGTTCTTTTCATCTGAGCGATGCAACAAAGCCATCCCAGACTGGGATGACAGCAATCCTACGTCATACCGCGTTCATTCGCGGTATCTCTAGATCCCGCTAACAAGCAGCGGGATGACGAGGTTATCGTCATACCACCGCGAACCGTCATACCGCCGCGGTATCTCAAAGCATAGATCCCGCTAACAAGTAGCGGGATGACGAGGATGACGGTTGTCGTTTAGCTATAAATATTAAGAAATTTACCAAATGAAAAAAAAGGCAAAAGAAGCCCCGTGGTGGTTGGCTATTTACTATGTACTAAAATATCGGCGTTTTTTTTATTCTAAAACGCTTGATTAAGAGCGATTTAGCTGCTTTTAACTTGCAACTAACCTACACCGCAAGTGTTTAAGAAATTTACTAAGCAGGAAAAAAGGCAAAGAAACCCCGTAGTAGCTAGCATTCAAATTCTCCCTTGTCAATTTGACGTTTTTTGCTGTCTTAAACGCTTTGTAAGCGCGTTTCGGCTTATATAGGTAAAAACCCAGAAATTTTTAAAGACATGCGATGCACGTAGTGCGAAAAATTAAACATGAGACGCCAAATACCCTAAGTTTTTTGTCATTAACCTGCACAGATTGCGAAGATAAATAAATAGCTTCATTCTCATGATAAGGGGACTGGCGGGGTTTGTCAAGGAAGTTTTTTGTTTCTACTGAATGAAAGTTGTGGCTTGGGCAAGAAGTCTATTTCCACAAAAATGCTTCAATTTATCTTAACATTTTGTCAACTACCTTTGTAGATTTAAAAGGGCATTTTTACATATTCCATATGGCTGCCAGTTGCACCCCTCACATGCGTAATCAAATTTCTTTAAAGACATTTTCTCTCTAATCTTTTTTACCGCCTCATTCCAAGTTAAAGTCTCGCCAATTTTTATTCCTAAAATTTCCATATGCCTTCTATCTAGCTCTAAAACTTTAGCTTGTGTGGTGCATTTACCTTGTTTAGTCTGATTTGGGCAAGCACTACAAATACTATCAAGATTGCCGACTACTTCGATTTGAGTACTAATTACTTTGCTTGCTATCTTTTTATAATTTTCTACAAAACCCTGAGAATATCCATACCCTTGAAATGCAAGGGTGCACATAAAATGATGAGGGCGGAATTTTATCATTTTTTCAAATATTGCAAAGCTGCTACAAGTAGAAAAATTTTTACCAAACCAGGAAGGATAAATGGTAAAACACCCACCATTATCGCTTGTCCCAGACCCAAGTAAACAGCAAGCCAACTAACACCACAAATAAAGATTATAACTGTACCAGCCAGACAACTTAAAGAATTACACACAAATGATTTATATTTAGAGTTCAGTAATTCATTTACTTTGCTCATTACCATAACAGCAGCTAAACAGCCAATTAAATATCCACCTGTTGGTCCAAGAAAAATGTGATAACCACCAAAAAAATTCGCAAAAACAGGAAATCCTGCTGCACCAAGTGATAGATATGTAAGCACAGAATAGAATGCTGTTCTGCGGTTAAATTTAAGCCCAATAAGCATTACTCCTAAAGTTTGCAATGTGATAGGCACAGGCTGCAATGGTATGCTTATTTGAGCCATCAAGAATAAAAGTAAAACGCAAGACAATATTTCAGCCAGTGTTGATCTGCTGCTAGATTGTGTTATAAACATACCTTCCCAATAAAAATAACTTATTAAATGTAATATATGTGTATAAGAGGTTTTGCAATTTAAATTTTGCTCATATTGTGCTACAATGAATTATTTATGCACTATTAAATTAAAAATGATGAGTAAACAAGATCTATTATCGTTGATGAAAGCAAGACACAGCGGACGTTCATACGATACTACAAGAGCAATATCTCAGGAAGACATGGATATTTTAATGGAAGCTGTAAGGCTGACTCCCTCATGTTTTGGTGATGAACCTTGGAGATATGTGATATGCAACAAACAGAACAATCAAAGCGCATGGGAAAAGCTGCTAAATTGTCTTGATGAATCTAATCAAAAATGGGCAAAAGATGCACAAGTGTTAATCATATCTTTAAGTGCTAAAAACTTCCGTAAACAAGGTAAAGGAGAAAATCTTTGGGCTAGTCATGATACTGGTGCAGCAAATTATGCACTTATGCTACAGGCTGCAGCTATGAACTTAATGGCCCATCAAATGGGTGGATTTGATAGAGATAAAATAGTAGAAAGATTCAACATATCCGATGATTTTAATGTAATGTCAGTGATAGCGGTTGGTTACGAAGAAGAGGGCGCTGAAACAAGTAAGAAAAAAAGAAGACCAATAGAAGAAATATTTTTTTATGATGAGTGGCCAAGGTCCTAAAAATTTTATCAAGATGCATGGTACTGGCAATAATTTTGTTATCATAGACTCACGTTCAACAAACAATTTAGACTGGAACTATAGACAAATTGCTGATCAAAGCAGTTGTGATCAAGTGATAATTATAACAATGTCTAATGCTGCAGACTGCTTTATACATATCTATAATGCTGATGGTAGTCGAGCTGAAATGTGCGGAAACGCAGCACGCTGTGTTGGATATTTGATAATGTCAGAAAAAGGTACTGAGTATATCACTATTGAGCTGGTAAACAAACGCATTTTAGAGTGTTTTAAAGTGGGTGATAAATCCATAAAGGTTAACATGGGTAAACCTTTGCTAAAATGGTATGAAATTCCCTTGTCTACTGAGTGTGACACTCTTCACTTACCTATAGAGCTTGAAATGCTAAAAGATCCTGTTGCAGTAAATATTGGTAACCCTCATATAGTTTTTTTTGTTGATAACATAAATGAAATACCATTGCGAAATTTAGGACCAAAGCTAGAAAATCACGTATTATTTCTTCAGAAAATTAATATTAGTATTGCACAAGTTGAAAAGTCTGGAGAAATAGCTTTAAGAGTTTGGGAAAGAGGTACAGGCATTACTGCATCGTGCGGTAGTGCAGCCTGTGCAGCACTTGTTGCATCCACACTACGTGGATATCTGACTGCCCAACAGACTTCAGTAGATTTACCAGGAGGTAAGTTATTAATCGAATGGGCAAATAACGTATTCATGACCGGTGATATAGGGTTTTTGTGACCCTAATTCTAGTGATGCATTACTTCCAAAACTTTTTTACCAATCACCGCAGGAGTCTCTGCAATTGCAATTCCAGCGCTCCGCATAACTTCTAGTTTTGCACCAGCACTTCCACCACTGGAAGAGATGATTGCTCCAGCGTGTCCCATACGTCTTCCTGGAGGTGCTGTTTGACCTGCTACAAAACCAACGATTGGCTTTTTAGTTTTTTCTGTTTTCACAAAATGTGATACATCTTCTTCTTCGTTTCCACCTATTTCACCAATAACTACAATACCATGAGTATCGTCATCTTTTAAAAAGAGCTCCATACAGTCGACAAATGTCATACCATGAACTGGATCTCCCCCAATTCCGATACACGTGGATTGACCAAGACCAACAGCGGTTGTTTGTGCTACTGCCTCGTAAGTTAAAGTTCCAGAGCGAGACATAATTCCTATGTGTCCACGCTTATGGATATGGCCAGGCATAATTCCTATTTTGCACTCTTCAGGCGTAATAATTCCCGGGCAGTTGGGACCAACCAATCGACTTTTTGAATCAACAAGCGCGCGCTTAACTTTCACCATATCAAGTATAGGAATGCCCTCTGTAATACAAACTATCAATTCTATTTTTGCATCTATTGCTTCAAGTACTGCAGCAGCAGCAAATTTAGCAGGTACATATATAACTGTAGCATTTGCACCAGTCTTTTCTTTGGCTTCTGCTACAGTATTAAAAACCGGTAAATTAAGGTGAGTGCTCCCACCCTTTCCAGGAGTTACACCCCCCACCATTTTCGTTCCGTAATCAATTGCTTGCTCTGAATGAAATGTACCTTGCGCACCAGTAAAACCCTGGCATATTAATCTTGTATCTTTGTTTACTAAAACGGACATGCTTTATTTTACCTCTTTTACTATCTTTTGCGCAGCTTCATCTAGCTCATCTGCAGCAATAATATTTAATCCCGACTCTTCTAAAATTTTTTTTCCTTCTTCAAAATTAGTACCTGATAATCTAACCACTAGAGGAACTTTAATGCTCATTTCTTTTGCAGCCGCAACAATTCCACTTGCGATAATATCGCAACGCATTATACCACCAAATATGTTAACCAAAATTCCTCTTACGTTGCTATCAGACAATATGATTTTAAATGCTTCAGTTACAGTTTCTTTACTCGCTCCACCACCAACATCCAAAAAGTTAGCAGGCTCTGCTCCGTAGTATTTTATTATATCCATTGTTGCCATAGCAAGACCTGCACCATTTACCATGCAACCAATACTGCCATCCATTTTGATGTAACTGAGCCCATACTTTGAAGCCTCTATCTCTTCTTTCACTTCTTCATCATAATCACGAAGTTCCATAATTTCTGGGTGACGATATAAAGCATTATCATCGAAATTAATTTTTGCATCGAGCGCAATAAAATCTCCAGAATTTGTTTCAACCAGTGGATTAATTTCAATTTGGCTCGCGTCAGTTGCAATAAATGCATCATATATTTTTTTTGTAATGTTCGATATCTTTTCTATTTGTTCTGGACTCAAATGAAAACTGCTGCTTAACTTGCTGCTATCAAAACTCGTAGCAGGATCAATATCAAATTTCACAATTTTTGCGGGAGAATTTTTTGCCACTTCTTCGATGTCCATTCCACCTTCTGAGGAAAATATGAATATTGGCCTACTGAGCTTCGGGTCGATTACCAGGCTTAAATAATACTCTTTCTTAATGCTTGAGCCTTCTTCAACGTACACTTTTCTTACTTGCTGCCCGCTTGGCCCTGTTTGATGAGTAACTAAAGTCATACCAATCATGTCCTTTACAAACTGTTGAGCTTCTTCAACTGACTTTGCTAGCTTTACGCCACCGGCTTTACCCCTACCACCTGCATGAATTTGAGCTTTAACTACAAACACGTCAGATTTTAATTGACTTACTTGAGTCTTTACTCCCTCTGCAGATATAGTGACAAAACCTTTTGGCACCGGGACATTAAATTTATGCAAAATCTCTTTTGCCTGATATTCGTGAATATTCATAAAACAACCAATGATAAACTATTAAAAAATTACCAACCGTAACGCTGCCTTCTGCATTCTTGCTGGTATTTCTTTTTTCTCGCTTCAGCTTTCTTTTTAGCTCTTTTTTCTGATTTTTTTTCATGATATTGTTTTTTCATTTTCAACCCTCTTCCTTCCTTTTGAATTGTTTTTTTCAATACTGGAAGAGCTCTGTCTACATCACCATAATGGACTGATACTTCAATCAAACTCTATACCTCCTTCGGTAATCATTTCAAAATTTATTTATAAATTAGAAAATTAACATTGTCAATTATTTTATAAACTTGAGCGTTAAACTGCAATATGAACGAAATGCCTTTAAAAGCTCTAACTATTAAAAGCGTTAAAACTTCTGCTAGCATCGGGGCGGAGAGATTTGAACTCCCGACCCTTTGGTCCCAAACCAAATGCGCTACCAGGCTGCGCTACGCCCCGACTTCTTTACTCAGATTATCAATAATTCAGGCAAAATGCAAGGTTCATTTGTTTATTTTAGAAAAAATATAATATAAGATTTAATATTATTTTAGAATATGTTTTTTATTAGCTCCTCTTTAACAACAGACTGCTTCGTAGGGAGTCTACAGAGTTTTTGTGCGCGCAACACTGAACCAGATTTCTCTATGACCCAAACCTTAGCCATATTTAAAAATCTAGCTACACCAATTGGTGAAAGTTAATGCAGCAACTACAGCAGTATCGACCCTTAAAATTCTTTTTCCTAGACTCAATTTTTGACAAAACTTATCGGCAAGATCAAGTTCATAAGATGAAAAACCACCTTCAGGGCCAACAATAATAGCAACATTTTTCTTACCTTTCAGCACTTTATCAGCTTTACCTGTTTCATCACATAAAACAAAATTTTTACTCTGGGAATCAGGTAACTCACAAAAGTTAATAGGAGGCAAAATCTCTGGTATACTCATCCTACCGGATTGTTCCGCAGCTTCGATTGCCTGTAATTTTGCTCTACTTAGGTTAATGTTTTTTACTACTGTACGTTCCGTTGAAATAAATTGAATGCAGGTTACTCCCATTTCAGTTGCCTGTCTTACTATGTTGCCTAAAGCACCACTTTTTACCATGGCACAATATAAGTATAAATTTTCCTCATGTTGCTGTTGTTTAGTGCATTCTTTGAGTGTGACTTCTGTCAATTTACGCGATATATTAACTACTTCTCCTAACCATTCTCCATCCTTTCCATTAAAAAGAGAGAGATTATCATACTTCTTAAGCCGCATTACATTGCAAATATAGTGACTTTGTTGTGGATTAAGTGCTAAACTCACGCCTTGTGATAAAGCTTCTTCAACATAAAGCCTAATTTTTCCCATTCAAAACTTTAATTATATTCTACTTGAGTGACTCTTACGGGATTTGAACCCGTGTTACCACCGTGAAAGGGTGGTGTCCTAACCACTAGACGAAAGAGTCAATGCGAATTAACTCAAGTTATATCGATTATGCACATAAAGTCAATTCAATTGTTTTACGACACAAGCAGTTTTTGTGAAATCCCAATTTGTGATAAGAGTGATTTATAACCACTTAACAAGTGGTGGCATTGACATCATAATTGCATCTGGATTGCCGTCCGTCATTAAACCAAACCTTGTGCCACGATCGTATAACAGATTGAATTCTACATATCTGCCACGTTTTATTAATTGATTTTCTCGTTGTTCTTTTGTCCAAGATTTTTGTATATGTTTACGTATGATGTGCAAATAAATTTCCAAAAAAGCTTCACCTACTGCTTTTGTGAACTCAAAATCATTTTCCCAATTGCCAGAACTCAGATTATCATAGAAAATGCCACCAATGCCACGCGGCTCTTTTCTGTGTTGTAAGAAAAAATAGTTGTCACATTGCTCTTTAAATTTTGGATAATATCCGGTGTCAAATCTATCACATGTCATTTTGATTGATTCATGAATATGCTTGCAATCTTCTTCATTTTTATATATTGGCGTAAAATCCATTCCTCCACCAAACCATTGTTTTGAAGTATATATCAGCCTTGTATTCATATGTGCTGCAGGGATAAGGGGCGATTGCATATGAGACACTAAAGATATACCGCTTGCCCAAAACTCTCCGTTACTTTCACTTGCACCAGGAATTTCATTAATGGCTGAATCTGCAAATTTTCCGTGTACTTTTGAAACGTTTACTCCAACTTTTTCAAAAACATTACCAAAAATAATTGTAGATTCACCACCTCCACCACCTGGGCGATCCCACTTTCTTTTTTCGATCTTTGGCTCTGCGGATGATTGTTTTTCAATTAATAAGAAAGATTCTATGATCTTATCTCTTAGTGCACAGAACCACTTAAATGCTTGTGTTCTTTGTTTTTCCATAATATCCTCTCGCTAGCTTATTAACATTGTTATATCTGATATTTAAGGAACTTAATTAGATTTGGATGATAATTATCTATCAAAGACGTTAATAAATCTATAATAATTAAATCAATATAATAAAACATTTTCGTATGTACAACGATGCCAAGTAACAATAATGAGTAAAAGATACATAGATAACAAAAAAGAGAACAGGGTTGACTTCATACTAAGAAATTATGGAATGTCAATTGTTGTGATGGCAGTTATTATGCTCTTACCTCCAGTAGCAATATCGATACTCTACTTTTTTGATATATATAGTCAGCATATTAATATAGAGATTAATTTATTAGTTAGCATTCTAACAACTCTCTTTATGATATATAATGTAAAACGCTACAGACACCTACTTAATACTATAGAATTTCAAAATGCAATATTTGCAAATGCACTAAATCATAATACAGAATTTTGCCTTATTTTACATAAAGATGAGGGTGTTATTTATGCTGATGCAAGGTTCTACGAAAGGTTTAAAGATCATATAGATGATGACATTACGTTAGGCAAGATTCTTGAAATAGGAGATATTTCAGAAGAAGACAAAAAAGTACTCTATCATGCACTAAAAAATAACTCTTCTGTACAGGTATGCATTTCCTTAAACAAGAAGAATAGAGTATCTAACTTTCTTTTGCTCTTTGAGCCGATACCAGATAATCCCCAAATTGCTATAAATAGTAATAAGATTTTAAATTTATCATTAGTGCCAATAGCAAGGCCAGATGGGTATTTTGTGTTAAAAGCAACACAGATAAACAAGGAGCAGATATATGAAGAGTTAATAGAAAAACACAGCATAGGAACTTACATTGCAAATGCCAAAGGGGTGATTTTATCTGTAAATAAAAGATTTTTAGATATATTTGAACTGAAAAAACTGGAAAAAGGTAGCTCAATCAGTGATTTTATATCTCAATCTAAATATAACAATACAACAACCGATAATGAAATTTTGTTTTTTACTATAAGTGGTATTCCATTCAAGGCTTATATGAGCACTGCTATATTTTGTGATAAATACAACCATAGCTATATATATGGCTTTATAACACCAACCGAATCAAATATTGTTGATTATCAATTACACCCTTGTTTTGCAAATTCATCAATTGCTATTGCACAATGTGACATAAACGGCAACTTTGTAAAGAAAAATACGGCACTAATAAAGCTTGCAGGGTCAGATAATAATTCAATCTTTACATTGATATTGGATAGTTATCATGTGAAAATACGTGAATATTTTTCGAGTAATAGAATAAATAATGCGTCCTTTGATGTACAGCTCAACTGTGGTAATAACATAAAAATATATTTCAATAAGTTTCTTCATAATAAAATGATCTTCATACTTTGTTATTTTATTGATAATACTGAACACAAAAACCTAGAAATAAAGCTTGAGCATTATCAAAAGATGCAAGCTATAGGGCAGTTAGCAGGTGGTATTGCGCATGATTTCAACAATATATTGACTGGGATAATAGGATTTTGCGATTTGCTTTTACTCCAACATTCAGCTGGTGATCCATCTTTTGGAGATATAATACAGATACAGCAAAATGCAAAGCGTGGATCAAATTTAGTAAGACAATTGCTTGCTTTTTCAAGAAGACAGACCTTGCAGCCAAAAATTATTGATGTAAATAGTACTATAGCTAATCTTTATGAAATGATAAAAAGATTAATAGGTGAAAATATAAAATTTAATATTTATTATGGTAGAGACTTAGGTGCTGTTAGGGCTGATCAAGGGCAATTAGAGCAAGTTATACTTAACTTAGCAGTCAATGCTAGTGCTGCTATGGAAAAGGGCGGAGAATTAACTATACGAACCTTTAATCAAAAGATTGACTCATTAAATTCTACACCTCAGGATATGTTTTCTCCAGACAAGGAATCGATTGAACATGGAAATTATGTTGTGATTGAAGTAATTGATACAGGATGTGGAATGACGAGTGATACAACTGAAAAGATCTTTGATCCATTTTTTTCTACCAAAGATATTACCTCCGGTACAGGTCTTGGCCTCTCTACTGTATATGGCATTATTAAACAAACTGAAGGATACATCTATGTTGCTAGCAAAGTAGATCATGGAACTAAATTTAGCATATTTTTGCCCATGGTTTACATATCAGATGAAAATCTGAGAGAGGAAGATAGTGAAGAAATAGAAAGACCGGTAGTAAGTGAAATTAAAGGTAATGGTATAATTTTATTGATTGAAGATGAAGATTCAGTAAGGGAATTCATTGCTAAAGCACTCAAGAGAAAAGGATTTGATGTAATAGAAGCGAGCATAGGCAGCGAGGCGCTAGAAATAATCAGTAAAAAAAGTCAACACATAGATCTTATAATCACTGATGTAATCATGCCAGAGGTGAGCGGCCCAGAAATAGTTAAAGAAGCATTGATCCATAGGCCAAATATCAACGTTATTTTTATTTCTGGGTATGCAGAAGATGCTTTTTTAAAGAGTGATGACATCAATATAGAAGATTTTCACTTTTTGCCAAAACCATTCACTCTGAATGAATTAGGAAACAAGGTTCAAAGTGTGTTACACAAAGCAAAAAAGACAGTCTAATTTTAGTGTGACTAGCAACAAAAAAATTTTCTAATGCAAAAGTTTCTTGCATATATACAATAGAATTATTTTATACATAAGATAAAAGGCGTGAGCAAGATTATTGCAATAGTAAATCAAAAGGGTGGAGTTGGCAAAACCACAACTAGTATAAATTTATCGACAGCCTTTGCTGCTGTGGGAAAAAGCACTTTATTGGTAGATCTTGATCCTCAAGGAAATGCTAGTACAGGGCTCGGGATTTCTTATCGTAGTAGGGAAGAAAAAAACATATACAAAATACTACTAAGCAGCGAAAATAAATTGATAGAATCGGCAATTTTCAATATAAAGGAAATTCCAAATTTATCACTAATTTCATCAGTAGTTGATTTATCAGCTGCAGAAATTGAATTATCGCAACTTGAGCGAGGAAAATTTGTGCTAAAAAGCGCATTGGAGAAGATACGCGATAACTATGAGTATATAATCATCGATTGCCCTCCATCACTTGGGCTTCTAACCATAAATGCTTTGACTGCTGCTAATTCTATTATTGTTCCTCTTCAGTGTGAATTTTTTGCTCTGGAAGGATTAAGCCATTTAGTTAAAACTGTAGAACTGATAAAAAGGAATAACCTAAACCCTTTTTTGGCAATAGAAGGGATCGTGTTAACAATGTATGACAGGCGCAACAAACTCAGTGAACAGATTAAAAACGATATTTGCCAGTATTTAAATGATAAAGTATACAAAACTATCATCCCATTGTATGAGACTGTTATTCCACGTAACGTACGGTTATCAGAAGCGCCTTCTCATGGAAAACCCGCTATTGTGTATGATCTTAAGTGTCCTGGTGCACAAGCATATATAAGTTTGGCAAGGGAAATTTTAAAAAAGCACGCGAGCAGTTGTAAGGAGAAGAAGCTAGTGAGCGAGGGCGTGATATGAAGGATGATAGACGCCTCGGCAGAGGTCTTGCTGGTCTCATAGGCGATAATTATGATAATAAAGAAGATCGACAAGAGTATTTGCCTATTTCATTACTGCACCCGAGCAAATTTCAGCCTAGGAAACATTTTGATGAGGAGTCATTAAGAGAACTTGCAAATTCGATAAAGAAAAGTGGCATTATACAGCCTATCGTGGTACGCAAAGATTCAAATGATGATGGTTACGAAATAATAGCTGGGGAACGTCGTTGGCGAGCAAGCAAGATTGCAAATCTTGATAGTGCACCCGTTATCATAAAAGATTTAAATGACAAGGAATGCTTAGAAGTATCCATCGTTGAGAACATACAGAGGCAAGATATTAATCCAATAGAAGAAGGTGAAGCGTATAAGAGACTGATAGATGAGTTTTCCTATACACATGAAGAATTAGCTTCAACTATAGGCAAAAGCCGCAGTCACATAACCAATATGATTCGGATGTTGTCACTCCCTGATAGGGTGAAAACAATGATCAACGAAAAAAAACTATCTATGGGTCATGCAAGAGCGTTGATTAATGTTGAAAATGCGGAAAGTATTGCAGAAAGAATAGTTTTTCAGGCCTTAAGTGTTAGACAAACTGAAAAATTGATAAAAGACTTACATCAAAGTAACAACCAAAAAGAGCAGAGATATACTAAAAATCAAGATATGGCAGCACTAGAAGGTGCTATATCTTCTCAACTTGGTTTAAAGATCAAAATTAATGACAGTAATTCTAAGGGTAAAGTTATGATACGGTATAATAATCCAAATGAATTGAATTTAATATTAAAAATTTTAAATAGGAAACTTGAGTGCTAGTAGAGCAAAAAGATAATATAAAATACAACTGTTGGTGTCACCCAAGTAGCTATAGAAACGAAAAAACTTACTTGACAAACTCCGCCAGCCCCCTTATCATGAAACTGAAGCTATTTATTTATCTTCTCTGTACAGATTAAATGACAAAAAAACTCACGTATCTGGCGTCTCATGTTTAATTTTTTGCACTATGTGCACCTTATGTCTTTATAAAATTTCTACCTACATAAGCTGAAACGCGCTTATAAAGCGTTTAAAACATAAAAAAACGCCAACTTAAAAAATGGATAGTGAATAACTAGCTACCCTAGGGTTTCTTTTGCCTTTTTTTCTGTTTAGTAAATTTCTTAACGTTTATAATTTAGGTTAGTTGCATTTAAAAGTAGCTGAATCGCGGTTATTAAGTGTTTAGAATAAAAAAACGCCATACTTGAAAGTATAATGTAAGTAATTAGCCAACCACGGGGCTTCTTTTGCCTTTTTTTCACTTGGTAAATTTCTTAATATTTATGGCTAAACGACAACCGTCATCCCGCTACTTGTTAGCGGATGAGATACCGCGGCGGTATGACGGTTCGCGGTGGCATGACGATAACCTCATCATCCCGCTGCTTGTTAGCGGGATCTAGAGATACCGCGAATGAATCGCGGTATGACGGTTCGCGGTGGTATGACGTAGGACTGCTGTCATTCCAGTCTGGGATAGCTTTGTTGCATCGCTCAAGTGAAAAGAACTGGCAGTTACTGACAAAATTCATTATAAAATAGCCATTTAACCTTTGAAGAAAAAATATGCCACAAAAAATGAGAGTCCGTAGCCAAAACGAATATAACAAATTTCTCCAAGAAAGGGGAAATATTTTTCGTTACATCAATGAAGCTATCGAAAATTGGTATGAAAATAGTCCAAAAATGCAGGGTGGCAACAATATTTACAGCAATAAAGTGGTAATTTTGATACATATAATAACCCATCTATTCAGAGTAGGTTTAAGACAAACAGTCGGGTTTATAAAAAGATATTTGCAACAAATAGGAAGAGATTTGGCAGTTATCAGCTATTCACAAGCATCAAGAAGGTTTAAGAAACTTAATATTAAGATCAATGATTGCAGAATTGATAAAAATAATATGGAAGATATCGAAATTGCCATAGATAGCACAAGCATCAGCAATACCCCAGAAGGAAAATAGTGCAGACAGAACGGCTATGAGCAGACACGGAAACTGCATGTAATGTTGAGTATAAAAAGTCATAGCAGCAAAATACAGCAGCGGAGTTTATTCGGATCACTTGCGATTTGTTAGAAGAAGTTCATGCTGTAAAGGTATTATATGCGGATAGAGCATATGACAGGCATAAGCTTTACGAATTATGTAACAAGTTTGGTATAAAGACAAAAGTTCTTCCGAAAAACAACGCAACAGAGCACCAAAAATTGGATTACATGGATGATAGAAATGCTGCTGTTAGACTAATAAAGTCATATGATTGCATAAAAAAGTGGAAAGAAGAAGTAGATTATGGAAAGAGAGCTCGCATTGAAGGATTTTTCTCAAGATTAAAGCAAATATTCGGATTTAGTTTTAGGAATAAATCTGAGATAAATCGAGAAAAAGAACTAAATGCTATTTGCTCAATAAATTCACTGATATTGGTATGGCTAAATTTGAGATAGTTACATGAATTTACCATAAATCACCATCTCATAAAGTGCGATGCAACAAGGCCGTATGGATTCCAAAACCTGGTAAGCCATTGGAACGTCGTCCCCTTGGTATTCCCACTATATCGTGTCGAGCAAAACAAACACTTGTTAAAATGGCGCTAGAACCCGAATGGGAGGCAAAATTTGAGCCGAACATTTATGGTTTTAGACCTGGTAGATCTTGTCATGAAGGCCATATTTTATGCACTTTATAAGAAATCCGCATTTATTCTAGATGCAGATATTTCTGGATGTTTTGATAATATAAAACATCACGCACTGTTGGAAAAACTTAATACCACTCCAACCCTTAAGAGAACTATAAAAAAGTGGTTAAGAGCAGGTGTGATGGAAAATGGAACTTTCCAACCAACCAAAAGTGGTACAATTCAAGGAGGAACTATTACTCCGCCAACAACGTTGCAAATTTTTCTTTTCTTCTCCATTATGTCTAGAAGAGTTTGGTAGTTCTTTTACGCGAAACACCACGTTTACATCCTCAAGATTAATTTCAATTCTCTTGACTAACGTTCTGATAGTATCACAGCCAGTCTGCGTTATCAAGGTTCAATGCAATATTAGAAGAAAAGTCTTCTAAATTGGTTACAACTAGAGTTAATTCCTGTTTTAATTTCTTTTGATCGAATATTCTTTTTTTCCCTTCTTCAATTGTTTTTAAGCTTTGTTTCATTGCTTTAATTCGTGGTTCAAATTCTTCTTGATTATTGAGCATCACTATCAATAAGTCTAGCAATACCTCGTTTTAATTTATTTTCTTGTTTCTCTAGTAAATCGCTTTTTTTATCCCACGATGATTTTTTAAACTCTGAAAGTCTATGTTTGTATTCTTCTAAAACCCTATTTGGATTTTTTAATAAATGCTTAACCTCTTCCCACACAGCTGTTTCTAATGCATCTGTACGAATGTGTTTATTATCACAAATTTTATTACCACCAAAACGGTAAGAATCTCTACCAATACAACGATAATAAGCATAATGATCAACTTTTTCTCCTCGCTTATTTCTTACAGGACTTCCGTAATATGCATAACGACAACGCTTACATACGATTAAACCTTGTAGTAAATGTTTTGCTCCTCTTTCTCTTGTCCTTGCTATTTTTCTATTCTCAGCTAATTGTTCTTGAACTATATCAAATATATCTTCGTCCACTATATTTGGCACTTTAACATAAATCCAATTTGCTTTTTCAACAGAATAGGTAGAGTAATTATCTTTCGGTTGTTCACAAGAATGTTTCTGTGGTCTGATATGTTGTAACTTTACACCTACTTTTGTTTTACCAAAAGCCGCTTGTCCTTTGTAAGCAGGATTTTTTAACATACCCCAAATCACACTTCTATCCCAGCACTTTTTTCCTGTTCGTGTTATAATAGACATAGTATTTAGCCGACTTCCCCAATACTTGTCCTTTCTCTTCCTACCCACAAAAATACTTTCCGAACAACATTAGCTTCTTCTTCGTTTATTTCAAATAAAGCTTGTCCTCCTCCCATATATTTATCTATATAACGATAACCATAAGGAGCTCCTCCCATTACGCTTACACAACCTTTATTAGCCGCATAAATCTTTCCGCGACGGCTTCGTTCCATAATTTTCGCTCGTTCATATTCTGCTATCATACCTTGCATTTGCAACAGCAATTGAGATTCTGGTTTATCGTTAACCTCATAATTTAAGAAAACCATTTCTGCTCCTGCTTTCTCAAATTCTTCAAGTAATACCATTTGATATGCATATTTCCTAGATAAGCGATCAGGTGAATGAATCTATCAATTTTACCTTCTGTTACTTTATCACGTAACTTTTCTAGATCAGGACGGACTAAATTAGATCCACTTTAGCCATTATCAATAAATTTATACTCTCTTAATAATTTGTACCCATCCGTACTAATTTGCTTCTCTAAAGCTGCAACTTGACTTGCTATTGTATTTTCTTGTGCTTGTTTCCCCGAAGAAACTCTTGCATATAAACTCACTGTTACCATTTGATCCTCCTTGAATCCCATTTTTATGTTTTAAATTTTTTTGGCTTACTTGCTTTGACACGGCTTTTTCATAAGTATCTAACAAATACTTTTCTGCCAACCGGTTAGTTTCATAGCTACAGCTAATCCGTATAGCTAATCTCTTATTTCCCATGAACTTTCCTTGAAATAATATGTTCATATCATTCATTGAAACTGATGGTTAATTGATTGTTGGCACTATAAATAAATGGCACTCTTGTCTTTGGACACAGAAGTTTTCGAGAAATGCTTTTCTCTAATTTTATGTTTTTTGCAACGTTGTTGGCGGAGTAGTAAGCCCAATCATTTCTAACATATTTATGCATCATGCATTTGATATGTGGATGAGGCAAAACTACCCCACAATACCATCTGAAAGGTACGTAGATGATGCAATAGTGCACTGCAAAACCAAGAGACAGGCAGACTATATGAGGGAGGCAATCGAAAGAAGATTGGCACAATGCAAACTAAAGTTAAATCCTGAAAAGACAAGAATAGTGTATTGTAAGGATGACAGTAGGAGAGGTGAGTTTCCAACACAGAGCTTTGACTTTCTGGGTTACACGTTCAGACCTAGACTGGCAAAGAACAATAAAATAGGAAACTATTTTGTCTCATTTCTACCTGCAATTAGCAACAAAGCCAAGAAGAAGATTAGTCAAATCATAAGGTCATGGAGAATACACAGGCAAACATCAACAACTTTGGAGGAAATATCGAAGAAGGTAAACCCAATAGTCAGAGGCTGGCTATGGCAGATTTTACAGGATAGAGATATACAAACCTCTGAAGAACATAGAGCGGCAACTTGAAAAGTGGGCAAGAAGAAAGTACAAGAAACTTCAAACTCATGGAAGACTAGCAAGGCAACTTCTAGGAAAAATGAGAAAAGAAGGACCAGACACTTTCTACCACTGGACATTAGGTTTGGGACAAAAGGCTGAATAATGGGAGCTGTGTGAGTCGCGAGGTTCATGCACAGTTCTGCGACTTACTATTACCCACAAATATAAATGTTTGTTGCATAGCTCTTAATGGCATAACTTTTGCTTGAAATAACTGTTTATATGGTGCAATTTACAGCTTTTAGTTGCTAAAATTATAACTCTTAGTTTAATAATTTTAATCCAATAAGCTTTCAGGTTAATAAAATTAAATTATTTGAGTAAATATAATACTATGTTTTTATTTGTGGGTAATAGTAAGGTTCTGCGAGAGACTGGTGCATAAGTGTTGAAAGTATCAAAAATGGCGTGATATAAGATGATCGACAACATGTAAATTACCTCCTGATAGTAAAACAATTGAGCGTATAAAAGAATCATTAAGATCTAGTGTAAATTGCAATAATGCCATTTTAAATCCATGTAAATTGTTTTTAATTTTATAAACGAGAAACAGCAGGGCTGTAATAATAATCATATAAATATATACTTTCATTCCGTTCATGCTATGGCTCAAAAAGTGTTTATATCCAAGGTTTTGCTTTATAAATTTGAAGAATACTTCTATGTCCCACCTTCGCCTATACGCCTGTGCAACATCATAAGCAGGCATTGTAAACAAGTTAGTTAAAAACCTTATTTCATTTCCTGCCTTGTTTTTGATTTTTATCAAACGTAAGTTATGCTTTTCTGCAATTTTGCCCTGTGCGCGATAAAGATTAACTATTATATCTTCTAAAATTTCTGATCCATCTTGCTGTTGTCCTTGAATAACTTTACTCCTACTTACAACATCATGCTTTCTGCTTGTTTCAACTCTTGTTATAAATTTGTATTCCTTCTCATCAAACTCAGCAAAAGTTCCAACCTTTCTGATTCCCCTATCAAATAGCAAAATATCCTCTTTTTTAACTTTTGCTTCGTTGATTGCCCTTACCAGTGCTATGTCTTCACTACCTTCTTCTTGCCCTTTACAAAACCTTATACTTGTTGGCAATTGTCCTTTTAATCCCAGACTTACTTTGACTTATTACTTTGGTTACCTAACTTTAGTCCATCTTTTATAAGATACCCTGATAAATTTATGATTGTTGAATCAAATCTATGTAAATCATGTGACGTTTTTTTGGGCAACAATTTTTCAACTTTGTTTATCAGATCAATATATACTCCCTTAAAATAATCAGAACTTTTAACCTTTTCGACAAGCCACTTTATGTGACTGTACTTTTGTCATCATTTTTATCTATCACACACCTGTTTATTACCATTGCTAATGCTCTTAAGCTTGTTTTCTGACCCATTAATATTAACTTCATTAAGCCTTTAAATATGATTTTGCCCACTAACTTAGTATTGCATTTATCTATCTCACTTAATTTTCCTAGCCTTTCCAAATCCTTGTCTTTAATTAAGCTTAATATGCCTTCTATTTGATCCATTATTGCCTCCATTTTTCTGCAATAATAGCTCTTTATATCCTTTTTGTATTACTTTCAACACTTATGGAGACTAGTGGGGAAGTTCCGCCGGTCTACTCTCCCTAGTCCTTTACTATCTCTGTCGAGTATTGGCATTTTTTGATATCTTGTAACGCTTTATAAGCGCGTTCAGCTTATTTAGATAGAAATCTAGATGTAGATGAAGTTTTGTAAAGACATACGGTATCTATATACTGCAAAAAATTGAACATAAGACGCCGATACATTAAGTAATCCTTACCTTTTAATCTGCAGATTGGCGAAAGCAAATACAATAGCTTCACTGTTATGATAAAGGGGCTGGCGGAGTTTGTCAAGTAAGTTTTATGGCCTAGCGTCACGCGCTGGAATGACAATTTCGATTATTTCATACATTGACTTCGGTAAATCCAAATTATATTAGCTACATCTAACGAATTTTACACTTGCTAAGATTGCGCTATTTGAGTATCTTTAACTGAAAGAAGTTATTTTTTATCCAATATGAAAAAAGCCTTTATATTCACATCCTTAATAGCAGTTGTATTAATAGTCATTACTTATTTATACAGAAACGACGGAACTAATGACTCACAAATGGTAAATGTTTATTCATCGCGCAAAGAAGAATTAGTACGTACTTTATTTGATGAATTCACGAAAAATACAGGCATTAAAGTACGTTACATCATTGATGATTATTCTCAGCTACTTTCACGAATAGAAAACGGGGGTGAAGCTGACTTATTTTTAACTGCAGATGCAGTGAACTTAATTCTAGCAAAAAAAAGAGGGCTTTTATCTCAAGTGGATTCAGAGGTTTTAAAAAGTGTTATACCTGCAAAATTTAGAGACAGTGAAGATTATTGGTTTGGTCTTACAAAAAGAGCTAGGATATTGGTTTACAATAAAGAGTCAGTAGATCCTAAGGACTTAAGTACTTATGAAGATTTAGCAAATGAAAAATGGAAAGGAAAAATATTAGTGCGTTCTTCTACAAGTCCATATAACCGGTCATTGATTGCTTTTATGATTGCAAATAATGGTTTTGAAAAGACGAAAGAATGGGTAAGCAGAATTGTGAGCAATATGGCAAGAAAACCAAGTGGTGGTGATACTGACCAAATTTACGCCGTAGCAGCTGGTGAGGGAGATGTTGCAATAGTAAACAGCTACTACTTTGCGAGAATTCTTTCATCAGAAAATAAAAAGAATGTTGCAGACAAGCTAGGGGCTTTTTTTCCTAATCGCAACAATCATGGTGTAATGGTAAACATCAGTGGTGCAGCAGTAACAAAAAACGCAAAAAACAGGGAAAATGCTATAGTCTTATTGGAATTTTTAGTAAGCAAGCAGGCTCAAGAGTTATACGCTAAAAAAAACCAAGAATACCCTATTATTGAAGGCGTTGAAATTTCCGATATACTAAAGTCTTGGGGGAATTATTTACAAAGTGATTTGCCTCTAAGTGAACTTGAAAAGCACCTCTTCGAGGCTGTTATGATAGCGGATGAGTGTAAGTGGAAGTAATCCCCAGTGCCACTAAACACTGGGATGAAAGATTTATGCTAATATACCTTACTCTTGACTCGCTGAACTTTTTCTTCCTTCTAACTTAATTTTGACTTTACTATCTTTTTCTGTTCTTTCACCAAAACAATTGCTGCATAAGAGGTCTATTGAAAAAAGGTAATAAGGAAGTAGAATAGGTTCAAGTAGTTGAAAAGGAAACTATGAACAAGAGAAGGAATTTGTTAAACATCTCAGACCTTACAGTCGATGATGTAGAAAATATAACTAAGTTGGCCAACCAGTACCTTAAAAAAGAAGCTGCAAATAGTCATATCTTGGAAAATAAGACAGTAATAAATTTATTCTTTGAAGATTCAACGCGTACACTTGCGTCTTTTGAAATAGCAGCAAAAAGCCTTGGAGCGAATGTTGTAACTTTGCCAATAAGATCTTCTTCTATTAACAAGGGAGAAGATCTAAAAGATATGATCAAAACATTAAATGCAATGAATCCTGACTATATAATAATCAGGCAAAAAAATAGCGGTATTGTTAATATGCTGGCTAAGAATGTTAGCTGCTCGCTAATCAACGCAGGCGATGGAAGCAGTGAACATCCAACTCAAGCTCTTGCAGACTATCTTGTAATCAGCAATTATAAAAAGCAAACAAAGAATCTCAAAGTTGTGATATGTGGAGATATTCTGCACAGCAGAGTTGCAAGGTCAAATATAAGGTTGCTAAAAATGTTTGGAGCAGAGATAAGCTTGGTCGCACCACCAACTTTGATTTGTAAGCATTTTCCTGAAGTAGATTCAGTCCATTATTCATTAATTGAAGGTATAAAGGATGCTGACGTAATTATACTTTTGAGGCTACAGAAAGAACGCATGAATAATAGTTGTTTTGTTCCTTCAGAGAAAGAATATTTTCATTTGTATGGACTTGATTCACAAAAGCTATCATACGTAAAACCAGATGCGATTGTTATGCACCCAGGGCCAATAAATAGAGGGATTGAGATTAGCAGTGATGTAGCAGATTGTGTTATTTTACAGCAAGTAGAATTTGGATTGGCAATACGTAAGGCAGTGCTGCACTATTATAGGCCTTGTTAATATTAAAGATGCTACACAACTAATGCGAAAGAAGGGTTTTTTCATGAAATGACGAGGCTTGTAAATGGTTTGAGAATGGCCATTAAGATGTTAAGGCCGAGGATATGGTGTGGAAGTTTTTACGAAAGCCTGAAGTCAATCAACGACCTTGCAGAACGGCAAATTAGACGGCTATCGTAAAAACAGCTTTTTTACCTGGTTGGAACGTGGGAAAAGGTTCGTGGAAGAATGTTGTCGATATTTTTGACATCGCGTCTCAATGGCCAAAATCCCTTCCAAAAGTTACGACTGCTTAGTTCTTTATTCATTTTCACAATCCGTGAACGGTTACTTGTTTTTAGCGTTAAGCAGCAAAATTAATAATTTGAGAATTTTCCTGAAAAAACTTACCACAAACTGGTCACAATTTTCTGTGAAAGACAGATATAGAAAGACTAGAGTATCCACCTTAAGTTCATTGAATTTTCTTACCTTTGCTTCTTAACTTGACGCGTATAGTTTATTTAACGCTCCCTAAGTTCGCCATTGCCTGAACGGATACAATTATTTTAGCTATAAGAGCGTTTTACTTTTTGCTCAGCATATCCATCATAACTGGCTTACTTTTAGTGATTCATGGAGTTAAAAAAGTCAGCATTGCTCTTTGTTAAAAGTAGTTTGTCACGTAAAAATTCCATTGCTTCAACAGGTCCCATAGGATTGAGTATTCTACGCAACACCCATATTTTATTTAGTATAGCCTTATCAACTAATAGCTCTTCCTTCCTTGTTCCGGATTTTGTAATATCAATAGCTGGAAATATACGTTTATCAGAAAGTTTTCTATCAAGTATAATCTCAGCATTTCCTGTACCTTTAAACTCTTCAAAAATAACTTCATCCATTTTTGAGCCAGTCTCTATAAGAGCTGTGGCGATTATAGTTAAAGAACCCCCATTCTCAATATTACGAGCTGCTCCAAAAAAGCGTTTTGGTCTCTGCAGTGCATTTGAATCTACACCACCAGTTAGAACTTTCCCAGACGAAGGAATAACAGCATTATAAGCACGTGCAAGTCTAGTAATATTGTCAAGTAGAATTACCACATCTTTTTTATGCTCAACCATTCTTTTAGCTTTTTCTATTACTATTTCAGCAAGCTGTACGTGACGGTAAGCAGGCTCATCAAACGTAGAACTTACTACCTCACCTTTTACAGAACGTATCATATCTGTTACTTCTTCAGGTCTTTCATCTATAAGTAACACTATTAATTCTATTTCAGGGTGATTTATAGCTATAGAGTTAGCCATTTGCTGAAGCAATACAGTTTTTCCTGTGCGAGGTGGAGCAACTACTAACGCTCTTTGCCCTTTTCCAAGAGGAGCTACTATATCTATAGCACGCATGCTTAAGCCTTTTTTATCATCACCATTATTACACTCAAGTACTATGCTTTCCTCAGGATAAAGAGGAAGCAAATTATCAAAGTGGACGTACTTTCTTAATTCACTGACTTCAGTAGAGTTTATACTTTGAACCTTAGTTAAAGTAAAATATCTTTCTTTATCACCAGGTGGCCTTATTTCTCCACATGCCATATCTCCTGTACGTAAATTAAACTTCTTTATTTGCCCGTTAGAAATATAAACATCATCGGTACTTGGAGCATAATTTGCACTTGCTGAACGTAAGAAACCGAAACCATCAGGCAATATTTCCACTATTCCACTCCCTGTGGTTATGCCTCCTTCTTCGCTCATTTTCTTCATTAAGCTGAATATTATTTCCTGCTTTAGCATTCTACCATTGCTTTTACCGTTAGTTGAAATTTTTCTTTCTTCAGCTAACTCTAACAATTCTTCTGCTGTTTTCTCTTTTAGTTCGCTCAGATCTAATGTTTTTCTGTTTTTCTCAGTACCTTCATTGACCATCTGTTTTACTGTATCGTTATTGTGAATTTGCTCACTTTTTTCAGGTTGAGCTGTAACCTTTCCTTTTGCCAAAACATCTTCATTGATTGTTGTCATAATCCTCCAAAAATTTTAATTGATGCTTACTAACCTAAAATGTGACTATAAGATAATAAATTAGGCTGAGCTAGTTTTAGTGCGTATTAAGCTTAATTATCATTAAACCCCATACTTTACTTACATTATACTAATAAACATTAGCATGTCAAGTTAATTTAATTTAATGTTAACAAAGCACAAAAATTTGAGGATTTTCAATAGCTATTCTTTATATTTTTTAACCTTTCTTGCTTCTCTTTTTCTACTTTTGCTTTTTCCACTTCTGCTTCTAAATTTTCTTGACTACATAAGCCAAGCAGTACAGGATCTTGGGGTTTTATATTTTGCATGTTATGATGAGATCCATCTCTTACCTGCTCAACTGTGTAATTTGTTGTACTAATTAATTTAGCTATAACGTTATTGTCCAAGATAGGAAATTTTTTTACTAAATAATAAATCGCATCAGGTTTATCTCTACGCCTTGCCGCAGAGGCAAAGCCAAGAATGCTACTAATTGCTTTACTCCTTTTTTTTATATTTTTTATAATCAAATTTGGTACACGGTTTGGATTTTTTTTGCAATCATCGATTTCTTTTTCAGTAATTACCCCAGAAATAATAGGGTTATATTTTTCAACTTCTATTTCCTCATCAGCTATGTCTTGTACTTCTTCAAGGGCCAACCTACAGCATTGTGCTATTTGATTAAAAGTTAAACCAGTGTTGTCTACTAACCAAGCAGCTATTTGCATTAGAAACTGTTTATTTCTATCGTTATTGCCCTTAGAAGATTCCATTGACATCAAAAAAGCATCTCCCATTTAAAGTATCCCTTACTGTTATACAGAGCTAAAATATAAGCTATTAAAACTAAAAAAGCATTAATTTTGTCATTCAATGACTTTTTGTTTGTCACTTCCCACCTCTTAAGTTAATTAAATGCGCTTACCTTTAAGCATATTTCAAACGATTCAAAAAAATATTTTCCCTTCTTAAGGTATAGTATAACTCAGTCAAACATATGTTTCTATTTAAGAAAAGAGTTAAATTTTAAGTTAATATATTGTAATATCATATATATTAGCTAATAAAGCAACAGGTTTACAAGAATTAAATTATCACTATTCTATAATTAACCATTAATTAACTGAGTTTAAAATGAATGTTAAAAATTTTTTCACTAAAGTAACCGTTGTCCTTTTAGCTTGCTTATTAGTCTTCATGGGAATTGGCAACCTTTTATCAGGTGATGATGAAAAAGAAGAGGTAGCTAGGGTTGGAAAAGAAGTTATAACGTCAGATGAGTATAAATCACTATATCAAAATTATGAAAAGCAAATTTCTGGATCTGATGCGAGTAGAGAACAAGTAAAAAAGCTGAAATATGATTTGCTTAACGCACTTATAGAGCAAAAACTATTGTTTAACCTAATTAGTGAGCTGGGGTTGACAGTTGGAGAAGAGTCTATAAAAAACCATATTAAAAATACCAAATACTTTCAAAATGATAAAGGCGAATTTGACAAAAATAAATTCCATGAAACGCTAAATGACCTGCATATGACAGAGAAAGAGTATATAGCAAAGCTAGAAAAAGTTCTGCCTGCAATGATGTTCATGACTTCGTTATTTAAAGATAATTATCCGGTAACTTTTGGCGAGAGAGTTGATGAGCAGATATACAAAAGTCGCTACCAAACTAGAGTAGTTGATATTGTTAAAATAACTGAAGATGCAGTTACAAACATTCCTGAACCAGATGATCAAGCCTTACTTGATTTGTACGAAAGAAATAAATCCCATTTTTATTATCCTGAGTATCGAACTGCGCAATATATTTCCCTAGGCCAAAAGTATTTTGAAGATCAAATCAAGATCTCAGATGAAGAAGTTGATGGTATAATAGAACAACAGGAACTAAAAGATCAAAGAGATATATTCAATGTAATATTTTCTACCAAAGAAGAAGCTGAAACAGCAAGAAGAGCATTTGAGGAGGGTAAAACAAGCTTTGAACAGATAGTAGGAGAGTTTGGCAAAGCAAAACTTGAGGAAACTAGAGTAAATAATATAACCAAGGATTTTTTACCAGAAGACGTGAGGGAAAAGGTATTTGCTCTCAAAGTAGGTGAAGTAAGTGAAGTTTTAGCAAGCAGTTTTGGTTGGCATATAATAAAAGTGGAAAGTGCGCATCAAATCTCTGATGAAGACTTAGTTGATTTAAAAAAAGACATAAAGTCAGTTCTAACTAACCAAAAGTCTTTTGAAAGAGTCAATGATTTCATAAACCAAGTGAACTATAAGATATACAATGGTTCAGCAATTGAAGAAATATTGAGTGAATATAATTTACCTATACAAACTATTGGTCCAGTAGATGCGAGTGGAAAAGATCAAAGCGGTAATAACGTAGGAGATTCTAGTGATTTGATTTCTTTCATTTTTTCGCGAGAAAAGGATCAGAAAGGTTATTTCAAGGGCGTTGGGGACGCTGTTGTTAGTGTAAAAATCATTGATATCGTTCCACCCAAATTGCAAAGTTTTGAAGAAGGCAGGGCATTAGCGGTAGAGCTTTGGTGTAGTGAGTTTATAAAAGAAAGAATGTTTAAAATTGGGCAAGAGGTTGCAGTTCAACTAAGAGAAAAAACAGATTTGGAAGAAATTCAAGGTGTGGAATTAGTTAAAGGTCAGCAGATGCACCGCAATGAAGTGGATCAACAAAACTACCCCTTTTCTTTTGTAGAAGAGATTTTCAATATGAAAACAACTGGTTCAGTGACAGACCCTATTCAATACAATAATGAAATTATAATAGGTGTTCTAAAAGAAATGCATTCATCAAATGGTAAATTAAACACGCTTGACACCGGAAAACGTGTGATGATATCGCTAAAAGAGCAATTAATTAGCTATCTGGAATCAAAGTATAAAGTCGAAGTTAATCACGCTATACTTGATGATATATAATCAAAAATCTTATAAGTTGCTTCAAACGCATCCAGTGCCCAGACACACAACTGTACGAACATTGCGATTTGAGAGCAATCTTCACTAGAAAGGATGTCATCCCAGTGCCCAGACACTGGGATCCAGGAATTTTATTAAGTTGGTAAGCATAAAAGTAGCCGTTTTATGTTAAAATACAACGTTTTAATGATTAAAAAAAGGCTGGATTCCAGTGTCAAGCACTGGAATGACACCATTTGCTGTGCAATTTACCTTCAAAAATGAATGTTCGTATAGCTGTGCGCCCGGCACTGCCCTACATTATTGGTAATTATATTATAAGGTGCAAAAGTTGTATAATTCATTTGACTTAAAACGGCTCATTGTATAAAATTGTGACTAATATATGAATAAAGGTTAACATGGCAGTTAAAATAAGGTTGGCAAGGTTTGGCGCAAAGAAACGCCCTTTTTATAGGATAGTTGTAGCTGATTCACGAGCACCAAGAGATGGGCGTTTTATTGAGAAAATAGGACAATATGATCCAATGTTACCAAAAGACAATAAAAATCGTGTTGTGGTGAAGGCTGATAGATTAAAACATTGGCTAAGCGTAGGCGCGCAAGCAACTGAAAGAGTACTATGGTTCATTAAAAAAGGCATAGTAACTTTAGAAACAGAACCAAAGAAAACAGAAAAGAAGAAAGTAGAGAACGAGAAAGCACAGGGACAAGAAGCATAAGTCTCTTTAAAATGCTAAATACTGATTTAACAAATAATGGTAAATTAGACGATGTCGTATCTTCTGATTTATCAGCTATGAAGGACTTTATCTTCAAAAATGTCAATGATGAAGGTGCTAAGCTTGCTACTGATATTATATCTCATCTTGTTAGTTCAGGTGGAAAAAAAATAAGGCCTAAACTAGTTTTTATTATATGTAAAATGCTAAACTATTCTGGGGAGGATAGGATCAACGTTGCTGCATCGGTAGAGTTTATACACAATGCTACTTTACTTCATGATGATGTGCTCGATGAAAGTGAGGCACGCCATGGAGTTAAAACAGCGAATAAGATTTGGGGAAATAA
Source organism: Wolbachia endosymbiont (group A) of Pogonocherus hispidulus (assembly GCF_964028195.1). Classification (NCBI taxonomy): domain Bacteria; kingdom Pseudomonadati; phylum Pseudomonadota; class Alphaproteobacteria; order Rickettsiales; family Anaplasmataceae; genus Wolbachia; species Wolbachia endosymbiont (group A) of Pogonocherus hispidulus. The sequence goes on from NZ_OZ034750.1 coordinate 1,168,630, forward strand.
ATCAAGCATTTTAGTTGGTGATCTATTGTTGACTCTAGCATTTAGATGGCTTATAGAGTGTGGAAATTTAAATATTCTCTCTATTTTATCTAAAGCATCGCATTTACTTGTGAAGGGTGAAATAAAGCAGATGACAACACGTTTTGACCCCCACACAGTCAGGGAAAATTATTTTGATATCATTGGAGAAAAGACAGCATCTTTATTTTCTGCATGCTGTGAAGCTGCATCTACAGTATCTGGTGCAACAAATGACGAAACAGAGAGGCTAAAGAATTTTGGTTTTAATTTTGGTATGGCGTTTCAAATAGTTGATGATATGCTCGATTATACTGCTAATCAAGGCACTTCTGGAAAGCAAGTCGGAAAAGACTTTTTCGAAGGTAAAGTCACCTTACCTGCTATTATAGCATACGAAAAGGGCAGTCCAGCAGAGCAAAAATTCTGGGAAAAATGCTTTTCTTCAGCTAGACACAATTTTGACCAAGCATTACACTATATTAATCACCATAATGCCATTCAGCTTTCTATGGAAAAAGCTAGACACTACATTAATATGGCACAAAATGATATTAGTACTTTTTCTGATTCTTTTTATAAAACTACTTTAATTGACTTTTTAAATGCGAGCATAGAAAGACAAATGTAGCTGGCGCTTGATATTTTCAGATTAATTGTTATATATTTATTAGATTCTTAAGGGTAATGATATGTCAGATAGCAGTAAGGAGAAAAAGAAGAAGTTTGCTGATATGGTAAGTAGGCAGAAAGGTGACGACCAACAAAGTGATAACCATAAGCAAACTGATGATTTAAATGAAGATCTCAATACATTAAAAGAACGTGCAGCTCAGCTTGAAGATCATTTACGCCGTGCTGTTGCAGATAATGAAAACGTCAAACGTATAATGCAAAAGCAAATTAGCGATGCAAGTGACTACGCAGTCACAAAATTTGCACGTGATATGATCGACTCGTGCGACAATTTAAAAAAAGTAATGGAAATTTTGAAAGACGGTGATCCTGTTCATGAAGGAATCAAAGTAGCTTATCAAAAAATTATAAATGATCTAAAAAAACATGAAATAGAAGAAGTAGACCCACTTGGTGAGCTTTTTGATAGCAATTTACACCAAGCTGTTGTGGAAAGAGAGGACGATGAAAAAGAGCCTGGCACTATTATAGAAGTATTACAAACTGGTTATACTATCAAAAATAGGTTGCTCCGTCCTGCAATGGTTATTCTTTCTAAGAAATCTGCTGATTGTGGAAACGATTAGCAGAACACATGAGGTAAATGTATAATGACAAGTATTGTCTTTTCAGGTATCCAGCCAAGTGGCGTACTACATTTAGGTAATTATCTTGGTGCAATCAAACAGTGGATAGACTTACAGGATAAATACAAATCTCTTTTTTGTATTGTTGACCTACATGCAATCACAGCAAATAAGCTTCCCGCAAATGAATTAAAAAATAATATTTTCAAAACAGCAGCAGCTTATATTGCATGTGGAATAGATCCAGAGAAGTCCATTATTTTTAATCAGTCCACGGTTAGTGGTCATGCCGAACTGGGCTGGCTGCTTGGGTGCTATACACCAATTGGTTGGCTTAATCGCATGACTCAATTTAAAGATAAAGCTGGCGGCAATAAACAAAAAGCCTCTCTTGGATTATATAGTTATCCAGTACTTATGGCTGCAGATATATTGTTGTATCAAACTAAATACGTTCCTGTTGGTGATGATCAAAAACAGCATTTGGAGCTTGCACGTGATATTGCATCAGCTTTTAACAATCATTATAAGCTGGATCATTTCATCGTACCTGAAATCCTAACTTTGGATTGCACATCAAGGATAATGAGCTTAAGAGATGGTACAAGCAAGATGAGTAAATCTGACCCTTCAGAACATTCGTGCATTAACCTTGATGATACGGATGACTTAATTGTCAAAAAAATAGAAAAAGCAAAAACAGATTCAATTCTAGGCTTTGCTACTTTAGAGTGCCGACCAGAAATAAGCAATTTGATAAACATTTATTCAGTGCTTGGTAATGTAAATGTGGAAAAAGTATGTGAAGAAGTGAACAAACATGACATGAAGCACTTCAAAAAAGAGTTAGCTGATTTAATTATCAGTGTTATATCACCCATACGTGAGGGGATGAATGATCTTTTAAAAGACCAATTCCATTTACATGAAATATTAAAAAAAGGTACAAAGAAAGCAGCAGAAATTGCAACCCATAATATAAAAGAAATCAAGGATATTATTGGATTTGCTCAATAGACCTCTTGCATAACCTAAGGAATCAATTCAAAATTGTAAAAACAGGCAATAAGGAAATGTTCAAAAAAGTGTGTCAAACCGCATTTTTAACTCAACTCAATTTTCAATCTACCAGGAAAGAAAATATCAAGTTGAGATATAGTTAAAGCCCAATTAGGATAGTCCAATTTTGCTCTGCCTTTTTTATAGCACAATATACCTGTTTATACAAGCTAGTAAATGAGCCCTTAGTTTTAGTGAATTTTCTAATCTGTCTATGCAGTCCCTCAATAGGATTGGTAGTATAAATTAGCCTCACGCGAACTTTAATTTTTATATTCTTTCATTAGCATAATATAGTTTTGTGCCGATTGTGCAATATGTTTAATTTCTTCATTTGACATTTTTTTGAAGAATTTTGCTGGCCTACCAGCCCATATTTCACCACTTTTTATCACTTTTCCGTGTGTTACCAGTGAGCCAGCAGCTACCATAGCTTCAGACTCCACAACTGCATGGTCCATCACGGTAGAGCCCATACCAATAAACGCTTTATCATGCACCGTGCATGCGTGCAACATACAAAAATGTCCCACTGTTACCATACTGCCAATAATTGTGTCACCACCTGGGTTTCTATCCACATGAATTACCGTTCCATCTTGAATATTTGTTCCATCACCTATTTTTATTGATCCAACGTCCCCTCTGACCACACAATTAAACCAGATGCTTGCATCTCTTCCTATTTCAACCTTGCCTATGATATGCGAACCACCTGCGATGAAAGCACTTTCGTCTATTTTTGGTTCATAATCTTTGTATTTTAAAATGTGATACATATTAAGCCCAAAGTCTTATGCATATGTTAATCAAAATAAGATAAGCAGTAAATACATACTTAGATTTCAAGCTACTTGGGTGACAGATGTTCTTGACTTACGTGCTTTGTACTGCTAAGATTTTTATTTTCAGCCCTATCTATAATGTCAGTAGCGGTATTAAGTATATTTCAAATAATATTGGTTGTTGTGTTAGTAATTTTAGTGCTCTTGCAGCCACCTGGGAGTAGTTCGTTAAGTGGTTTTAGTAATGCACAACAGGGGGTCAATTCGATGATTCCGGTGAAATCTTCTGAAAACCCGCTCAGCAGAATAACGGCTATTGTTGCTGGATTGTTTATTATAAACACATTGCTATTGTCAGGATTATGTTCAAAAGACGTACATAAAAAATCGATTGCAGAGAAAATTATATTAGAAAAAAAGCAAGAAAGTGAACCTACTTCTGTTCCATTTGAAAATTAATGAAGGAAGCTAAATTTATCTTTGTCACAGGTGGAGTTGTGTCATCGCTTGGTAAAGGCTTAGTTGCTTCAAGCGTTGGTGCGCTTCTTCAAGCTTACGGTTTTAAGATCCGTATCAGAAAACTTGACCCGTATCTCAACATTGATCCTGGGACAATGAACCCAACTCAGCACGGAGAGGTATTTGTTACCGAGGATGGTGCTGAAACTGATTTGGATCTTGGGCATTATGAGCGTTTTACTGGAATTAAAGCAACAAAAGATGACAATATAACAACTGGTAAGATATATCATGAGTTGTTGAAGAAAGAGAGGCGTGGTGATTATCTGGGCAAAACTGTGCAAGTCATTCCTCATGTGACAGATTTAATCAAATCGTTCATTTTTAATGGTACGGAAGGTTTAGATTTTGTAATATGTGAAATAGGCGGAACTGTAGGTGACATTGAAAGCCAACCATTTTTGGAGGCTATACGCCAAGTTAACTACACATTAGGAAAACAAAGAGTTATCCTTATTCACTTAACTTTAATACCATATCTTACCGCAGCGCAAGAATTAAAGACAAAACCAACACAGCATTCAGTTCGAGAGTTAAATTCCGCGGGGTTACAACCAGATATTATATTATGCCGCAGTGAGAAAGAAATTTTCGATAATCAAAGAGAGAAAATAGCTAAGCTTTGCAATGTTTCTTTATCCAATGTGATACCTGCTCCTGATGTGAGTCATATATATGAGTTACCGGTGTTGTATAGCCAATGTGGGCTTGATACGCAAATTTTGGAGCACTTTCATTTAAGTAAGCCAAAACCAAGCTTGATTGAATGGGATCAAATAGTGCATTCCATAAGGCACCCAACACAGGAAGTTACTGTGTCTATAGTGGGAAAATACACCGAATGCCCTGATGCGTATAAATCACTGGTTGAAGCATTAAATCATGGTGCGATTAGTAATAAAGTCAAAGTAAGGATAAATTGGGTTAACTCAAGAGAGAAGGAAGAAAAACCTATAAATGAGAAGCTTATAGAAGAAAAATTACAGAATTCTCATGCAATCCTTGTTCCAGGGGGGTTTGGTGATGACGGAGTAGAGGGTAAAATATTAGCAATAAATTATGCCCGTACAAATAATATCCCATTTTTCGGAATTTGCCTTGGTATGCAGCTTGCAATTATTGAGTTTGCTCGTAACGTTATTAAGCTTGAAGATGCACACTCTGAAGAATTTCATAACTGTAAACATCCAATCGTTAAGTTAGCTGGCGATCAAGATGACGATCTTGGTGGAACCATGAGACTTGGGGCATACAAATGTAATATAAATGCAAACTCTAAAATGATGGATGCATATAGTAACACTACTATTTCAGAAAGACACAGGCATAGATACATAATCAATTCAGATTATAAAGATGATTTAGAAAAAAATGGGCTGCTATGCAGTGGCATATCAGAAGATGGAACATGTATAGAGGCAGTGGAGTTAGAGAGTCATCCGTGGTTTATTGGTGTGCAGTTTCATCCAGAGTTTCAATCAAAGCCGTTTTCTCCTCATCCTCTTTTTGTATCATTTGTTGAAGCAGCAGTTAATAAAATTTAAAAGAAGAAGATTAGCAAAGGAAAGTGTTCAAGTATCAATATATGGAGCTTGCCATAGAGCAAGCCAAACTTGCTCAGAAAGATGATGAGGTTCCCATAGGTGCTGTAATAGTTAGTAGAAGCAATGTTGTTTCTTCTGCACACAATATATCCAGCGATCCAACTGCACATGCAGAGATGTTAGCGATCAGACAAGCATTTTCAACTTCCACGCTTTGTGATGCTGAGATGTACGTAACATTAGAACCATGTCCGATGTGCGCCCAGGCTATTTCCTTTGCCAGAATTAAACGATTGTACTTTGGGGCTTATAATCCAAAAGGTGGAGGAATTGAAAATGGTGCTAAGATATTTCAATTTTGCAGCCATATACCTGAAGTTTATGGTGGGATGTTGGAAACAGAATGCTCTTTTTTGTTAAAGGATTTTTTTGAGAAACTGAGAACCTAATTTAGGCTACGGTATAAATTTAAGAGAAAACTAAGACCAATCACATTTTTTATCTTGTGGCTTTATTTGCAATATTGCTATCAGGCTGACCAATAAGCAGAAGACTATATAAAGTCCAGCAGCAAAGTTTATTTGAGGGAATGTTATAGTAAACCAAGTGCATATCATAGGAGTAAATCCCCCATTCAAAGCAAAAGAGATGTTACGTGATAAACTCACTCCACTAAATCTAACATTGGTAGGAAAAAGTTCAGCAGCAACTATTCCTATGGGAACTATACCTCTTTCTATTATAGAAAGAGCCATTACACTAAGCATAATTATAAGGTAATTTTTGTAGTAATATGCAATAGATAACGCAGGACAACATAGTGCCATTGTAATTGCTATAAATAAGATTGCAGTGCGCTCTTTTCCAACTTTATCAGCCAACATTCCAAACGCTATTGAAGATATCGGCATTAATACACTGGTTATAATGAGCACAATTTCGTTGATATATGTCGTTACATACACATCCACTGATGCTATTTCCTTTGCGAGTGTTCGAAGAAATATGGTAAATCCGACAGCAACATTAACAGGTACAGATATTAAAATAGCAAGTATAAGAGCTCTCTTGTGGCGCTTTATAAGCTCTATTATTGGCAAATCAGGTAAATTTCTTTGTTTTCGATTTTTTTCATATGCTGGAGTTTCTCCCAATGTGTATATGCTATACGCGCTAATTAATCCTAAAATAGCTGAGAAAATAAATGGCAATCTCCAACCCCAGGTACAAAAATCAGTAGTTTTTTTGCAGATAATTACTATCACCGCAGAAAGCAAGACACCAATGGAGCGGCCAAAACCCATTATTCCAAAATACATCCCTAAGTTCTCTTTCCTACTGGATAAATGCTCTATAAGATAAACAGAACTTCCTTGTTCACCACCAAGTGCAATTCCTTGTGTTATATGGATTGCAAGAAGCAATATAGTAGAAATGATACCTACTTGATTGTGACTTGGAATAAATGCAATAAGACTTGATGGTATCGATATTAGCAAGATAGTAATTATTAATGCTATCCTTCTTCCATACCTGTCACCAATGTGACCAAATATGAATGCACCAAGTGGCCTTACAATTGCGCCTAGCCCTACAATTCCAAATAATTGCAGTATGTTACTGTAGACATCTTTTGCAAAACAAAACTCTCTGCTGATTATGTTAATCAAATCAATAAAGAGCATGTAGTCATACCATATTGCGATTCTGCAGAGTATGGTTGATATCAACACCCTTGTTTGCACTAAATTCAATTCGTAAATGTTTGCTTATTCTATTCTGGTTGCTTTTTGGGATTTTACAACCTAAACATATGGTGTGGACTTTTTTATTATGGTATGTGATAATTGAGATTGTTAAAATTTAGGTATTCACTGACCGTTCTTGTTATAAACACCAGAATAATAAGCTACTGATATTCTCCATCTTTTTTATCTTTAATCCATCATAGCTAGCGATGCAACAAAGCCATTCCAGTGTCCGCTACTCAAATAACATGGTGAGGCGTCATCCTGCTGCTCCTTTCTTGTCATCCCGCGCAGAATAATTAACCGTCATATCAACTATGTTTTTTTTAAATTTTTTGAATTTAGTTTTATTACAACTCTTGTTTATAATTTTGTATTTTTATTCAATTAGAAAATGCATTTTTGACAATAAACACCCTAATTTATCATAGAAAAATTTTATATCAAACAACAGATTTGGACTTTGCAGCAGCCATTGCAGCCGTTAGTACGAACATTGCTTCTACCGCCTGTTATTCTTCGATAACCAATAGCTTTTCCACTTTCTTTTGGATGCGCCAGCAAGACTTGCTACTTCTTTTCTGTTTAAGTAGCCAAGCTCTGGCATCAGACACACAAAATCTTGAGATAACTTTGCCTGGCACTGTTCTCAGAATTTTTTGGCGCTTCTGTAACTCTAGATTTTTATCAATGATTTTTTGTATAGTATTATTGAGTTCATCTATTTGACTATTAAAGAATTCTATAGTTTTTTGACAACTTTCCCTTACATGGTCATTTTCCGGTGCTTCCAGTCTACATTTTTCTTGAGCCCTCATTTGTGTAACGACGTTGACAAACAAAGTCGATTGTTCTTTAGAGGTAGGTACAAATAGAGAAAGAGTTCTATGACGCATACTGAGCAAGAGCCATTGCATCTAGACTTTGCTAAAGTTCCGTGAGACAAGATAAAGCTTTTGGGTATTAGCTCAGCGATATTCTTGTCAATAAGAAAATGCGATAAACCAATTCCCTGTATTTTCTAAAGTTACTAAAGAATTAGGTAAGATATCTGAAAACTTTTTAAACAATTGTTGCCAACCAGAAGCATTATTATCAAATTCGACAACACTCTTCTGTGTGTGAACCGCAACAACATTTTTAAATTTTCCGATGTCAATAAAGTTTTGATAAGATGTAACCATATTAATAACCTCGATAGTTTATTGATTTAAGATTGTAAACGGGTGCATACATATGTCCCATGCAACTATTCAAACGTATCGAGGGCTAGTGTACCTTGATATAAACGGTTGTTATAACACCAACGCCGTATCCGTTCAGCGGAGTGGCAGAATAAGGTAGACAAGGTGATCTAAAAAGATAATCATAGAGCAAAAGTGAGATAATATGGTAAACCTTTTAGAACTTTGCAAAAATTTACAGCAAAAAATAGAAAAGTTAGAAGCAAAGATAGAAAAACTGGAAGCAGAGATAGAAAACTTAAGAGCAGAAAATAAAGCTTTAAAGATAGAGAATGCTGAATTAAAGGAAAGGCTTGGTTTAAATTCAAAAAACTCATCCCTGCCCAGCTCAAAAGAACTGTACAAAATAAAAAAGGACAAGCCAAAAAGCGAAAGGAATGTTGGCGGTCAGGTTGGGCATAAAGGAAGTTTTCGTGCCAAAATGGAAGCAGATAAAGTAGTAAAAATAGAGTTGCCTGATACTTGCGAATGCGGAGGAGAGCTTGTAATATGCGAAAAACCTTATGTTCACCAAAAAGTTGATCTTCCGGAAATTAGGTCTTATGTAGTGGAATATCAGTTGGAACATGGCCGCTGTCGAAAATGTGGAAAAAGAAAAAGTAGCAAATTACCAGAAGGTGTTACATCAGATACATTTGGTCCAAAAGTTAAATCGATAATTGCAGCACTCAGCGGATTTTACAAGAATTCAAAGCGCGAAGTGGCTAGCATTATAAATGATATTTTTAATTTGAATATAAGTGTTGGCAGCATATCAAATAGTGAACATAGAGTTGCTTCAAAATGCAAAAAAATGTATGAGCAGATCGAACAAGAGATAAGTAGGAGTAAAATTCTACATATTGATGAAACGAGCCATTATAACAAAGGTAAACTCGCTTGGTGTTGGATGTTTGCAAGCAATACGGCAAGTTTTGTAAAATTGACAGAATCAAGAGGAATGAAGGTTTTGCAAGACAGCACATTTTGCAATCGCAATAGTTTGATAGTAACTGATAGATATTCAGCCTACAACTACTTTAATGATAAGAAAAGGCAAATCTGCTGGGCTCATTTGATAAGAGATTTTGAAAGGCTGGCTCATAGCTGGAACATTGAAGTTAAGATTCTTGGCTGTTATGTAAGAGATGTCGCTACTGAATTATTTGCACTAAAAAAAGCTTTACTAAAAAATGAGATAAAGATTTGCCAAACGTGCAAGAAAGTTGCGAAAACGTACAAGGTATTATTTGAAGGAAATATCTCGCTTACCTGAAGCAATTGGAGCTTCTCGAGTTGCGAAGAATATTTTGAAATCTGAAAGAATGATGTGGAATTTTTTAGATGACCCAGAAAATATTCCGCTGACAAATAACCATGTTGAACGGCAAATACGGCATTATGTCGTTTACCGTAAAAACTCATATTTTACACAATCGGAGCGAGGAACTTGAGCGGATAATTTCGTTATACTTAACATGGAAACAAAAGGGGCTAAACCCTTTCCAAAATCTCCTATCTATTGTTTCTTAAACCACTCTGCTGAACGGATACTGTGGAATTGCTTTTAGCTCATGGTGCATCCTATGACTACTGAAATTTTGCATTTAATTTATAGCTCAGCCTCTGTCAGGCCATAGGATGACAGAAGTGGGCTTTAATAGCTGTAGTACTATAGCTGTTATACGCCAAAAGTAAGTATTAGATATAACAAATAGAAGAAATTAGATAGAATGATTAAAGGGGCAAGGATATAAAGGTTTAACTTGAAATAACCTGATAAAATTTGAATCACACTTCCAAGTGCTGGCACCCACGAAAGTAATAAAGTTGCAAAAATTAGCAAATTTTTTGTAACTTTTGGCGTTGTATATTCGTTTTCTAATTTGTGATATGATTTTCGTATAGAGATTGTTATTCTACCTAAATACCAGTTAACTATTCCACCAAGGCTTGATCCTAGTACTCCAAAAAATAACATAAGTAGTGGAGTGTAATACGACCTGAAATAAAGCATGGTATTGAACACAAAACCTTGGTGTATAGGCAAGATTAACGATGATAATAGGCTGTCTTTAAACAGCAGAAAGTAATCTTCCATATAAGTTTACCAAGTTGTTGTACCATCTTCATTGTCAGAAATTGTAATCCCCATTTGTTTCAACTGATCCCTTATTTTGTCTGCAGTATCGTAATTTTTATTTTTTTTTGCAATTTTTCTTAAGTCTATCAACCTTTCTATTTCTTGATGATTTACATCCACAGCAAACCACTTTTCATAACTTGACTCAAGAAGACCAATAAATCTGGCACTCTTAACAAAACTCTCAGTTAATTTAAGCTTTTCACTTTCATTACTCATTTTGTTGATTTTTGCAGCCATTTCATGTAATATAGCTAGAGCTTCAGGAATGTTTAAGTCGTTTTTTAAAGCGTCTATAAAATCTTTAGAAATCTCTGCGTTACTTTCATCAATATTTGTTGTGTCTAAACCACGTAATAACCGATAAAATTTGTTTAAGGTTTCCTGTGCATCAGAAATAACGTTTTCTGTCCAATCAAGTGGTTTTCTGTAGTGAGTTTTGAGCAGTGCATAGCGTATTACTTCACCCTTTATTCCACTATTAAGCAAATCCCTTACCTTGACTATATTAAATAAGGACTTGCTCATTTTCTCTTCATTTACTGTAAGAAAGCCGTTATGTATCCAATATTTTGCAAACATTGATCCAGCAAATGCAGACTTACTCTGTGCAATTTCATTTTCATGATGAGGAAATTGTAAATCTATGCCGCCACCATGAATATCAAAATCTTTGCCAAGATAAGCATATGACATTGCTGAGCATTCTATATGCCATCCGGGCCTGCCCTCTCCCCATGGGCTATTCCAATAACTTGAAAGTTTGTAGTCAATATCATTTGGAGGCTTCCACAGCACAAAATCTCCAGGGTGCTTTTTATTTTCATTAACTTCAACTCTGCTACCTGGAACCAATTCATCAGTTTTTTTTCCTGATAAAGCGCCATATTCATGGTAAGATTCTATATTAAAATACACGTGTTTGTCAGATTCGTAAGCGTGGCCTGATTGCAGTAAATGTTCAATTAATTCTATAATATAATCTACGTTTTCCGTTGCTTTTGGCTCGTGTGTTGGCTCTTTACAATTTATGCTTCTCATATCTTCATGAAAAGCCTTGGTGTAATATGTGCTGATACTTTCTATATTACTACTTTTCTCATTTGCTGCATTAATTATCTTATCATCAATGTCGGTTATGTTACGCACATAGGTAACTTTGCCATAACAAAACTTAAGTAGCTGAAATAACACATCATACACAACAACAGACCGTGCATTGCCTATATGTGCTGTGTCATATACTGTTGGTCCGCAAACATACATTTTCACATGATCTTTATCGATTGGTGTAAAAAGTTCCTTTTTTTTTGTTAAGGTGTTGTAAAGCCTAACCATATACGAAGCTTTTGAGAAAAGAAAATGCCCCAATGATAAGTTGTGGTCCTTTGACTACTACAACAAGAGTAAGCAATAGTCCACACAATGATATTAAAACTCCCAATATGGATAGAAACCCATCTTTACTCATAATACCAAGTGAAATAAGAGTCGTACCAATTGCAGGAATAAAGTTGGTAAGAGGTAATGGAAGAGCTATTGATAATGCACAAAGCAACATTACAAAAGCTAAAATTTTTCCGCCAGGCCCATAGAAAATAAAAGACATTCTTGGTTTCATGAACTTTTCTATTTTTTTTAATGCTGGAGAAGTTTTTTCCACCACAAGAGCTAGTGTTGAACGCTGAAAAGATCTTCTTTCCAACCAATGCGGCATCCAAGGAGAATCAAATCCAAATAAAAGCTGCAGTGAGAATAAGATTAAAGGTATAGAAAGAATAGTTGTATAACCAGGTGGAACCGGTATAGGCACCGATAGCGGCAAGGAGAAGATGATTATTAAAATACCAAAACCGCGCTCATGCAAAGCTGTTTTAATATCGAACAATGTTACTTTATCGCTATCATTGTTATTGGTATCTGCAACCTCTTTTAGAATATCAGAAGCTAGTTTATCACTTTTAGTCAACTTATCATTTTGTGACACGAAAAACCCTTGATAAAAGTAATTCTTAACACAATTATTGTTTTATTTCAATATGCATTATTCATTTCGCGCTAGTACTTCATTCTTTTGTTAAAGTGTTGTAAAGCTTTTAAGAAGAGAAAGTGCTCCGGTTATAAGTTGTGGTCCTTTGACTATTACAACAAGAGTAAGCAACAACGCACACAATGACACTAAAACTCCCAATATGGATAGAAACCCGTCTTTACTCATAATGCCAAGTGAAATAAGAGTTGTGCCAATTGCAGGAAGGAAGTGAGTAAAAGGTAATGGAAGAGCTATTATTATTGCACAAAGCAACATCATAAAAGCCAGAATCTTCTCACCAGGCCCATAGAAAATGAAAGACAGTCTTGGCTTCATGAATTTTTCTATTTTTTCTAATACAGGGGAAGTTTTTTCTACCACAAAAGCTAGTGTTGAACGCTGAAAAGATCTTCTTTCCAACCAATGCGGCATCCAAGGAGAATCAAATCCAAATAAAAGCTGCAGTGAGAATAAGATTAAAGGTATAGAAAGAATAGTTGTATAACCAGGTGGAACCGGTATAGGCACCGATAGCGGCAAGGAGAAGATAATTATTAAAATACTAAAACCACGCTCATGCAAAGCTGTTTTAATGTCAAACAAAGTTACTTTATCGCTATCATTGTTATTGGTATCTGCAACCTCTTTTAGAATATCAGAAGCTAGTTTTTTATCTTTAGTTAGTTTCTCACTTTTTTGCACAATTATCCTTTAATCAAACTATTCCTTTTAAACTAACGTAATTATTGCTGTATTTCAATATACATTTATTATTGTTAATTGTTAGAGTTAAAGTACAATCGTAATTTTGTCATTATACTTGCAGTTGGTGCAAATGAAGTTGTTTGTTACAGCACCAATGCAATACAGTTTTCCCTTGCGTGTTTTTTGGGTTACACGCAAGGGTTAAACTACCTATAAAAAAAAGTTATAGTATATCATTAGTATCTGACTGTGAATAATGACTTTCGTCACTTAATGGATCAGAATACAATGAACTCTGTGATAATTCGATAGATTCACTTTCTTCTTCTGTGCCCCATATCCATGATATAAAACTTCTAAAAATAGATGCAATAGATGAAAATGTACCAGGTTCACTCGTTTGTGTAGATTGACTTTCTTCTGTGTTGTCATCTAGCTTAGCGGTTTCTTTTTGCACTTCTCTTTTATCATCTTCATCGCTTTCTCTAAGCTCTAATGCCTTGTTATGAGCTGGATTTTCATATTCTTCAGTTTGATATTCTTTTGTCTGTCCACTATCTATATCTTTTTTATTTTCTTCTTCTACTTGATTCCCAATTAAATTTCCAACTAATTCAGGGTCTAATGAATTCTTCATACTTGTTAATAGCTCATTTTGGAACACATGGCCCAGCTCATGACCTAAAACAAAGTCCATACCGGCAAATTTGTATACTACTATCGCTTTACCATCAGTTGCACCATAAGCATTATCTGCGTCAATGCCAGCTAATTCATTATATTTCTGGTAATCATTCTTGTTGTTAAAAACATTAACTTCTAAATTTAAAGTTGTTTCAGGTTTGTTTACATCAAACAATTTTTTAAAATTTTCATAAGCAGCATGAATGTCCTTTTGAATTTGGAATTTCTCTTGTGATGACATGTCATCATACTTTATATTATATTTTATACCTTCATCTTGGAATGAAAATACTTTTGGTAATACTTCCTCTATAGTTTCTGGTGCTTTGTCAAAGATCTTTGACTCTGAAGGTTTATATATCTTATTAAAGAATTTTGGTATACATTGTTCTCTAATGTTATATATATGATTCCCATCCATATCACGAACTTCATAATTGTATACAGGATTTGAGTTATTTTTGATTAATTGAAACTTTTGTCCATTAGTGTCAATACCTATTTTACCATTATAATCTTCAGAATAGTTTTTGTATTGTTGATTGTTATTTTTACTCATTTTCGTACCTCACTATTTAAATAAATTTACTCTTACATTATCAGTATAGTATGTATAAAAATTTATTAATAATAATGATTGTATTTTTAAATTTTCACTACAAGACTTGTTTGTATGTTATATAAAGTGACCACGAAAATTTCTACAAAGCATTTTAACAGTATTAGAAAAACCAGAGGAAGGTGAAGCAGACGCGACAGCTTAAGCGGAAAGATTGAAAAATAATTGATGCTTTAAGTGAGTAACACGCACCTTAGTGCGTGTCACGAAGTATGAGGACGCTAACGATCTGGTTCATTAGACGATAATTTTTCTGAGTCCTTAAGCTCCTGTTTAAGGTTTTTGATGCCTTTTCCTAAATCACCCATAACTTGCGGTAACCTGCCTGCACCAAACAGAACTAAAATTATTATTAAGACTAGAAACAATTGCCATGGTCCTAAACTCATTTTCACCTCCATTTAAAATATTGACCTTTAAATATTAAAACTTGACTGAAGTCAAGTAACACATAGATTATATCACCTTTATTTAATTATAAATCAAGGTTTTTTAATTATTTTATAACAATTCCAAACTAGATTGTTTTCTTGCAGCGAATAAGTGGAAACTTTTCGCTTAACTATAGAGTAGAGGAGAGCTCACTAAAAAACTTTGCTAGCGTATCATCTTTAGGCCTATGGTATATATCGCTAGAAACTCCTGATTGAATAATTTTACCATTTTTCATTACGTAGATAAAATCTGCAACTTTCAATGCTTCTTGCGGGTCATGAGTTACCATTAGCACAGGGATATTTTTACTTCTAAAAAGGGACAATATATGTTGTCTTATTCGGCACTTGAGCAGTATATCCAAATTAGAAAATGGTTCATCTAACAACACAACATCAGGGTTTTGTGCCATCACTCTTGCTATCGCAACTAATTGTTGCTGTCCTCCAGATAAGGCGTTAGGGTACATATTTTCATATTTTTCTATATTGAGTAACTTCAAGATTTCCAATGCAATTAGGTGCTTTTCTCTCTTGGAAGAGCTGCGGATAGCAAAGGTTATATTTTCTACTACTGTTTTGTGAGGAAATAATGCAGAATGCTGAAAAATCAATCCGATATTTCTATGCTCTATAGCGACTGATGCCTTATTGCTTGCAACTAACCTATCATTTATAAAAATAGTTCCAGATTTTGGATTTTCTATCCCTGCAATTAATTTCAAAATTGTTGACTTGCCACAGCCAGAATGCCCCAATAAACATGCAACACTTCCTTTTTTTACTTTAATGTTTATATTGCTTAAAGCAAAGTCGTCTTGATTGTTATAGAAATAACCAATGTTGTTAACTAGCATTAATCTTACTTAAACCATGTTATTAAATATAATAGCATTATACTCAAGAAGTACAGAAATGTTTTTTGTCGTCATAAATTGGTTATGCAAGAAATCTAGAAAAGAGAAGGATTTTTTGCTATAACTTTACATAAATGGTAGAAAACACGGGACTATAGCTCAGCAGGATAGAGCGTTGGACTCCTAATCCGAAGGCCGTGCGTTCGAATCGCACTAGTCCCACCACATTAAATTTCATGGAGATTTTTTTTCACAAATACACACACCTTTTTTTGCGGTTTTGAGATATAAATTCCCTTTAAGTTAATATGTATAGCTGGCCCAAGCAACACGTCATACCGCCGCGGTATCTCTTAGCATAGATCCCGCTAACACGTAGCGGGATGACGGTTGTCAGGGTGTCATCCAAGTAGCCTCTTTCTTGTTATCCGAGTAGCCCCTTCTCCTGTCATTCCAGTGCTCCTTTTTTTGTCATCCGAGTAGCCCCTTTTTTGTCATCCCAGTGCCCAGACACTGGGATCCAGCCTTTCCATAATCATCAAAACGTTGTATTTTAACATAAAACGGCTACTTTTATGCTTACCAACTTAATAAATTTCCTGGATTGTATATTAAATCAAAGTCGCAAGACTATAATGAGCAAGCTGTTAACTGGATTGATTGGGTGGAATCTTAGTACACTCCTAGCTAGAAAAAATGTAGTACGAACGGTAGGGGGATCTAAAAGATCGAATCACAATCCTGTACAGCATTTGCATTATTATTTGATTATATTTATAGGTACAAAAATGGCTAGAACAGTTTTTATGGGTATTGATGTTTCAAAAGAAACACTTGATATCTCAATCAACAATAAACATCAGCGTATAGAAAATGTAGAGACAGCTATATCTGAGTTTATAAAGTCAAAAATGGCTAACGTATTTGTTAAGTTATGTGTAAACAGGAGGTTATGAGAAACTTGTAATAAAGTTGTATAACATAGCTGTTCATAGAGCTCACCCAAATCGGGCATATGCATTTGCAAAAGCCTGCAATCACTTTGCAAAAACCGATAAATTAGATGCAAAACTGTTGGAAAAATATGCTGAATTCATCGCAAAAAACGATGGGGTAAAAGACTTACTATTACCTACAAATAAAAACATAGTATTGTATTTACTCAAATAATTTAATTTTATTAACCTGAAAGCTTATTGGATTAAAATTATTAAACTAAGAGTTATAATTTTAGCAACTAAAAGCTGTAAATTGCACCATATAAACAGTTATTTCAAGCAAAAGTTATGCCATTAAGAGCTATGCAACAAACATTTATATTTGTGGGTAATAGTAAGATCTAAATCCGATAGAGCATTGTTGGCACACCATCAAAAGTCGCCTCAGACCTCTAATGCATCAATGTACAGACTTACACCTTTTAGTTGGTAATACCATTTTAGACGTTTATCATTCGTTTTAGAAAATACTATGGAATCCAGAAAAAAACATGCCTAGACGAGCTATTTGAATGACATTAGTTGTTAGTTACGCAACTTTCATAACATTCGCTATGACATTTGTTTACTGTTATGTCTGTAAGATACCCTACTATACCACCTAATGCTGCACCTGCAATTCCTAATAATACAGCAGTTGCAATTACTCCGATAGCAATAATCTCAGGTATAATTCCTATTGCAGCTAGTGTGGCTCCTACAGCACCAAATAATAATGCTAAGCCTATAACTCTTGGGGAAATTCCTGAAGCTTGTTTTTGTGGAGAATGATGATTCTTATTATCTGTTATAGGTGGCTGAGCACTTTGCTTTTCCACTGTATGTAAGTTATTGTTAGTTGCTTTTTCTTTGTGTTCATTAAATAATTTTACAAGCTTACTTTTCTTTTTTAAGTCGGCCCAACATGATGCACTGGCGTTTGACTCCCCCTTTTCTTGACCACAAAATTTAGGGTCAGCGTCTGCCTTCAATAGTAATTTTGCAATTTCAATATCATGATCAGTTTCCACACTATCACTGTAAGCAATACATTGTAACATCTTACTTTTTTGCCTATTAGATGCATACGGTAAAAGCATTTCTACTGTACTCTGACTATATTTTGTAATATTGCCGATAATTAACTTTTCGTCTACATGATCTAAACCAATTTCAGCACCGTGTTCAAACAGTACCTTAACAACATCATTTTTGCTTTCTTCTAGAGCATAATACAGCGGTGTACATTTAGATACACTACATGTATTAGGATCTGCTCCATGCTTTAGAAGCATACTTATGACATCAAGATTACCTAGATCACATGCAATATGTAAAGGGGTGTCAATACCTTTCATCAAAATATTAACATCTATTGCGTTAAGTTGTGAGCATAGCTCGACACTGCTATTATGAGCTGATATTGAATTGTTAGCGCTATACTTTGATAAAACTTCTTCAAGTAGCTCTATCCAACCTGATTCAAAATTGCTGCAGGAATTTTTTACAATGTAGTGCAATATTGACTCCCCAGTCCATAAATCAAAAGGTCTGGTTTGTGAATTGATATTTTTGACTTTTTCTAACAAAATTTTTGTCTTGGCTAGATCTTTATCATCAAGAGCCTTAAATAAATCAACCTCTTCTTCACTTAGATGTAAGCCGTAGCGTTCTCTACGAAGTTCTTTTGCCCTGTTTTCAAAATATTCAGCCAAGTTGTTAATCCAATCATCATTAGGCTGTTGGCTAATGAATTCTTCAGTCATCTCGCCTATTGATATTTTATATGCTACTGATATTTCTTTAAACTTTTCTGTTGCTGTCTTTTGCTCTTCTTGGCTTTTATCTGACCATTTGTCGGGATGCCATTTCAATGCAAGCTCGTGATATGCCTTCTTAATCTCTTCTGTGCTTGCACTCTCTGACAATCCTAATACTTTGAATGCCTCTTTACGTGTTTTTGGAATTATACTCACTCCCCCAATCAAATTAATTTAGTATAATGCTATACCAGTTTAACCAATCAATCCACAAAAATCAAACGAAGATTTTCAAAACAATGCTAAACTTAATCACTATGGCAAGAACAGTTGATGTATTACTACCACTTCCAATTGATCAGTTATTTTCATATGCAGTTGAGGAAAATACTGAGATTTTACTTGGAGATTACGTAGTGGTGCCATTTGGCAAAAAACGCTTGATCGGAATAGTTTGGAAATATAGTGACAAGAGTGGTCGAGCATTAAAATTTATTGAGCAAAAAATCGATTTACCAAATATTAGACCAAAATTGATCACATTTGCAGAGTGGGTTGCACAATACAATGTAATGCCTATTGGTATGCTTGCCAAAGTAATAATGGGAGGAGTGTTAAAAGTAAACCAAATAGATAAATTGGTTTGTGTTGAACAAAAGCAGGAAATAAGTGAAATAAGTTGCCAATTAAACCCTGAACAGCAGATAGCTAGCGATAAAATAATAAGCAGTTTGAATGAGTATTCAGTGACTTTGCTTGACGGTGAGACAGGATCTGGAAAAACGGAAGTTTATCTCTCTGTGATTGCACAATTGATTAAGGGTGACAGTAATATACATGTCATTCCAGCATTTGATGCACAACTGTACGAACTTTGTAATATAAGAGTAATTTTCACCAAAAAGGATGTCATCCCAGTGCCCAGACACTGGGATCCAGAAAACTTAACTTTAAATGAGTACACCAGGTGGTTGTATAATAAGAACTGGATTCCAGTGTCAGCTACTTGCATGACACCACCTACTGCGCAAATTACCTGCAAATTCCAGTGTTCGTACACTAGAGTGTCAGTTACTCTGATGACACCAGAATATATTGAAATGACATCAGGGGAAGGTAATGCGCAAGTGCTAATCCTCTTGCCTGAAATTGTTTTAACTTCACAATTGGTAAACCGTATTCATGGTCAGATATCAAAAAACTTAGTTGAATGGCACTCAGAGCTCACTCCAAAAACTCGCCGGAATAATTGGCTCAATATAGCAAGTGGAAATGCGCAGATAATTATTGGTGCACGGTCAGCGCTTTTTTTGCCTTATAAAAACCTAAAATTGATTATCGTTGATGAAGAGCACGACTCATCTTTTAAACAAGAACAGGGAATTATATATAATGCTCGAGATATGGCAATTATCTTAGCCAAATTTGAAAATATTCCGATTATTTTATCATCAGCTACTCCACTGCTTGAAACGATTCATCATGTTAAAAGCGGGAATTACAATCATGTAAAGCTAACTAAGCGATTCGGTGGTGCAGAATTGCCACTCATTAAAGTAGTGGATATGAGGAACAACAAGCAATGGATCTCCTCTGAGCTTTTTGAAAGCATCAAACAAACCATAGAGAAAAAACAGCAGGTTATGCTTTTTCTAAACCGCAGAGGGTATGCACAACTGGCAATTTGTAAAAAGTGTGGATATAAAATTTCCTGCTTAAATTGTGCTGTTTGGCTTACGTATCACAAGAAAAAGAATGTCCTTTTATGCCATCATTGCTCTTATCAATTGAAACTTCCAGAAAAATGTTCTAATTGCCAAGGTGAACAGTCATTGTCCCTTTATGGCGTAGGAATTGAAAGGTTGCTTGAAGAAATGGTGAAATTAATACCAAACGCAAAAACTGCGATGATAAGCAGCGATCAGAAGTCGGTTAGTAACGTAATTGACTTGGTACTGAAAGAAGAGGTGAACATTATAATCGGCACACAAATAATTGCTAAGGGGCACAATTTTCCCAAATTAACTTTGGTTGGAGTAATAAATGCAGATTTGAGTCTCGAAAATTCTGACTTAAGAGCAGCGGAAAAGACGTATCAATTATTGCACCAAGTTGCAGGCAGATCAGGAAGGTTTAATGAAAAAGGAATGGTAATAGTGCAAACCAATAACCCTGAAAGTTCAATAATAAAAGCATTGCTGCATCAAAAAAGGGACTCATTTTATGAAATTGAACTTAAGTCAAGACGCGAAGCCAAAATGCCACCATTTAGCAGATTAATAGCGCTTATAATCTGTGGTAAGAATCAGATTGCAACACAAAAAGCAGCGAATGAAATAGTAAAATCTCTTCTCCGTCATCCAAGTAGCTCAACTACTTGTATCCAGGAAAAAAATGTAGGTGCAGACAAAAAGGAATTTGAAATTCTTGGTCCATCACCAGCAGCAATAAATTTCTTAAATAATAAGTATCGGTATAGGGTGTTGCTAAAAATACACAATAAGCACAGTCTATCTGTACAAAAGAAGCTGAAATGTTGGATTAAAAATTGTAACTTGAATTCGAGTATTGCAGTGATAATAGATGTTGATCCTGTGAGTTTTTTTTAACAAATTTATTGTATCCATTAAGCCTTCTTGCCAATTACCACAACATTCTCACTGGGAAAAAAATAATCAGGTACAACCATATTTTTTGGTGCTGGCCCCCCAATTACTCGGCCTGATGTGTCATAATATGAACCGTGGCAAGGACAGAACCAACCATTACCATCTCTTGTAGCATGGTCAACTGGTACACACCCAAGATGTGTACATATTCCGATCATGATTAACCATTCATCTTTTCCTTCACGTACTCTCTGCTCATCTAATTGAGGATCCCTCAAGCTCTTCACATTCACAGCTCTTGCAGCCTCAATTTCTTGCTTTGTGCGTCTACGAATGAATACTGGTTTACCTTGCCACTTTACTTTCACTCCGTGTCCTTCCTGGATTCCAGACAAATTCACCTCCACTGTGGAAGTTGCTAGAACTTCAGCAGAAGGATTCATAGACTTAACCAGTGGCCAAAGTCCACTTGCAGCTCCTATACCTGCCATAGCGCATGTAGTTAATGTTATAAAATCTCTCCTACCCTTATTTTTAGTAAGATCTTTAACAGGAGGTGTTTTTTTATCCTCTTTGTTTGCCAGTGGTTTTTTATTTTTAGTTAAATTTTTGTCCATTGATCTTTACTTAGCTATAAGTATATATTTTAATTTAAATACTGCGTATTAATCAACAAAAACTTGCGCTTTTTGTTTAACCTGTACTACAGCTGAGAAGAGATAGAGTTTTCAACTTCAGAAATACTATCTTCAGTGGAATCAGGATCTTCAATTTTCGCTACTGACACCACCTTTTCTCTACTCTCTGTTTTAAACAGAGTGACTCCTTGAGTGCTACGTCCTGCAATTCTGATATCATTTACTGAAATACGAATTAACTTTCCTTTATCTGTAATAAGCATGATATTATCACCCTGCTCAACTGGAAAACTAGCAACAACATTACCGTTTCTGTTGGTAGTAAGAATATTGGTGATACCAACACCACCCCTGTTAGTTATTCTATACTCATACGCAGAAGTTCTTTTACCAAAGCCATTTTCGGTAATAGTTAATATAAACTCCTCATTCACTGCAAGTTTTAAGAATAATTCGTTATCTATTCCTAAATCATTCAAAGTCTTTTCCAATTTAGAATCAATGGAGTTATTAATTGCAGTCCCCAGTCTTTTTGCAAGTGGAACTTTTAAGTAAAGTTCTTTTGTTTCTGTTGCTACACCTATCCCATTTAATATGGTCATGGATATCACGCTGTCATTCTTTGCAAGTTTGATACCTCTTACGCCATCTGAATTGCGACTTTTAAATTGACGCACATCACTTACAACAAATCTGATACTTTTGCCGAATCTTGTTGAAAGAAAAACATGATCAATTTCATTGCATACTTTAACTGATATTAACTTATCTCCTTCATCGAGCTTGATTGCTATTTTTCCATTGCTTGGAATATAGTGAAAATCCGCTAAAGAGTTGCGCCTTATGTTCCCATGAGCAGTAGCAAAAACTATGTTTTGATTTTCGTCATTTTCACTTGGTAATGGCATTATATTAGTTATTGTTTCACCTTCAGCAAGAGGGAATATATTAACAAGCGCTCTTCCACGTGCAGTTGGCTCTGCAAGAGGTAATTTATAAACTTTTAATCTGTAAACTCGACCAATGTTAGAAAAGAATAAAAAGCTAGTATGGGTATTTCCAACAAATAATTTTGTGGTTACATCCTCTTCTTTTAATCCTTGTCCTAGCTTTCCTTTTCCACCACGACGCTGAGTTCTATAATGAGAAAGCTTCACACGTTTGATATAACCATTCATAGTTACGGTTATCACCATATCCTCTTGTGGAATTAGATCTTCAGCTTCAATGTCCGTATCTGATTCCTCTATTGAAGTTTTTCGCGGCACAGCAAATCTGTTCTTTATTTCTTGTAGATTGTTTTTTATTTCTTTCATCAACTTCTCTCCTGAGCCAAGAAAAGCGATATATTCTTTTATCAGGTTGATCATTGAACTTAGCTCAGCTTCTAATTTGTCTTTTTCAAGGCCTGTTAAACGTTGCAATTTCATGTCAAGAATAGCTTTCGTTTGCAGCTCAGTTAATCTATACACTCCGTCTTTCAAAAAGCTTGTGCTGTCTGAGATTAATCCAATAATTGTGTTTATCTCAGCTGAAGTTTTCCATTCTTTATTTAAAAGTTCTCTACTTGCTTCCGCAGGATCTTTTGCACCACGGATGATTTTTATCACTTCATCTATGCTCAAGACCGCAATGTAGAGCCCTATATATATATGAGCTTTTTCTCTCGTTTTTCTTAGACGAAATTCTGTTCTTCGAATTAATACTTCTTTTCTAAAATCAATAAAGGCCTCTATGATTTCTTTCAATGACATCAAAGCAGGTCTGTTGTTATTGAGGACTAAAGTGTTAACACTAAAACTGCTTCTTAATGGAGTAAGTCCCAATATTTGGTTTAGTATAAAATCTGCTGCAGCATTTCTTCTAAGGTCAATCACTACTCTAATGCCGGACTTATCAGACTCATCCCTAATTTCTGTTATGCCATCAATTCTTTTTTCTTTTACAAGCTCACCTATCTTCTCAATTAATTTTACTTTATTTACCTGGTAAGGTATTTCATCAATCACTATTGCTTGCCTATCTTGTGGCAGGTCTTCCATGTGAGTCTTGCCTTGCACAACAATTGATCCACGACCCGTTGCAAATGCTGATCTTATTCCAGACCTTCCAAGAATCGTTCCCCCAGTTGGGAAATCCGGCCCTGGCATCACTTCAAGTAACTCATCCAAAGTAACTTCAGGATTATCTATATATAACATACAAGCATCTATTATTTCTCCAAGGTTGTGAGAAGGAATATTGGTTGCCATACCAACTGCAACACCGCTTGCACCATTTACCAATAGATTCGGAAATTCTGCAGGCAGTACAACAGGCTCTGTTTCATTTCCATCATAGTTTGGCCTAAAATCAACTGTATCTTCGTCAATATCATTTAGTAAAAAGTGTGACACCTTCTGAAGCCTTGCTTCTGTGTATCGCATTGAAGCTGGTGGATCTCCATCTATCGAACCAAAATTACCTTGCCCATCAATAAGTGGTAAAAGAAGAGAGAAATCTTGGGCCATTCGCACCAAGGAGTCGTAAATAGCTGCATCACCATGTGGGTGATATTTCCCCATTACATCCCCTACTATACGAGCCGCCTTTTTATATGGCTTACCAGCATCGTATCCAGCCCTTGACATTGCATATAATATGCGCCTATGAACAGGTTTAAATCCATCTCGCACGTCAGGTATAGCCCGGCTTATGATAACGCTCATTGCGTAGGAGAGATAAGAATCTTCCAGCTCTTTTACTATTGAGATTGGTACTATATTATCCTGCATTTTCTATATTTTGATTGAAGTAATTAATAATATTAACATTCAGTTAAGCAAATGGGCAATGACAGACTTGAACTGCCGACCTCCTCGGTGTAAACGAGATGCTCTACCAGCTGAGCTAATTGCCCCTTTAGATCTAATTCTATAGCTCAATATTATTATTGTAAACAAAAATAGCGATAAATTAGATTTAGGTAAGCTATAAGCTTTTATGAAATCTTTGAGTGCATGCTGTGAAGTTTTATAAATTTTAGTCTTGCTGTCACTTTGTATAAAGGTATTTTTTCACTCATATCTTTCGAAGTTGTAGCCATGTTCAACAACTTTAAGTAGAATATTGTAGCATTTTTAAAATCTGAAAGTTTATCTAGAATAACAGCTAAATTATAGGTATAAAAAATATTGTTTTCATCAAGGGAAACAGCAGTTGTCATATACTCTTTACCTTTTACATAATCCTCCTTTTTCATATAAATCAGACCTAAATTTGCCAATAAAGGAGCATAATTTTTATGTATATCATACAATTTCAACATTTCACTCAACGCCAGATCAGGATCATATTGTGAGATTATCGTCAGAAAATTTTTTAATATGTAAGGGTTACTAGGGTATTCTTTTAACAGTCTTGTGTAAATCTCTACAGCTTTTTTGTATTCTTTATTAGCGTAATAAATATTTCCCAATCCAATTAAAGCATTTTTATGATAAGGAAACTTTGTGATGATCCGATTAAGGAGAGAAATAGCTGTTTCATTATCTCCTGACTCAAAGGAATCTTTTGCTTTTTTTAAAGTAGAGTATATGTCAAAACTCTTGCCAGAATTCTGCGCAATTTTGATATTAAATTTGTCACTTTTTCTCTCAATAACATCAAGATCTTTATACTTTTTATCAGCTTTTATATGCTTGACAACACTATCAAAGGCCTTCTGTATCTCCAAATTTTCACTAGCATAGGTAACAGAAGACCTCCATAAAATCACAACGCAAATTAACATGCAGACAAACATAGATCCTAGTGTTGTGGCATTGGCTGCAGCGTGTAACCAGTAAACCTTATTTCTTTGAGCTATGCGTAACACATTACAAATTCATAAATGCTAAATTACCTATCTCATACAATAATAAAGATATTATTAATTAGCGATGCTGCGTAGAATGCACTTATCTTTTGTCTTCCATATTTCGCTCTATTAGACTTCTTGCATAACCCAAACTTAAGTAGAAAAAAGGCAAATAGTTCTAAGTTTACCAACACCGTCATTCAAATCGCCCCTCCCTGCCATCTAAGTAGCCTTCTTCTCCTGTCATTCCAGCACCTTCTTCCTGTTATCTGAGTAGCTGACACTGTACGAACATTGTCTATCAGGAAGGTGTCATGCAAGTAGCTGACACTGGTTCTTTTATGACGGTGTCATTCTAGTCTGGAATCCAGGAAACTTAATTGCAAGTAATGCATTGGGTTTGGTGAGTATGGGTTTTGCGTTATAGAATGAAGCACTTTTGGTGAATTTGTAAAGAAAACTGGATTCCAGACTGGAATGACAAGTTCTCGGCAACCCCTACGTCATACCGCCGCGGTATCTCAGCAGATCCCGCTAACACGTAGCGGAATGACGAGGTTATCATCATTCCGCCGCAGACCGTCATACCGCGATTCATTCATCGTCATACCACGATTCATTCGCGGTATCTTAGCATAGATCCCGCTAACAAGTAGCGGGATGACGAGGTTATCGTCATGCCACCGCGAACCGTCATACCGCCGCGGTATCTCATCCGCTAACACATAGCGGAATGACGAATGACTTAACCGTCATACCACGATTCATTCGTGGTATCTCTTAGCATAGATCCCGCTAACAAGCAGCGGGATGACGATTGTCAGGGTGTCATCCCAGTGCCAAGCACTGGAATGACAAGAAGAGGGTACTTGGATGACAAAGGAGGACGTTATTCCAGTGTCAGCTACTTGAATGACACCCTTCTTGGTGGAGATTGCTCTTAAATCACAATTCTCGTACAGTTGTGATTAAGCTAATGCATTGTCAATTCTTTTAGAATTGTCCTCGGCATTTAGCCCAACATTATTTACTACTTTTTCAGTAATAACTTCAGCAAATTCAGGAGAAGGTTCTTTTGTTTCTGTGAGAAATGCTGCCTTCACAATACCTCTTACAGCAAGACATGTAAAGATTGTACAAATTACTGCTGGTATAAAGCACCAAGGGGAATACATAACACCCAAGGCAGTAAAACCTGCTGCAAAACAGCAAAAGACCAGAGCTTCTATTGCTCGATTACGCAGGTAGTGCTTCTCAACACCACTGTATTGTGCTAGTAGCTTTATAATCTCAACCCTGTTCCTATGTCCTAGAAATTCTACTGGACTTTTACCATCAACCTTTCTTTTAGGATCTGCACCATATTTTAAAAGTAGTTCTACAACATCAACATCACCACTTTGGCAAGCCCAAACTAATATAGCATTTGGGTCTGCACGATATTGCAGTAATAACTCTATAATTTCATTGTACTTACAATAAAATGCCCAGCTCAGTGCAGAATTACTATTGGCAGCAGGGTCAGTACCGTATTTTAAGAGCAACTCTACAGCCTTGCTATTCCTGTAAAAACATGCATCAGATAATATGGTATCTTTGTCATTATTTTTTATGTTAGGGTCAGCACCACATTTCAGGAGTAATTCTACAATCTTACTATAACCTCCTCTTCTACAGGCATAATGTAACGCAGTATCACCATATTTGTCTTGTATGTTATAATTAGCACCATGTTTCAAGAGTAGTTTTATAATTTCAATGTTTCCTCCTTTAATCACAGCACAGATCAGTGCTGGATGGACATATACACTATTATCATTAATATAATCACCAAACTTTTCATCTTTATCACTTTTGAATTTAGAAAGTATTCTTTTTAGAAAGTTCAAGTCTTGATCAATAATAGCCATACGTAAAAGGACCAATAAATCATTGGTAGAACTAACTTCATCTAAATCTTCATCATGGGTTACCATAGCTTCTTTTGCACTTTTCCCGGTAAGAAACTCATATGCAACATTTAGTTGTTTACATTTCTCTTCAGCTTTTTTACGCTCTTCCTGTTCTTTATCTAAGTTTTTATCTGGATGAAGCTTAACTACTAACTCTCTATACGCTGTTTTAATTTCCCGTTCACTGGGATTTGCATTTAAGCCCAATATTTTTAAAGCTTCCCTTCTATTCACAATAAATCCCCTACCAAAATATCTTAAGTTAATTATAACCCAAGATTTCAAAAAGCAAAGCTTTTTATGTCAAACTGTGCCTGTTGCACAATTCCATAACTGCACGAACATTGTAATTTATCTCCATCTAGGAAAGGGTGTCATCCCAGCGCCCTGACTACTTGGATCCAGATTGGATACTGAGTTGGTGAGTATAAAAGTATAGCTTCTACGTCATGCCACCGCGAACCGTCATACCGCCGCAGACCGTCATACCGCCGCGGTATCTCAAAGCATAGATCCCGCTAACACGTAGCGGGATGACGATTGTCAGGCTAGTACCTTTTTTTGTCATCCCAGTGCTTGACACTGGGATCCAGGAATTTTATTAAGTTGGCAAGCATAAAAGTAGCCGTTTTATGTTAAAATACAACGTTTTGATGATTATGAAAAAGCTGGATTCCAGACTGGAATGACAGCAGTCCTACGTCATTCCACCACGAACCGTCATACCGCGATTCATTCGCGGTATCTCAAAGCATAGATCCCGCTAACACGTAGCGGGATGACGAGTTACTATACCGTCACGGTATCTCAGCCGCTAACACGTAGCGGAATACTTAACCATCATCTACACCTTCATACCGCCGCGGTATCTCAAAGCATAGATCCCGCTAACACGTAGCGGGATGACGATTGTCAGGCTAGTACCTTTTTTTGTCATCCCAGTGCTTGACACTGGGATCCAGGAATTTTATTAAGTTGGCAA
Source organism: Wolbachia endosymbiont (group A) of Pogonocherus hispidulus (assembly GCF_964028195.1). NCBI lineage: Bacteria > Pseudomonadati > Pseudomonadota > Alphaproteobacteria > Rickettsiales > Anaplasmataceae > Wolbachia > Wolbachia endosymbiont (group A) of Pogonocherus hispidulus. The sequence goes on from NZ_OZ034750.1 coordinate 1,197,018, forward strand.
GCATAAAAGTAGCCGTTTTATGTTAAAATACAACGTTTTGATGATTATGAAAAAGCTGGATTCCAGACTGGAATGACAGCAGTCCTACGTCATTCCACCACGAACCGTCATACCGCGATTCATTCGCGGTATCTCAAAGCATAGATCCCGCTAACAAGCAGCGGGATGACGAGTTACTATACCGTCACGGTATCTCAGCCGCTAACACGTAGCGGAATACTTAACCATCATCTACACCGTCATACCGCCGCGGTATCTCAAAGCATAGATCCCGCTAACACGTAGCGGGATGACGAGCTTATCGTCATTCCACCACGAACCGTCATACCGCCGCGGTATCTCATCCGCTAACACATAGCGGAATGACGAATTACTTGACCTTTACAGGGATGACGGTTGTCGTTTAGCCATGAATATTAAGAAATTTACCAAGTGGAAAAAAAGGCAAAAGAAACCCTAGTCACTGTCTATTTTCTGTATTGGCGTTTTTTAAGTCTTAAACACTGCAATTTAGCTGCTTTTAAGTGCAACTAACCTTAGCTAAAATGTTTAAGAAATTTACTAGGCAGAAAAAAAGGCAAAAGAAACCCCGTGGTAATTAGTGTTCACTTCCTAATCCTGCAAATTGGCGTACTATACTGTCTTAAACGACTTATAAGCGCGTTTCAGCTTATATAGGTAAAAACCTAGAAATATTGTGAAGACATAAGGTGCACATAGTGCAAAAAATTAAAAATAAGACGCCAACTACGTTGTTTTCTTGCTGTTTAATCTGCACAGATGAAGATAACTGAATACCTTCAGTATCATGGTAAGAGAACTGGCGGAGTTTGTCAAGTAAGTTTTTCACTTCTACGGACTACTTGAATAACGGCTACAATGTTTGTACAATTGTGCGTTATGCGCTGACCCATTTGTTGTGCTTAACAAAAGCAAATGTTCGTACAATACACACTGGAATCTGTTACCCTGCAAAAAGAAACCTCTACTCCTTATTCTTCGCCCTTCCTGCACGTTTGCGTTCATTTGGATCGAGGAATTTCTTGCGTAAACGTATAGATTTTGGGGTTACTTCTACCAATTCATCATCGTCTATATACGCTATCATATCCTCCAGTGTCATCATCTTTGGAGGAGTGAGTTTTATGGCTTCATCACTACCTGAAGCTCTTACGTTTGTTAATTGCTTACCTTTTAGCACATTTATCTCCAAATCATTGTCACGGCTATGCTGGCCGACAACCATGCCACAATATACCTTATCCTGTGGCTTGATAAACATAATTCCCCTGTCTTGCAAATTGAAAATTGCATACGCCACAGCCTCACCCTTATCTGTAGAAATTAAAACTCCATTGCGCCTTCCAGAAATTGGACCTTTATGTGGAGCATAGCTGTGAAATAAACGGTTAATTATGCCTGTGCCCCGAGAATCAGTTAAAAACTCTCCTTGATAACCAATTAATCCTCTTGATGGCACTAAAAACGTTAATCTTGTCCTGCCATTGCCAGAAGGTCTCATGTCAGTCACTTCACCTTTTCGGAAGCTGAGTTTTTCCATGATAATTCCACTATATTCATCATCTACATCAATTACTACTTCCTCTATAGGTTCAAGTTTTTTGCCATCTTCTTCCTTAAATAGCACGCGAGGGCGTGATACTGAAAGCTCAAAACCTTCTCTCCTCATATTTTCAATTAACACTCCAAGCTGTAGCTCACCACGTCCACCTACTTCAAACGCTTCACCACTTGATGCCAAAGTTACGGTAATTGCAACATTTGTTTCTGCTTCTGCATATAAACGATCCTTTATAACGGTTGAGGTAAGCTTTGTTCCCTCTTGTCCGGCAAAAGGTGAATCATTAACACTCAGAGTAATCGCCATTGTCGGCGGATCAACTGGAGTTGATCTTACTGCAGTTGTAACCTCTGGTGCTGCTATAGTGTCAGAAACTGAAGCTTTCTCAAGTCCTGCAATTGCAATTATGTCTCCCGCCACAGCTTGTTCTACTGGAATACGTTTCAAGCCAGAAAATGAGAGCAACTTAGTTAATCTCCCTCGTTCAATTACTTTACCGTCCAGATCAAGTACCTCAAGATCTGAATTGACTTTTGCAACGCCCTGATAAACCTTTCCTGTCAATATTCTGCCAAGAAACTTATCAGACTCAAGTAGAGTGACCAACATAGCAAAAGGGGCATTTTGATCATAAACAGAAGGTTTTATATAATCTATAACCGTTGAAAATAATGGGTTTAAATCTTTTCTTTCATCAGAAAGCTCCTTGGCACACCAGCCATTTCTACCTGAAGCATACAACACTGGAAAATCTAGCTGCTCGTTGGTTGCATCAAGGTTAAAAAACAACTCATATATTTCATTTAATACTTCATCAATTCTGCTGTCTGGTCGGTCGACCTTATTGATTATCACAATTGGCTTCAAATTTGCTTTTAGTGCTTTTGACAACACAAATTTAGTTTGTGGCATGGGACCTTCTGCAGCGTCAACCAGCAGCAACACACCATCTGCCATGCACAATACCCTTTCTACTTCTCCACCAAAGTCCGCATGCCCTGGCGTATCAATAATATTGATCTTTTCATCGCCCCACATTATTGATGTGCATTTTGCAAGTATTGTAATTCCGCGTTCACGCTCTTGATCACCACTATCCATCACTCGTTCTTGAACTTCTTGATTCTCGCGGAACGTGCCACTTTGTTTTAGCATGTTATCAAGTAAAGTAGTTTTACCGTGGTCAACGTGTGCGATTATTGCTATATTTCGGATCGATTTAAATTCGTTCATTTTCTATCATTTCAAAATTAATTTAGTAATAAGTATACATAAAATACACTTGGAGTAAATAACTAAAGCTGTGTATAGGTGCTGTGTTTCCAAGATATTATAGGATTACTTTGTTAAATATTCTCTACTCCCAGGTTTTGTTATGGGCAGTTGTTTTAATTCACTTGGAAGTTCTTCCCCGCTGTAGTTTTGGATGTTCAGTTCAATCAAAGATATGACAGGAAAAGGCAGTTTCGTTTCACTATTCCTCTTTATTAGAGAAGCTTCAGCAATGACTTTACCTCCCTCCCCTTCTGCACATTTCACTGCTTCAAGTGAAGACTTGCCTGTGGTTATCACATCCTCGATAAGTAATATTTTCTCACCTTTTTTGATCTTAAATCCACGGCGTAATTCAAACTTACCATTAACACGCTCGCAAAACATTGTCTTTATTCCAAGCTGCCTGCCAATCTCATAACCTACAACTATTCCGCCAATTGCAGGAGATAGTATTAAATCTATTGAGCTATTTAATTCTTTTTTTATTTTATCTGCTAATAATGCGCAAACTTTCATGGCTCTGCTTGGATTTTCAAAAATCTTCGCACACTGTATGTATGTGTCACTATGCAGTCCGGATGATAAAACAAAATGCCCATGCAAAATTGCTTCTGCTTCTTTAAATTCTTTTATTATTAGGTTATTTTCGTCTAATATCATTTTTTAAGTTTCACTATTACATTCTTTATTAATTATCTGAGTGATACAAATATCAGACCACACGTTTATTGCAGTTTCAAACATATCGATGATTGTATAAATAGGCAAAATCAGTCCCATAATATGCAGAGGAACATTCATCGACATGAGATAACTGGTTGCCATAAAATAGCACCCCATCGGCACTCCAGCGTTACCAATTGCTGCACTAGTTGCTAAAAAAATCCATATAAACATTTCGCTTAAGGAAAATGCGCATCCATTCATCTCTGCAACAAACATTACAGTGATTAGTATAAATGCAGCACATGCATTCATATTAATTGTTGTGCATATTGGTAAAATAAAGGACGACAATTTCTTTGGCACCTTTAGCTTATTTTGCACACAGTCTATAGTTGTTGGCAATGTTGCACTGGATGATTTAGAAAAAAACGCAAGTGTGAGTGCCGGCATAACCCCTTTCAGCGTTTGAATTGGTGATATGCCTTTATACCACATAAGTAGCGGTAAAATCAGAAATGCCTGCACAAAATTTGCAGACATTATGCAAACAAAATACCATAAAAGACTGTAGAACTCGCTACCACCTTTTAATTCGTGCAAAAAACATGTAATAAAAGACCACACAGCAAGTGGAACAAGCTTTAGTAACCCCTGAGCAATTTTAAGTAACGTATCGAAAAGTGCAGAGAATATTTGATGTAATATGTCCTGCTTTTCTTTTGAAAGTGAAACAATAGCTCCACCCATCAAAAAAGCGATCAATATGCTACCAATAACGTTATTTTCAAGAAAAACTTGCACAAAATTCGAAGGAATGAGTGATTTTAAGTATGAAAAGTAACTGTAATTGTTATTATCCAAACTTCCTATCGTGTTACATATGAAATTTTTTTTCACTGGGTCTATTAGCAGGTAAAACGATAATGCAACAAACGCAGCTATAATAGTTGTAAGCAGCGTATAAAATAGTGTTTTCTTAACTAAGGTTTTAATTTCGATTGAGTCTTTAAGTCCTGAAATTGTGGAAACTATTGATAGAAAAACTAAAGGTAAACTTATTAATTTCAACAAACTAACAAATATGTCACTAAACAGCTTTGCTATTTCAAATATAATCTCACTGTTTAAATAGTAAGCAACTATTGCAAACAGTATAGAAAAGAGTATTGCAAACTTGTGCATTGAAAATAAAACTTCAAAGTAACATTATACAACAATTTTGCTGTTTTGGAATCAGATTGATAGACAAAATAACTTTATAGATTAGGGAAAGATAAGAGGATGCGTTTATTCGGAGACAGTGGAATTGACTAAGATTTCTTAATTTAAATTTAGGTGCACTTAGCCCATTCTGGTGATAACAAATTGGAATAGATAAGGTATGATAACTAACTCTTCTGTGAGTATATAGTTTTGCCGGACACAACAGTACGTACCACGTGTCCTTTTACTTTGCGCCCATCGAAAGGGGAATTCTTTGATTTACTAGCAAAGTTGTCAATTTTAATTTCCCATTCATGATTGAGGTCAACTAAAATTAAGTCTGCAGCAAGGTTTTTTTGTATACGACCACGTGGTATGTGTATTATATCTGCAGGCTTATATGTCAATTTTGCGAGCACATCAAGTAGACCCATTTGCCCACTGTGATAGAGTTCAAGTGAAAGGGGAAGCATTGTTTCAAGGCCAACAATACCAAATGCAGCATTTTCAAGTGGCAGATCTTTAGAATTACGATCATGCGGAGCGTGATCGGTTGCAATGCAATCAATCACACCTGTCTTTAAACCTTCAATCATAGCTAAACGATCTTCTTCAGTGCGAAGTGGCGGGTTCATTTTTGCAATTGCTCCATGTTGTTTTACTATATCTTCAGTCAAAGTGAAGTGATGAGGGGTTACTTCGCACGTAACATTTAATCCCAAATCTTTTGCACGTTTAATAGCATCAAGTGAATCTTTTGAAGAGACATGCAAAACATGGTAGTGCACATTTTTCATATCTTTCATCAGTAGTATATCGCGACTCACCATAACAGATTCTGATGCACCCAAGATTCCCTTTACTCCTAATTCTTCAGAAATTTTACCCTCGTTGATTGCACCACCAGCAGATAAATTTAAATCTTCTGCATGTTGAGCAATAGGGACATTCAGCATACTTGAATAAAGCAGCGCCTGTCTCATAATCATTGGGTTCATAACTGGCATGCCATCATCAGTGAACCCAACCGCACCTACTTCCTTTAAAAGTGCCATTTCAGTCAACTTTTCTTCCGAAGTGGTGATTTTAGCGTAAAATTCAACGTTTACATGTGAAGTTTCAAATGCTCTATATTTCAAATATTTAGCTAAAATAACACTATCAATTGCTGGAACAGTGTTCGGCTGACAAACTACAGTTGTAACGCCTCCCGCAGCTGCAGATTTGCTGCCTGTATATATAGTTTCTTTATGCTCCTGACCTGGTTCACGAAAATGTACGTGAATGTCAATAAGGCCTGGCATTAGAACAAGCCCTTTACAATCTATTGTTTCGTCAACTCCACTTGTTGAAAATAATGATTCACCAAAGTCAACAATTTTATCCCCTTCAGTCAATAATGAACCTTTTATATCAAGTTTAGTTTCCGGGTCGATAATACGAGCATTAGTATACGCAATTTTATAGCCTTCCTTTTGCCCTGTTTGCAGCAAATTCCAAGTTTGAGTCATTATATTTGAGTATCGATTATAAAATAAATCTAAAGTTTTTTTAACAAAACACAACCAAATAAAAACGCAGACTAAAGTTGCGAGAGCTGTCTTGAATTAAAATTGTCCCAAAAATTTGGCTCTTATAACCGAGTTACTTCAGTTTTAACGTTAATGTGTGAAACTCTTAGCTCTGTTGGAGGATTTTCTAGCTGAACATCTAACTTATTCTGTATGTTCAATAAACAAATTAAAGCTGAATCAAAATCTTCATCAAACTGCTTCGCTTCATGCATACCATCGATTATTTCCTCTAATTCTTCCACATCATCCATTTCTTGCGGCGTACTTTTTAATATCGCTTTTATTTGGTTTAAGTTTTGACGAATTTTCTCCTGATATCCAACAATTCTCTCTTGATATATATCAATCATTTTTTGACATGCGTTGCCTCTAAATGGATGTTCTTTTTTCTCTTTTATGTAAGAACTTTGAAAGTCTTTACAGTTAAGGATTGCTTCTCTATGTTTTTTTATGTCATTAATTGCACTGACTATCGACTTATCTATTTTCTTCAAATTTTTTTCCCGTTCTTCTCTTTTAATTATACTTTTGGATTCATTTTTCATTTGGTTCATTTTGTCATACAGGTTTCTGCATTCTTTATAAGATATCAGTGGTCGCAATGCTTTATCTTGCAACCTATCGTAAGCTGCCCTCAATTTTTCATCCGCTAATACTTTTACAGCACTTTTTCTTTCGTTCTGTGACTTGGGGTATTTTTTATTTAATAGATTGACACGATTCAACAAGAAAGTCTTAGCAGAATTTTCCTTATGCTCTTTTAGCTCTTCTAATGTAATTCCTATTTCCTCTTCCAGTGACTCTATGTACTTCAAAATTTGTTCATAATCTTGCCAATTAGAAGTAATGGATGCTTTTTTTTCGATTTTACGCTTGTTTATAGGCTTATTTAGAGGCCTATTAAATAATTTTACATCTACCTCTTGTGGATCAATTGCATTCGGCGTAATATTTTTATTATGTTGATCTTCGAAAAAAGCTTGTACCTGTTTTTTTAATGTTAATACGTTATTTAATTTACTCTCGATGTTACGAGTTTTTCCAATAGTATTATCAACATTTCTTGCTGCTTTGCTGTTCTTTTTATCTTTCTCAATTTGTTTTTCAAACGTGCTCCACAGTTTATCTCTTAACTGTTTCCTGTTGCTATCACACAGCTCGTTGATCTGACTTTCAAAATCATTCTTATCCTTAAATCCCAAAATAGTATAAGGATTTAGAATTTCTTGTTTGTAATCTTGTAATGTTGTGTTACCACTTATATTAAATAGATTACAAGAAAAACCATTTCGTGTAGCTGTAGTCATAATATTACCTCAATATTAACGTTGTATAATAAAAGTATAAAAGTTTAATACTTAATTTTTACTTACTGCTGACATGGTTAGCACAGTTAACTGTGAAGATATCAGAAATATCAATAGCAAAAAATTATATATTTTGCTCCTATATTAAAACTTTAATTCCTAGTTCGTTATCAGTAATATTTATATAAACAACTATAATTTATGCCTGAATTTGGGAATATATTGCTATTGGTAGCCTGCTTATTGTCTTTGACATATTTGTTTTTACCGCTCAGTTCTTGTCGGTTTATTACCACTGCCATATTTTTTTGTGTATCAACATCAATGGCTATTTTAATCTACTGCCACATTACAAATGATTTCTCACTTGAAAACGTATACTACCACTCACACACAACAAAACCTTTGATCTATAAGATTTGTGGTGTTTGGGGCAATAAAGAAGGGTCTATGTTGCTTTGGACATTAGTGCTTACCTTTTACCTATTTCTGATGGGTATTTTTACTGATAACGACAGTAAATTGAAGAAAGTATCCTTGATCACCCAAGGCTTGATTTGCTTTTGTTTTTTACTGTTCACTTTAATTGAATCCAGCCCCTTCACTAAAATGCCAAGCGTTGAAAAAGATGGATCGGGTTTTAATCCGATATTGCAAGATATAGGCCTTGCTATTCATCCACCGATATTATATTTGGGGTACCTTGGATTTAGCGTTCCTTTTTCGCTCTCTATAGCTGGATTAATTGCAAATACTGAAGGAAATGTTTGGGCTAAAATTGTCAGGCCTTGGGTACTTATTTCTTGGTCGCTGCTCACTTTGGGCATCAGCTTGGGTAGCTGGTGGGCATATCGCGAACTTGGGTGGGGTGGATTTTGGTTTTGGGATCCAGTGGAAAACGTTTCTTTGATGCCGTGGCTAATTGCAGTGGCGCTGACGCATTTGTTGCTCGTGGTGCGAAATTTCAATACTTTAAGGAATTTTGCTATTTTACTTACGCTTACAACTTTTATATTGAGTGTGACTGGAACATTTCTAGTCCGCTCAGGAATACTCACCTCAGTGCACACGTTTGCAGATGACCCAAGGTATGGACTATATATATTAGCTCTACTTGGTATAATTACAGCCAGTAGCTTAGTAATATTTGTAGTGTTTACGAGAAAGAATCACACATCTGCGATGTCATTCCAATGCTTGACACTGGAATCCAGAAAGAAACTTGCTACTCAAGTGACAGAGGGTAGAAGATTCTTTTCACGCCTTACGATGATGCTGATGAACAATTTATTATTCATCACTGCCTTTTTCATCGTGTTCGTTGGCACTTTATACCCTACAGTGCTTGAGTATTTAACTGGTGAATTAATTTCAGTTGGAGCACCATATTACAATTCTTTATTTAATCCTATTGCACTGGCTATTCTAGTGCTCACCATGATCGGGCAATACTGCCGTTGGCAGGGAAATAGTCTATTGCCAATATTCCGTGAATATAGATTTTCATTCTGCAGTGCTGCAGCTATTTTGCCGTTTATCTTTCACATGGAGCTAATAATTGTGCTATCAATTACTATCTCCATAGCATTATTAATCTTTGTTTTAGAAGCATACAGTAAAAGAATTCGTTTATTTAAGAGCGAATCAATTTTATTAGCAAGAAGAGTTTCTAAATCCTACTATGCAATGATGCTTGCTCATGCTGGAGTGGCAATTCTAGTGCTTGGTATAGCTTATTCAGTTGGTTGGCAGGAGAAAAAAGAAAATTACTTAAAAATAGGGGATAGCATAACAGTCAATAAATTTAAAGTTACTTTGCAAAATATTGAGCTAATAAAAGAAAAAAATTTCCATGCAGTGAGAGGTACAATGGATATCAGGAATTTGCTGAATAACAAGATATTGGGTGAAGTAACTCCTGAATATAGATTTTACCTTGCGGAAGGTCAGAAAAATGTTGAAAGCAGTATCTACCACAATTTGCTTTCTGATATTTATGTTGTAATTGGAGAGATTGATAAGAGTAAGAGCAAAATTGCAGCTAAAGTGCACTATAAACCTGGAATGTCTATAATCTGGCTTGGATCCTTTCTCATCGCTTTTGGTTCGCTCCTTGCCGCTTTTCCTTTATTGAGAAGATTTTAATAGGACTCCTTTATACTATAACGAAAAAACTTACTTGACACCCTTCGCCAGTCCCCTTATCATAGAGTTGAAGCTATTTATTTATCTTCGCAATCTGCAGATTAAAACGACAAAGGGAACTTTGTATTTGGCGTAAATCATGCTTAATTTTTTGCACTATGTGCACCTCATGTCTTTATAAAACTTCTGGGTTTCTACCTATACAAGCCGAAACGCGCTTATAAAGCGTTTAAGACATCAAAAGACGTCAAATAGAACAAGGGAGAATTTGAATACTAGCTACCCTAGGTTTTCTTTGCCTTTTTTTCTGCTTAGTAAATTTCTTAAACACTTGCGGTGTAGGTTAGTTGCAAGTTAAAAGCAGCTAAATCGCTCTTAATCAAGCGTTTTAGAATAAAAAAAACGCCGATATTTTAGCACATAGTAAATAGCCAACCACCACGGGGCTTCTTTTGCCTTTTTTTTCATTTGGTAAATTCCTTAATATTTATAGCTAAACGACAACCGTCATCCCGCTACGTGTTAGCGGGATCTCTTGTTAGCGGATGAGATACCGCGGCGGTATGACGTAGGACCGCTGTCATTCCAGTCTGGAATCTAGTTCTTATTGTACATTTACTTAGTGTAGAGTTAAGTTTCCTGGATCCAAGTAGTCAGGGCACTGGGGTGACACCCTTTTGGATGGAAACCAGTGTCAGCTACTTTCATGACACCATTCTTTCTTCTGGATCCCAGTGTCAAGCACTGGGATGACATCATAGGGGTACTAGCCTGACAACCGTCATCCCGCTACTTGTTAGCGGCTAAGAGATACCGCGGCGGTATGACGGTTCGCGGCGGTATGACGGTTCGCGGTGGCATGATGATAACCTCGTCATCCCGCTGCTTGTTAGCGGCTAAGAGATACCGCGGCAGTATGACGGTTAAGTAGGGTGTCATCCCAGTACTGGGATGAAAGGGGAAGGTATTAGGATGACACCGTCATAAAGTAAAATGAGATCCCAGTGTCACGCACTGGGATGACATTATAAGGGCACTGGGATGACAGAAGAAGGCACTGGGATGACGGGGGAAGGTACTACCTTGACAACCGTCATCCCGCTGCTTGTTAGCGGGATCTAGAGATACCGCGAATGAATCGCGGTATGACGGTCTGCGGTGACATGACGGTTAAGCAATTCGTCATCCCGCTACGTGTTAGCGGCTAAGAGATACCGCGAATGAATCGCGGTATGACGGTTCGTGGCGGTATGACGGTTCGCGGTGACATGACGATAACCTCGTCATCCCGCTGCTTGTTAGCGGGATCTAGAGATACCGCGAATGAATCGCGGTATGACGGTTCGTGGCGGTATGACGGTTCGCGGTGGCATGACGATAACCTCGTCATCCCGCTGCTTGTTAGCGGCTAAGAGATACCGCGGCGGTATGACGGTTCGTGGCGGTATGACGGTCTGCGGTGACATGACGGTTAAGCAATTCGTCATCTCGCTACTTGTTAGCGGCTAAGAGATACCGCGGCGGTATGACGGTTCGTGGCGGTATGACGGTTCGCGGTGGCATGACGATAACCTCGTCATCCCGCTGCTTGTTAGCGGCTAAGAGATACCGCGGCGGTATGACGGTTAAGTAGGGTGTCATCCCAGTACTGGGATGAAAGGGGAAGGTATTAGGATGACACCGTCATAAAGTAAAATGAGATCCCAGTGTCACGCACTGGGATGACATTATAAGGGCACTGGGATGACAGAAGAAGGCACTGGGATGACGGGGGAAGGTACTACCTTGACAACCGTCATCCCGCTGCTTGTTAGCGGGATCTAGAGATACCGCGGCGGTATGACGTAGGACTGCTGTGATACCATTATAGAGTGAACCAGTGTCAGCTACTCGGATGACAGAGAAGTCCAACCACAGAATAAACTAGTGAATTTTTTGAAAAGTATATAAAATTCAAGTTTAAGTAAATAGCATGGCACTTAGACTCATTCCAGATAACCTCAATATCAAGTTTAGTAAATATAGGGATTTGACTGCATTAATTAGCATTATTTTTATCATCTTTTCAATGCTCATTGTTGTGTTACGTGGAGTGAACTTAGGCATAGACTTTGCAGGCGGAATTTTGATAGAGATAAAATCTTCAGATGAGAATCACTCTATTCTTGATGCATTAAAAGAAAATGGTTTTACAGTGCAGAGTTCAAAAGCGGGTGATAATCTAGTCATGCGTTTTAAAGATGAAGGAGATGAAGATAAAATCAAAAAGATAAAAAGCATACTAGAAGAAAAGCTGGGGAGCTCAATAAGCTATCGTAAAATAGACTATGTTGGCCCACAAATAAGCTCAACACAAATATTTGAAGGAATGTTATCCATGTTGATCGCGATTGTTGGAATATTTTTTTACGTTTGGTTTAGATTTAATTGGCAATGTGGATTCAGTGGAATAACAGCACTGATTCATGACGTGGTTTTAACTGTTGGTTTTATTAGCCTAACTGGCATTGAGTTTAATATTTCATCAGTTGCAGCTCTCCTCACTGTCATTGGTTATTCAATCAATAACTCAGTAATTATATACGATCGGATTCGAGAGTATTGCAAGAGTGGTAAAAGTGGGCGGATGAGTGAGATGGTAGATGCAAGTATCAACGCTACATTATTTCGCACTATATTAACCTCGGGTACAACCCTTCTTGCTGCTCTTCCTTTGACATTAATCTGCACAGATGCAGTGAGAGACTTCAGCTTGATCATTTTTTTTGGTATTTTGATTGGCACTTGTTCTGCAATATTTATTTCTGCTCCTATATTAACCTACAGAGCTTTGATAAGTAGATTGTAGAAGTGTTTAGTCGCGGTATAATATCAACTTATTATCTCTTATAGTGAAATGAAAATACCTTAAAAAGCTCATTCCAAGTAGTGAATGAGACATAGAATGAGTGTTAACGCTCGCCTGTACATCATTAACTAAAAAATTTCCTATTTTAACCTGAGGGATGTGAACAACACCAGCTTTTATTTGACCTTTCGCAGTTTCATATATTTTAAAATCCTGAACGTTTTGTAAGTTAATACCAACATGTAATGCGTCTTTTTGTGATAGAACAATATCGGTTGCTCCGGTATCAAGCAAAAACGTTATATTGCGATCATTGACCTGAGCCTGAATATAAAAGTGTCCATCGTATGATTTCGTAAATTCGATACTTCCACTATTCTGACCACTATTTTGAATTCTCCCTTTATATGGTAAAAAAGTACTGAGAAATCTGTCGCTTAGTTTGTCCCTTTGTGAATCAATAAGCATTGAAGTGGCGGCTATTATTAGTAACCAAATAACTAAATTTTTCACCGCGTTCATATTGTTAAAATTTGAAGCTATTAAAATAAATTTTAAAGATTAGCGTTAAAAGTTATTATTAAAAATAAGTAAATTTTATTGTTTTAGTACAATATTTAATATACACTTTAAGAAGATATGTTTGATTTAATTTCATGTCAGAAGCAAAAAGTTTAATTTTAGCAGCTATCCTTTCCATGTTGATCATGGTATCTTGGCGCATTATTTATGATAATTTTTTTAGTGCAAACCAAAACCAGCCATTGATTGAAAATATTGAACATATCGAATCTTTTAACGACCTTGCTCCTATAATACACCAAAATCGTTCTGAAATTATTAATTCCACTCGAGAACAGAGGGTTAGTTTAACCAATAACATGATTAAAGGATCAATTTCTTTGAAAGGTGCAAGGTTTGATGACTTAATCTTAACTAACTACCACTTAGAACCGAGTTCTTCTTCTCCACAAGTGGTGTTACTGTCACCTGCAGAATCAAAAGATGTATATTTCGCAGAATTTGGGTGGCTCGATCCGAATGAAAAGATTAAAGTTCCAGATTCTAAAACAGTCTGGCAAGCAGATAAACTCAATCAAAAAGAGGTCAATTTATTTTGGGATAATGAAAATGGCATTTTATTTAGAATGAAAATTAGCCTTGACGATAACTACATGTTTAAAGTTGAGCAAATTATTGAAAACAATACAAAAGATAATGTAGTTTTGGTTCCTTATGGTAGAATTAACCGTAAACGTGACAATATCAACGAATCTTATTGGATATCCCATGAAGGAGTACTGGGTGCATTTGATAATAAACTAGAGGAGTGGACATATAAGGATATTTCCAAAAAACATTTAATAAAAGCAAGCACGAGTGAAAAAAATTGGTTTGGTTTTGCTGATAAATACTGGCTTACAGCCATCATACCTGAGAAATCCGATAAAATAAATGTAAGCATTAAACACACGAACGTTAATAATACTGATAAATTCCAAGTAGATTTTGTCAAACCTTACAAGAGCATACTTCCTGGCGCAAGTGTTTCTAATGTGAATTATTTTTTTGCTGGAGCAAAAAAGTTGAATTTACTGGATTCTTATAAGGATACTCTCAATATACCTTTGTTTGATAAAGCTGTAGATTTTGGTGTTCTTTATTTTATAACCAAGCCAGTGTTTTTACTGCTTGAATATTTTAACTTCGTTTTAAAAAATTTTGGCTTAGCAATATTATTGCTGACTTTAGTAATCAAACTTTTGATGCTTCCCTTATCTAATAGATCATATATTTCGATGTTCAAGGTGAAAAGCCTGCAGCCTGAATTAACTCGTATAAAAGAGTTGTATAAAAATGACAGCTTAAAGCAGCATAAAGAGACAATTGCGTTGTTCAAGAGAAACAATGTAAACCCAATGTCGAGCATTTTTCCCATGCTCATACAAATACCGGTATTTTTTGCTCTATATAAAGTATTATTTGTTACTATAGAGATGAGGCATGCTCCTTTTTTTTTATGGATTAAGGATCTTTCAGCTCCTGACCCAACGAACATCTTTACATTATTTGGGTTGTTTAATTATAACTTTCCTATTTCTATAGGCATTTTACCTATAATTTTCGGTGCCACCATGATAATTCAGCAGAAGCTAAGTGAGAAAGATCAAACCAGTAAAGATGATATTCAAGTAAATGTTATGAAGTTTTTACCTTACATTTCTGTCTTTATTTTTTCTTCTTTTCCTGCCGGCCTGGTAATATATTGGATATTTAGTAATATTATAACTCTAATTCAACAATCATTAATAAAGTTGCTTTTAACAAGAAAAGTGGGGATGAATGTCGAAAATACTAATAGTTAATTCAATTTACCACACTGAAATAGCGAACCTTTTGCTTGAAGGTGCAGTCGATAGATTAAAAGAAAGTCATGCAAGCTATGACATAATTGAAGTTCCTGGTGCATTTGAGATACCAGCTACAATTCTCTTTGCAGTAAAAAGCAAGAATGCTAATTATGACGGTTATTTAGCTCTTGGGTGCGTGATTCGCGGTGAAACCGATCACTATCAATATGTTTGTAAAGGAGTAATCGAAGGCTTAAATGAAGTTATTATGCATTATGCAATGCCCCTTGGTATGGGCGTAATTACTGCTGACAGCAAAGATAAAGCACTAGTTAGAGCTGACAAAAACAAAAAGAACGTCGGTGGCCATGCAGCCTCAACTGTTTTACATATGATAGATTTACACAATAAATTAAAATAATGGAGGAAAAACCAGTAGATAAAAAGTGGCGCATAAAAAGAAGTACGGCAAGATTTCTTGCTGTACAAATTGCTTATTCAAATATTTTTGTAGGTTACAACAAAAGCACTTTTAAATTGGAAAATTGTGAACTTAAGGACTACATAAGTAAGTTGAAAGATATATTTGAATGTGAAGAATTTGAACATCAGTTCTTAGAAAACTTGTTATATAAGGTTATAAAAAGCAGTGAAGAATATGATAAAATAATAGAGTCTTACTTACACCCAAGCTGGTCCCTTTCACGGTTAAATCTTATAAGTTTATCTATTTTGCGTGTTGCAATATGTGAGTTAGCTAATTGTGATACGCCAGTTCCAGTTGTCATTAATGAATATACTAACATTGCATCTGATTTACTTGATAAACCAAGCGAAATTGGTTTTATTAATGGGTTATTGGATAAGGCAAAAGATGCAGTTAAATAAAAATCCTTAGCAGCTTCTCACAACTATATAAAAGTTTATTGTATCCGTTCAGGGGAGTGGCTTAGGAGACAATAGACAGAAGATTTTGGAAAGGGTTTAACTTCTTTTGTTTCCAAGTCAAATACAGAGAGATTATCCGCTCAAGTTCCTCGCTCCGATTGTGTAAAATATGAGTTTTTACGGTAAACGACATAATGCCGTATTTGCCGTTCAACATGGTTATTTGTCAGCGGAATATTTTCTGGGTCATCTAAAAATTTCCACATCATTCTTTCAGATTTCAAAATATTTTTGGCAACTCGAGAAGCTCCAATTGCTTCAGGTAGGTGGAATATCTCCTTCAAGTAATACCTCGTACGTTTTCGCAACTTTCTGGCACGTTTGGCAAATCTTTATCTCATTTTTTAGTAAAGCTTTTTTTAGTGCAAATAATTCAGTAGCGACATCTCTTACATAACAGCCAAGAATCTTAACTTCAATGTTCCAGCTATGAGCCAGCCTTTCAAAATCTCTTATCAAATGAGCCCAGCAGATTTGCCTTTTCTTATCATTAAAGTAGTTGTAGGCTGAATATCTATCAGTTACTATCAAACTATTGCGATTGCAAAATGTGCTGTCTTGCAAAACCTTCATTCCTCTTGATTCTGTAAATCTTACAAAACTTGCCGTATTGCTTGCAAACATCCAACACCAAGCGAGTTTACCTTTGTTATAATGGCTCGTTTCATCAATATGTAGAACTTTACTCCTACTTATCTCTTGTTCGATTTGCTCATATGTTTTTTCGCATTTTGATGCAACTCTGTGTTCACTATTTGATATGCTGCCAACACTTATGTTCAAATTAAAAATGTCATTTATGATACTAGCCACTTCACGCTTTGAGTTTTTGTAAAATCCGCTGAGTGCTGCAATTATCGATTTAACTTTTGGACCAAATGTATCTGATGTAACACCTTCTGGTAATTTGCTACTTTTTCTTTTTCCACATTTTCGACAGCGGCCATGTTCCAACTGATATTCCACTACATAAGACCTAATTTCCGGAAGATCAACTTTTTGGTGAACATAAGGTTTTTCGCATATTACAAGCTCTCCTCCGCATTCGCAAGTATCAGGCAACTCTATTTTTACTACTTTATCCGCTTCCATTTTGGCATGAAAATTTCCTTTATGCCCAACCTGACCGCCAACATTCCTTTCGCTTTTTGGCTTGTCCTTTTTTATTTTGTACAGTTCTTTTGAGCTAGGCAGAGATGAGTTTTTTGAATTTACTTTCCTTTAATTCAGCATTCTCTATCTTTAAAGCTTTATTTTCTGCTCTTAAAAGTTTTCTATCTCTGCTTCCAGTTTTTCTATCTTTGCTTCTAACTTTTCTATTTTTTGCTGTAAATTTTTGCAAAGTTCTAAAAGGTTTACCACATTACCTCATATTCACTCTATGATTATCTTTATTATCTTGCTTTGTCTACCTTATTTTGCCGCTCCCCTGAACGGATACCTCTTATCCATTGTCCTCTAAACTGTACACCTAAGTGGATACACAACTGAACGTAACCATTCCAAGTAGCTGACACTGGGTCGCACTACTTCACCAATAGCACTATCTTGCTAAACATAGTTTAGTTCGAGTGGCTGAGGAGGGACTTGAACCCCCGACCAAGAGATTATGATCCTCCTGCTCTACCAACTGAGCTACTCAGCCTAATTGAAAACCTTGCTATATATGTGACCTACATGCTTTGTATAATATTTCAAATCAAACAAAGATTCAAGTTTTTCCGAGTTAATAACCTTAAGTAAGGGTTTATCTTGTTTCAATTCGGCCAGAAAATCACTGTTGTTTTGTTTCACTTTCATTGCATTGCTCTGAACAATTTTATACGCCTCTTCCCTCGCCAAACCACTATTTACTAACTCAAGCAATACACGCTGTGAGAAAACTAAACCTTTTGAAGAATTTAAGTTCTTTTCAATGTTTTCCTTATTGATTACCAATTTATCTATCAAATCTGTTAATCGCACTAAAGCAAAATCCATTGTTATACAAGCATCAGGAGCAATGCATCTTTCCACAGACGAGTGTGATATATCACGTTCGTGCCACAATGCAACATTTTCTAACGCAGGAAAAACATAACTGCGTATTAAACGTGAGAGTCCAGTCAGATTTTCACTTAAAATAGGATTACATTTGTGTGGCATAGCAGAGCTTCCCTTCTGCCCAATGGAAAAATGCTCAGAAATTTCGCCGATTTCAGTTCTTTGCAAATGACGAATTTCAATTGCAATATTTTCTATTGAGCTTGCAATCACTCCCAAAACCAAAAAGAACATGGCATGTCTATCACGAGGAATGACTTGAGACGATATGGTTTCAGGTATGAGTCCCATTTCTTTCGCTACATACTCTTCAACAAACGGATCAACATTTGCAAAATTACCTACTGCACCTGATATTTTACAAATTGAGATCTCTTTTTGCGCGCTAATTAATCTCTGATAATTGCGTTTAAATTCAGCATAAAATCTAGCAAATTTTAATCCAAGAGTTGTTGGTTCTGCATGCATTCCATGACTGCGCCCAACACAAACAATATCTTTATAGTCCTCAGCTTTTTTTTTCAATACTGCAAGTAAATTTTTTAGATTCTCGAGTAAAATATCACATGACTCTTTCAACTGCATCGCAAGGCATGTATCCAAAACATCAGAACTTGTCATTCCATAGTGGAGATAACGAACATCAACTCCCGCTTTTTCAGCAACATATGTCAGAAAAGCTATAACATCATGTTTTACAATGGATTCAATTTCGTTGATACGTTCAATATCAAATTCAATAGCACCAGAGAGCTTCTGAGCAACACTATTTGGAATCACTCCTAACTCTTCTTGAGCTTCACACGCTAATTTTTCTATTTTAAGCCATATATTAAATTTATTATTTTCCTCCCAAATAGAAGACATTTCTTTTCGGCTATAGCGGGGAATCATTTTTGATTTATTCCAATAATGGTGTCATTCCAGTGCGTGACACTGGAATCCAGATATAAAAGTATTTGCAAATTATTCAATGGACAACGGATTCTAGAAGCATAAAATAATGTCCATGATGAAATAAACTGGATCCCAGTGTCACGCACTGGGATGACATGAGGGGAGCACTGGAATGACACCAGCTTAGCCATGGCAGACATTTCTTTACGGCTATAGCGTGGGATCATTTTTGATTTACTCCAATAATGGTGTCATTCCAGTGCGTGACACTGGAATCCAGATATAAAAGTATTTGCAAATTATTCAATGGACAACGGATTCTAGAAGCATAAAATAATGTCCATGATGAAATAAACTGGATCCCAGTGTCACGCACTGGGATGACATGAGGGGAGCACTGGGATGACACCAGCTTAGCCATGGAAGACATTTCTTTTTGGCTATAACGGAAGATCATCTTTAATCAGCTTCATCACCATCAGTAGCTTCTTTATTCGCACCTTGCCCTGCCTCTTGTTGCTCAGACTTCTGATTTTGCAATTTTACTTGCCTTAGCTCATTTGCATCTGTTTCGGATTTCACGACGTATATAGTAATTGGTACTACTACTTCACTATGTAATTCTACGTTTACTTGGTATTCACCCAAGTTTTTGATGCTTATTCCACCAAAAGATAAACTACGATGATTTATCGCACGTCCTTCTTGTAGTAAAACTTTCGCAATTTCACGTGTTGTTACAGAACCAAAAATTTTACCATCCTCTGAAGCTTGCTTTATTAATACCACAAACTTATCATGTAGTGACAATGCAAGCTCTTTTGCTATATTTAATCTTTTTATATTTTCTTTTTCCAGTAATAAACGTTGCTCCTCTAGCTTTGTTAAATTTTCCTTGGTAGCTTTCACCGCTTTTCTTTGTGGAAAAAGAAAATTACGTGCATAACCTGGTTTAACTTTGACAACTTCACCAAGCTTACCTAAAGTCCTTATATTTTCCTTTAAAATTATCAACATAAATTACCTAAACTTTTTTAGTACAGTAAGGAACAAGAGCTAAAAAACGTGCCCTTATGACTGCTAAGCGTAACTTCCTTTGTTTTTTTGCACATACGCCTGTTAATCTTCTAGGTAATATCCTACCATAGTCAGAGGTAAACTTGGATAATAAATCTGTATTCTTATAATCTATGTCTTCATCTTTAGACGTAGCAAGAGGGCAAACTTTAGAACGCCTAAAGCCAGTCCTATTATTTACAGATACGTAAGAATTATTAAAACTATTTCGTCTTTTCATCATTATGCGCTTTGCTCCTCAATTTGTTTATTCATCATATAAGATTTACCTTCAAAAAATTTATCAACCTGCACAGACAAGTGGCGAATAATGTTCTCATTAAGTTTCATTCTACGCACAAACTCATCCAGAATGCTTGCAGTAGAACTTATGCACATTATACAATAATGACCGCTCTTCATCTTATTTATTGGATATGCAAAATCCAAAAGACCCCAATGTTCATACTTGATTAATCCTGATGCTTCAATGTTTTCCAAAAGCATTTCCAATGCTTTGCTCGATTGAGTTGGACCGTTTATTCTAAAATCTTTCAAAATATCTTGAAAAATCTTTATTAGATGTTCTGAAATATTTCTCTTCAAAGCATTTACTGCATTATGGATAAACGCACTTTTAGTAATTTGCTCACTGCCTCCTAGAAATTTTATAAAATCTTGCGTTATTCCTAAATCTTTTAGGTCATCTTTCAACTCTTTATCGATTTTTGACTTCACTTCTTTCAAATTTGAAAGATCTTCTTCCAATTCAACCCATAAAATTTTTGTAAGATCTTCCAAGAAATCAGAGTAAGCAACTAGACCTTCTTTAATGTTTTCAGCACGCGTTTCTAACTCTTGTTTTGTAAGCGTACTATTTTGCCTTTCCATAAGACTCTTAATCTTCTGGAAAATAACATCTGCTTTAATATTTTTCAATGAAACAGCTAGCTCTTGGACCATCTCCTCTACTTCTTGCTGTAACAATCCTTGTTGTGCTATAAAAGTAAATTCATAAAGATTCACTATATCTTCCTTTAATACCGATTAAATATTTCATTATATAAAGCTTTTTTATATAAGCAAGTTATTTGTATTAATTTCTACGCCTTTAATCCAGCTTAAGTTAGATATTTCATAAATAACTTGAGGAGCAATTGAGTATGCACCTGGTAATAAGATGCTCACTTTATGTTTTTCGAGAAGAAGTTTTAGCATTATTTTGGTTCTGCCTTCATCTTTCAATATTGTGTTTAATTCCATAGCGGCTTTTTGCGAATCCGTGCACTCAGTGGTGAGAACTAATTCCTTTATTGTAGAAGCGATTCTTTTTGTAAACTCAGATATATCCTTGCCTGCTAATCTTGTCGTATTTTCCGAAGCTTCAAGATCAATTATCACAAATGTTCCTGGTGAAAATAAATCTCTTTTTCCTTCTATTATTTCATTATTATAAAATGCTATTTCAGAAACGTTATGGGGATCAGAAAGTGTGAGTATAACAAACCTTCCACGCTCTGAAGTTCTCATACGTGCATTTAATATTACCCCAGCAGTTTTTGCTGTTCTATTTTCTCCGATAAACCCAATATTTAACTTTTCCAGAAGAATTCTAAATTTTTCAAGTGGATGATTAGTTAAATAAAATCCTAGTGAAAATAACTCATGCTCTAATTTTTCCTCTTCATCAAAATCTTCCACATTCTCAAATTTTGGTTTGAGGACATCAAGACTACCAAACAAAGCAGCTTGACTTGATTCCCTATCCTGTTTGTTTTTATTTGCAAAGTAAATCAGCATGTCCATTGACTCATATAGCTGCTTTCTGTTCTTATGCACGCTATCGAATGCCCCGGATTTAATTAGGCTTTCTAGCGCCCTCTTATTTATTATATGACCTGAATTTTGAATGAATTCCCATATGTCCTTATAAGCGCTTGAACGTGTGTTCACTATTCCTTCTGCTATAGAAAAACCAACATTCCTCAAGGCAGCAATACCATAACGTATGCACTCACCCTCTATTGAGAATTCAGCTTGAGACTTGTTTATATCAGGTGGAAGAACGGTAACGCCACTAAACTTTGCTGCATGATAAAATAAATTCAGTTTATCTCTATCATCAATATTCAGATTCATCAAGGCTGTGAAAAATTCTAACGGATAATTAGCTTTAAGGTAAGCCGTTTGATAAGATATAACCGCATATGCAGCTGCGTGAGATTTATTAAATCCATAACCAGCAAATTTTGCAACAAGGTCAAAGATATAACTTGCCCTGTCATAATCAACGCCATTCTTCGTTGCCCCTTGGATGAAAAGTTCACGTTGTTTATCCATCTCTTCCTTAATTTTCTTACCCATGGCACGTCTCAGCAGATCTGCTTCTGCGAGGGTATATCCAGAAAGAATACGTGCTATTTCCATCACCTGTTCCTGGTAAATTATCACTCCGAACGTTTCTTTTAACACTCCCTCAAGTAACGGATGAATATAATCTGGCTTTTCAAGTCCATGCTTTCTTGCAACATAAGTTGGAATGTTATCCATTGGACCAGGACGATAAAGGGAAATTAAAGCGATAATATCTTCAATGCAATCTGGCTTTAATTTGATTAAAGCTTCTCTCATTCCCGAACTTTCAAGCTGGAACACTCCAATTGAATCACCGCTTGAGAGTATCTCATAGGTTTTTTGATCATTCAAAGGAACTGAAGAAATATCGATCTTTTTTTCATCACGATTAATTAAACGACATACATGATCTATTAGCGTTAGCGTACCAAGTCCAAGAAAATCAAATTTTATTAGCCCAGCTTTCTCCACATATTTCATGCTGTATTGAGTGATTGGCAGAGCCGAATTTGGATCGTAGTACACAGGAACAAAATTTTCCAACTTTTGATCACATATTACAATTCCAGCAGCATGAGTTGAAACGTGACGATATATTCCTTCGAGCTTTAGTGATATATCAAGAAGCTTTGCAATTACCTCATCACTATCTCGTTCTTTCTGCAGGTTTTGATCAAGCTCTATTGCTTGTGATAAAGTTACAGGATTTACTGGATTAAATGGAACCATTTTAGATATTTTATCCACTTGAGAGTAAGGCATTTGCAATACTCTACCAACATCACGCAATACTGCCCTTGCTTGCAATTTTCCAAAAGTGATTATTTGAGCAACATAACCGTACTTTTTCTGAACATAATCAATAACCAGGTCTCTTTTTTCCTGGCAAAAATCAATATCAAAGTCAGGCATCGATACACGATCAGGATTCAAAAATCTTTCAAATATTAGGCCAAACTTTATTGGATCAAGGTCTGTAATCTGTAAGCCCCAAGCAACAATTGAGCCTGCACCAGAGCCTCTTCCTGGACCAACTGGAATGCCATTTGCTTTGCTCCAACGGATAAAGTCAGAAACTATTAGAAAATACCCGGAATAATTCATTGAAGTTATTACGCTTAGTTCGTAATTTAGCCGATCGTAGTATTGTTTAAGGTCTATATCTGTCTCATTCGCAATGCGGAATTCTAATCCTGCAACTGCCTGCTCCCTCAGTTCTTCATTCTCAGTTTTATTTTCTCGACAAGGAAATTTAGGCAAGATAGGCTGCCTGCTTCTTGGCATGTAAGAGCACCGCTTAGCTATCACTAAAGTGTTATGAATTGCTTCGGGGATATCGCTGAACAGCTCCTCCATTTCTGCCACAGATTTGAAATAATGCTCAGTGGTTAGCTTTTTCCTGTTATTTTCGAGAGCATAACTACCCTCCGATATACACGTTAATATATCATAAGCTTCATAGTCAGATCTATTTGTAAAGAATACATCATTTGTTGCAACCAGTGGTATATTGTGCTGATAAGCAAAGTCTATCAAGGTTTCTTCAAGCTCTAGCTCTTTATTCAACCCATGACGCTGCAATTCAACATATAAATGACCATTGAATGCTGAAAGCAGTTTTTCAATCGTTTCTTTATCTTGCCCCAACAATAGTTGAGCCAAACATCCACCGGTTAAAGCGATCAGACCCGTACTTAAATTCAATAGCTCATCAAAATCAACGTAAGGAATATCGCTGTTATTCTTGCGCTTTCTAAAAGACTCACTCACCAAAGTGACTAAATTAGTGTACCCTTGCTCATTTTTTGCAAGCAATAATATAGGTAAATTTTGTTCTGAATGTTTAACTATAATATTGCATCCTATTATTAGCTGTATTCCTTTGTTAGCTGCATATTCTGAAAATTCGAGCGAGCCAAACAAGTTACCTGAATCAGTAATTGCAACCGCTGGCATTTTATTTCGCAAACAAAGGCCTATCAGCTCCTCAATTTTAACCGAGCTTTCAAGCAGCGAATAAACACTATGAACACGTAAGTGTATGAACATAAAAAACTTTAGATCAACAAAAAAGGATAACATTAATTTACTCATGAGAACATAATTTTCATGAGAACAAAAGCCTATAAGATTTCTCAAATCTAAGGTTAAAATACAAAAAACTTCCTTGACAAACTCCGCCAGCTCCCTTATCATGAGAATGAAGCTATTTATTTATCTTCTCTGTACAGATTAAATGACAAAAAAACTCACGTATCTGGCGTATCATGTTTAATTTTTTGCACTATGTGCACTCTATGTCTTTATAAAATTTCTAGGTTTTTACCTAACATAAGCTGAAATGCGCTTATAAAGCATTTAAAACATCAAAAAACGCCAACTTAAAAAATGGATAGTGAATAATTAGCTACCCTAGGTTTTCTTTGCCTTTTTTTCTGTTTAGTAAATTTCTTAACGTTTATAATTTAGATTAGTTGCGGCTTAAAAGCAGCTAAATCGCGGTTATTAAGTGTTTAGAATAAAAAAACGCCATACTTGAAAGTATAATGTAAGTAACTAGCCAACCACGGGGCTTCTTTTGCCTTTTTTTTCGTTTGGTAAATTTCTTAAACATTTATACTAAAAGAGCCCAAGAGAGGTGTCATGCCAGTGCTTGACACTGGCATCCAGTCTTTATTATGCAGCCACTTATTTAAAGTTAAGTTTTCTGGATCCAAGTAGTCAGGGCACTGGGATGACACCTTCATAAAGGAACCAGTGTCAGCTACTTGAATGACAGGAGAATGACACCCTCCTGGTAGGCCCAAATTGCAATGTTCGTACAGTTGTGGACGTCGAGCCTATCCTAGTGTTGCATATCAAGCTCATACTCAGTATGTAAATCTTTGACCAAAGCTACAACGTATTCTTTTTGAACAATTATACTGATTTTGATTTCGGATGTTGTGATAGCAAGTATTTCTATCTTTTTTTCGCTTAAAACCTTGAGTGTGCGGTGCATCACTTCAGTGTTAGACATAACACCAATACCAATTATTGAAATTTTAGCTACATTATCGTTTATAGCATAATTTTCATTCTTATTCAGTAACTTTTCCATTAAATTAATATCAAATTTGGAGATAACAAAACTTGACCCATGTATCATATCAATTTTAACGTTTGCCCCTACTATATCTCTTAAAGTACGCAAGTTATTTGCAAGGTTAGTGAAAGTTACAAGAGCTTCATTAGTGCTATAAGCTATTCCAGTAATTAAGTATCTCTCTAGTACATCCCTTTTGTGTAGTACTGTGGTGCCTTCTACTTCCTTAAAAGTGGATAGCACTTGCACTTTAATGTTATGCTTCATTGCAAGTTGTACTGAACGATTATGCAGTATTTTAGCACCAGATGACGACATTTCCAACATTTCATCGTAAGAGATAAATTTGAGCTTGCGTGCCTTTGGAACAATTTTCGGGTCTGCTGTATATATTCCATCAATATCAGTAAAAATTTCGCAAATTCTAACACCAAAGGCTACCGTGAAGGCAACTGCTGATATATCAGAGCCTCCTCTTCCAAAAGTAGTGATTCTATCATCATTTATACCCTGAAAACCAGCGATGATCGCAGCAGTATAACCCTCAGCAAAAGATCTTTTCACATGGTCAATCTTTATTGTTTTTATTTTAGACTCAGAATAAAAATCATCAGTTACAATTGGTAACTGCCAGGCAAGCCACGATTTAGCATTAACTCCGATCGATTGGAGAGTGATAGCTAATAGACCGCAAGAAATTTGTTCTCCTGCTGAAAGCATAACGTCATACTCTGATAACTCTTGTCTGCAACTTAAATTTGAGATTTGCCTAGCCTGAAAAGCCATTTGGTCAGTAAATCCTGCAACAGCAGATACAACAACGATTACATTACAACCTTTCTCAATATCGCTTTTTATCAAATTTGCAACTCGGTTTAAATCAGTTAGCGAAGTCCCACCAAATTTTTTTATGATTATTTTGTCCATAGTTACAATATAACTCTCTTCTGAAGAAAAATATAGTTTTTGTAGAGATAGAGGTTGTCCGGAAACTAGAATTAAGGTAGAGTATAAGAAATGTAATAATAATGAGGTAAGGAATGAGAAAGAAGTATCCAACAGATCTAAGTGAAAGGGCGAATAGAAAAATATTTCAGGGTATCATACAAGAAAGGAGGAAGACCGCCAAAGTATAGTAAAAGAGAAATATTAGAGGCAATTTTCTATGTATTGCGTACAGGGTGCCAATGGCGGTATTTACCGAATGCTATGGAAGACTGTGTATGAGCAGTTTAGGCAATGGAAGGAACAGGGAATTTTTGAAAAGTGGCAGAATCTGGGTCACGAGTTCTTCTTCCTACACTCCATGTAAGAGCAGAAAGTGCCTCAAAAGAAGTACCAACCTGCCACCTATCCACTCTGAGAAGTTATTGTCTTCTCTTGCTTTCAACCAAGCAATACTTATTCATATCATCTGGGTAAGGTCAGTTTGTAAAACTTAATTTGTACGCTTCCTAGTAATTCTGATATAGTTACTTTAGTTAAAGTCTATAAAAGTTTATAAATGGCAACCTTAAGTGTAAGAGAAGCTTTATGCACAGCGATCAGAGAAGAAATGCAAAACGACCCTGACGTGTTGATCATCGGTGAAGAAGTTGCAGAGTATGATGGTGCCTATAAAGTAACAAAAGGATTACTGAAAGAGTTTGGAGAAAACAGAGTAGTTGATACGCCTATTACCGAACATGGATTTGCTGGCCTTGCTGTTGGAGCAGCATTCGCTGGATTAAAGCCAATTGTCGAATTTATGACTTTTAATTTTTCTATGCAGGCTATCGACCAAATCGTGAATTCTGCAGCAAAAACAAATTATATGTCAGGTGGACAACTTGGATGCCCCATAGTATTTCGTGGACCAAATGGCGCTGCAGCAAGAGTTGCCGCACAACACTCTCAATGCTTTGCATCTTGGTATTCGCATATACCGGGGTTAAAAGTGATAGCACCTTACTTTGCCTCCGATTGCAGAGGTCTGCTTAAAGCTGCAATTCGCGACCCTAATCCGGTAATATTTCTAGAAAACGAAATAGCTTACGGACATGAACATGAAGTTTCTGACTCTGAGCTGTCAAATAAAGATTATCTACTTGAGATAGGCAAGGCTGCTGTCATACGGGAGGGAAAGGATGTAACTATCACTGCTTTCTCATTAAAATTAATGGACGCTTTAGGTGCAGCAGATTTACTTTCAGGTGGAGGTATAGAAGCTGAAGTTATTGACCTCAGAACCTTAAGACCACTTGACACTCAAACCGTTATTAACTCTATTCAGAAGACTAATAGGTTAGTTAGTGTAGAAGAAGGATGGCCATTTGCAGGAATAGGAGCAGAGCTTTCGGCTGTTGTTATGGAACAAGGATTTGACTACCTTGATGCTCCAGTTATACGCGTAACTGGCAAGGACATCCCCTTACCTTACGCTGCAAATCTGGAAAAAAAAGCATTACCGCAAGTGGAAGATATAGTTGAAGCCGTGTATCAGGTCTGTTTTAGAAAAAAATAACCCTATCAGTTCTTTTTTGTAATATCTCCTATTCCACATCGTTCCATAAAAGAAGCATCTGTAGTGTTTATACTAGCCATTACTTTCGTGACAATAGCTTTAGCACCGAAAAATACAGCACAAAATACGCCTAGCGCAAAAAGAGCTGGCCATGGCATTCTACCAAATATCGCAAGCAAAGCTGCACCTATTATCACTACGGTCATAAGCGGTCCGCCTATTCCCCAAACGTAGCCAATAATATTACATATTACTTGAGCAGTTGTATCAGCATTAGTGTCAGCGGCAGCACTCCCAACATGAGAAAAAGAAATAAATAATACTATAAAAAGAATATTAAAAACTTTCCTAGGGTTCATCCCTATACCTTAAATTTAGATATTGCAATTATACCTAAAATACTATAATTTTTAGTAAAACTAGCATAAAGATTGAATAACAAACGGTGCAACAAAAGTAGTTGACACACAACTGCACGAACATTGTAATATGGTACAACGTTACAACGATGTCATGAAAGTAGCTGACACAGGTGTCTAAGTGAGGAAAGTCACCTCTCCCCACTCGACTTCAAAACCTTACTATTACCCACAAATATAAATGGACATAAAAATAAAGGATTAGAATATTAAAGTATGCAAATATTGAGGGTATAAAAATGGCAAATGAGAGTAATGAATGGGCTAAAAGTGAGTTTGGAAATGCTGTACTAGGAGATAAAAGACTAACTGACAGATTAGTGAATCTTGCTGATAGTTTGGCAAATTTACCTAAAAGTTTAATCAATCAGGCATGTGGAAGTTGGTCAGAAGCAAAAGCAGCATATCGTTTTTTTCAAAATGAAAATATAAAAGAAAGTGATATTTTAGCTTCACATGTTGCTAAAACAGCTGAAAGAATGAAAGCTCACAAAAGAGTTCTTGTAATTCAAGATACAAGTTACATTTCATATACTCACCATAAAAAAACAAGTGGATTAGGAGATATTTCAAGAAAAAGGGGCAATAATCAACCTAAAGGAATTATAATGCATACAGCCTTATATGTTAAAAATAGGTTTTTATAAGTACTACAAAGTAGTAATGTAAAGACATACAGAGAAGAGGAACCGTGTCCAGTCTTGGTCATAAGGACCGTAGTATAGCAAGGTTTTCTTCTCTGGTTTATACTGAAGTTCCGAACAACTGATTGAGTTTTTAGACTCGTATATAAGGGTGGAAAATACAGTATATATTGTTTATCAACATTTACGGAGGAATTATGAATTCATCAAATATTATTGCTGGCATTGATGTTAGCAAAGCTAAACTTGATATTCATATCCATCCACTTGGATATCATAAAGTATTTGAAAATAACGTGCAAGCTATTGATCAAATACTCGACTTTTTACGTTTGCATAATGTAAGCAAAGTTGGTCTTGAAGCAACAGGTGGATATGAAAAATTATGTGCCTATACTTTACTAAGCAATGGTTTTGAGGTATATGTTATTCAACCTAGATGGGTTAGAGATTATGCAAAAAGCCTTGGCGTTGCTACTAAAACCGATAAAATAGACTGTAGTATCATCTCACGTTATATTAATAATACAGATATGCGTGTTACTCCTTTAAAAGTTAGTAATGTTGATTGTTTGAGGCAAAAGCTATCTCGTAGAAATCAACTTGTAGAAATAGCAAAAATACAAAAAACCCAAGCTTACCAGGTAACTGATATATCCATAATAAAACAAATGGAAGAGCTACTTGCCATTTTACAAAATCAAATCCAAGCCTTAGAAGATGAGATGATGGAGTTGATTGATCAAAGTCAAGAGCTTAAAAGAAAATACATATCAATAACTAGTATACCAGGTGCAAGTAAAATCACAGCTATTACTATGATTTGTTATCTACCAGAACTAGGGACGCTTCAAGAAAAGCAAATATCCAGCCTTGCCGGGGTTGCACCTTTTAATCGAGACAGTGGTTTTAGTAAAGGAAAAAGGTGTATTCAAGGCGGTAGGTCACAAATTAGAACAGTTTTGTATATGTGTATTCTTAGTGCGCGGGAATGGAATTCTTACATAAAAACTTTTTTTGATAGGTTGTATAATCAATATAAAAAACCATATAAAGTTGCTTCTACCGCTGCTATGAGAAAGTTACTTTTACTTGCTAACTCCTTGGTAAGAGACGGTAGAGTGTTCACTGAGGAATATAGCCCTAAGTCTACTTCTCTAGTAAGTTAGTGTAGCTGTGGATAAGTACGCCCACATAAACTATAAGTACTTATACACAGCTACATCAATTAAGAGTTATAGCTTATATTATGTAAAAATACATTGAAGAGCACATTATATTTAACGGGCTAAATTTCTTTGATATTTTTCATTTTTCTATTGACTTTTAACACAACTGCTCTGTTGCTAAACTCACTAAACTTGTATGCTGATCCAGTAAAAAATAATGCAAAGATGTGCTTGTCTCTATACTTATCCATTGATGAAGGAAAGGTATTCTTTTCTCTATATTTATCAAGTGCTGCAGGAAAATTATTTGCCATGTATCCCAAAAGGATTAAAGAAACTGCAATATTAACCTGTTCTTCAGGATCTATAGAAGTTTTCTGATATTGAATTAGTAGAGGTGGACACATAGATGATATTTTTCTATGAATTTCTTTGACTGATTCATTAAACAACGCAGGGATCCACCTAATTATAAATTCTCCTCTTTTATTTTGTAGTATTTGTGGTACTAGTGCTGATTTTTCCATGAGCATACGTGCAAACTGTGAAATCATATGCATGAAGCGAAGCTCAGGATTAAGCTTATGCAGTAATGAAATAGGAATATCGTTTAAAAATTGTGCTATATTCCTTGAAACACTTTCGCTGAGCATAAATGAATTAGCTATACCATTGCTTACTTGAATAACTTGGTATTGGTCATTGATAAATAATTGAAATGTTTGCCAGTGTTCAATACTTCCCCATTTGCTAGTAAACAATTCTTCTTCCGATAGCTTTTTCTTGGAAGAGTAGAAAAAATAATCTGATTTCCCCGTAGGATATTTTTGCCAATGCTTGTAAGCTGTTTGCAGAATACTGTGAAAATTTTTTTCAAAAAAGAGTGGATTATTCGTCAAGATATTTTCGATACAGCTGGCAAGGTTAGGAATAGTCGATAGATCAATATCATTTAAGTTTACTTGGTCATATACTTTAACTTTAGAAGACGATTTAAATAGATCATTAATTTTTAGAATACTTTGAATGTTTTCTAATTTTCCATTTCCAAAATCATCAATCAGCGACAACAAGTCACAATTATGAATATTGAAAATTACGAAAGGGTTTTTATCAATTTCTGCAGCAATAAGATAAATTACAGCAGCAATATGTTTACAAGGCATAGCCCAATCAGGACAATTGCAACTTGCGTTCATTTCTTCCCAATTCGAAGGAAATAATTTAATACCTGAGTCGTTAAGCTTATCAAACAAAAGTGTTGGTAATTGTCTATTTATTAATTTAGGCAATATAGAGGGCGAATTTTCAATAATACAACGGATAGCTGATGAATTTAATTCATTGAGTGTTATTTTAACTTTATATGGATGAGGTCTTGAACCACTAACTTTGGCTGTAATTGTATTGCCGTTGATTTGAATACCAAAAGCTCGACCAGTATTAGCATAAGTTCTACCACGTGAAAGGCGGTTATCGTAATCAACTTCACTGAAAGATTGAAGCCATTTCTTACCCCACCATGTTCTCCCGTAAATAGACATTATATATATTTTAGCCTAAATAAACTCAAGTAATCTAACATAAATCACTACAAAATGCCAAGAAAACAACAGAAAAGGCAATATGAACCCCTTTTTTTTCTACAGTCTCTTCATTTTTTGTGATTAAAAATTATTTTAACTTTTTTTTAGAAAATCCCGGAAAAAGTAGTAAGAAATCCGGTATATATATAATAGAAGGGTATTGTTTCAACGAGGTTAGTTTACCTCCATGCGCTTCAACACAAAAGTTTCAAATAAATGTCAATCCTAACACTAGATCTAGGCAAACAAACGGGCTGGGCAATTCTAACAGATGGAATAATTGAAAGTGGGAGCAAAAGTTTTCATGGTAGCCGTTTTAGCGGAGGTGGAATGTGTTTCTTAAACTTTCGTAATTGGCTTAATTCTTTGGAGCATAAGTTCACTGCGGTTTATTTTGAAGAAGTGAGAAGACATCTAGGAACTGATGCAGCGCATTGCTACGGTGGTTTTCTTGCCGTTCTATCTGCTTGGTGTGAAGAGAACAATATTCCCTACCAAGGTGTTAATGTTAAAACTATCAAACGCTTTATAGCAGGCAAAGGTAATGCAAGTAAGAGTGAAGTTATTGAAGCTGTAAAGAGAAAAGGATTTTTACCTAGAGATGATAATGAGGGGGATGCTTTGGCATTAATGTTCTATGTTATGAATTTTAGTAAAGATATTAATAAGACGAAAAATCCATAAAAAGTGGGTCCTTTCGGCCATACTGGCTGGTTTGGTGGGTCAGACCCCAGGCCTTCTTTAGCGTCAGAGATATTTTGAATATTAACTTTTTAATTATTAAGATATGAATTTAGCAATCCACTACTATCCTACTCGAAACCTAGTTGAATATGATCGTAATCCACGTAAAAATGACGATGTGGTCAACAGAATGTGTGCTTCAATCAGGGAATTCGGCTTTCGTATTCCAATAGTTGCAAAAAGTGATGGTACTGTGGTTGATGGTCATTTAAGACTTAAAGCAGCAAGAAAACTTGGTATGGAGAGTATTCCAGTGGTCTTAAGTGATAATTTAAATGAACCACAAACCAAAGCTTTTCGATTACTGGCAAATCAATCAGCTAATTGGGCAAAGTGGGATGATGAGCTTTTGAAAGTAGAAATTCAAGAGTTAGAAGATTTACAGTTTGATCTTAAAATGACTGGATTTGAATTAGAAAAAGTTCAACATTTCCTTGATGATTTAGATAGTGAAAAAGAAGATTTTTCTGACTTGGTTGGTGATGACAAAAAGGTAGAAATAACAAAACCAGGTGATCTATGGATTTTAGGTGATCATCGAATCTATTGTGGTGATAGCTCTGTAGTTGAATCATATAAAGCGCTGTTAGATGATAAAATGGCAGACATTACTGTTTGTGATCCTCCATATAATGTTGATTATGGTAGCAGTCAAGAAAGAGAGGATAAAAAGATACTAAACGATAATCAAGGTGAAAAGTATGAGCTTTTTCTCTATGATATTTGTACTCATATTTTAGCATATACTAAAGGTGCAATTTACATCTGTGCATCATCATCAGAGTTTTCAACGTTGCAAAAAGCATTTGAGGAAGCGGGAGGAAAATGGTCAACTTTTATCATTTGGGCGAAGAATCACTTTACGCTAGGAAGATCAGATTATCAAAGACAATACGAAGCAATGCTTTATGGATGGAAAAGCGGCAATAAACGTGAGTGGCATGGCGGTAGAAATCAAAGTGATCTGTGGTTTTATGATAAGCCAATACATAACTCACTGCACCCAACAATGAAGCCAGTAGAGCTAATGGAGAGAGCAATAGTAAACAGCAGCAGATCAGGAGACATAGTACTTGATCCATTTAGCGGCTCTGGAAGTACACTAATTGCCTGTGAGAGGACAGGAAGAATCTGCAGAACAATAGAGCTAGATCCCAGGTTTGTAGATGTAACGATAAAACGTTGGCAGGTGTATACGGGGAGAGATGCTATTCTTGCTGATACTGGAAAGACTTTTGCACAAATTCAAGAATCAAGACAGTAAGGGGCGAAATAAGGAAAAAAAGAGGGGAAAGAAAGTTGGAAGAAGGGAAAATCACGCAGACGGAATGGGCAAGAGAGATAGGAGTATCAAAGCAATATGTCTGTTATTTAGTAAAAAAAGGAATAGTTGAGTTGGAGGATGGTTTGATCAATAGAGAACAAGCAAATGAAGCGGTGGCAGCAATAAGAGATCCAAGTCAGCCACTTAGGAGGAAAAATCCAGAAAACGAAAATACAAATAACCTTTCTACAATGTTGCTAAAAACGCGAATAAAAAATGAGATGGAACGTGGTAAACTGCTTGAGGCGAAAGCTAAGGCTGAGATTGGTGAACTTGTAGCAGTAGAGGAAGTAAAGCGCGATGCATTTAATGTAGCAAGAGTTGTCCGTAATAATCTGCTTAATATTCCAAATAGAGTTTCAGCGCTGCTTGCATCACTGAGTGACACTGAAAAGATTCATATGGCGCTAACCGAAGAGATTACAAACTCATTACAAGAATTATCTAACGCTAAATTTGAATAATGTCTGCTAAGTTAAGTTTAGAATTAATAAAGTGCCTCATTAATCAACCTGGATTAGATGTTAATGTCAGAGGATCAAACGGAAAGACACCACTGCATTATGCAGTAGAAATTAACGAGCTTAGTATGGTTGCACTCTTACTGAACAGGAAAAATATTAATCCACTGATCGCTGATGATGATGGTAAAAGTGCGCTTTCTTGTGCAAGAGAAGAAATATTACAAGCACTAATCAATCATAAATATGGATCAGAGGGAGATAGCTTGCTTCACTTAGCTGCGATGTTGAATGAAGCAAATGCTGTAAGATTTTTACTTAACAAAGGAGTTAATGTTAATGAGCAGAATGCTTTACTACATACACCATTACACTTAGCGGCAGGAGCTGGACATGAAGAAATAGTAGAAATTTTAATTAGAGAAGGAAACGCGGATAAGGATGTTCTTGACGTGAGAAATCATGCAGCAATTCATTATGCAGTAAACAACAAGAAGCTAGAAGTAGTAAAATTACTTTCAAATCTTGGTGCGAATGTCAATATAGCTGGTAGCGGCAGAAATGCAATGAAATTATCTTCTTTGCACGTAGCTATAAGTAGTAGTAATTACGACGAAAGGGACTTATGTTTAGATATTGTAAGATGCTTAATAAATGTTCCTAATGCTGGGGTTAACTTACAAGATTATGAAAATAAAACGCCACTACATTATGCTGAAAGGCTGAAAACAATAGAAGTTTTACTAACGCGAGAAGATATAGACCCTTTAATTAAGGATGATAATGGCAAGACACCATTTTGTTATGCAAAAGAAGCAAATAGATTAGATATAGTAAAGATTTTAGCAAGTAATAGATACGGAGCTGATAAAAACAGTTTGCTTCATTTAGCTGCCAGAAAAGGATATGAAGACCTAATAGACGGTATTCTTGGTGAAGGAGTTGAAATAGATGCTGTAGATGAGAGTGGAAAAACGGGAATTTATGTTGCTGCAAAGCATGGTCACTTTAACGTAGTAAAGTTGTTGCTAAAGAGAGGAGCAGATGCCACGGATGTTTTTCAGTATGCAATAATAACGAACAACGCAAAATTAATAAAATTACTGAGCAAAGAGAAGGAAATAGTGCTATTTGGAAGACAGAAGAACTTTCCAACATTTCATTTATTGAGCAATAAATATTTTGAAGAAAGGAAAATAGCAGACAAAAAAATAAAGAAATATATCAATATCGTCTGTGTTTCTATAACAGTATGTGCAATAGTGATAGTGGGAATTTACCCTAACATTATAGCTGCGGTAATGGTGGGAATAGTTGCGTTCATAGCTGCAATAACAATGAGTAATTTAACTCAGAAGTACATAGAAGAAGCACTTGAAAAGAAAATGTTTATTGAACTTGAAAGTGAGAAAACAAGTGAGTGCAGTTCTATTTTAAGTGATGTTGAGGTATCATCTAATGATGGTGAAGAGCTAGCGATATGATATATGCTACATCTTTTTCTGAAGGTTTAAAACCAGATCCAGAGCTTAAAGTATCAGAGTGGGCGAATGAGTATCGAGTTCTAGCATCAACTGCAGCATCAGAGCCAGGTAAATGGAGAACAGAAAGAACTCCTTATTTAAAAGAAATAATGGATTCACTATCACCATCTTCACCTGCAGAAAAAGTAGTATTCATGAAAGGAGCGCAGATTGGGGGAACAGAAGCTGGTAACAATTGGATTGGCTACATCATAGATCAGACACCAGGTCCAATGCTGGTAGTACAGCCAACAGTTGAAATGGGAAAGCGTTGGTCAAAAGGAAGATTTGCGCCACTGATTGAAAGTACACCATGTTTAAAAAGTAAAGTAAAAGACCCAAGGTCAAGAGACTCAGGAAATACTGTGCAAAGTAAGGAGTTTCCAGGTGGAATAGTAGTAATAACCGGAGCAAATAGCAGTGTAGGACTTCGTTCTATGCCAGTAAAATATCTCTTTCTTGATGAGATAGATGCATATCCAGGAGATTCAGGAGGAGAAGGAGATCCAGTTTTACTCAGCATAGCTCGTAC
This sequence comes from Wolbachia endosymbiont (group A) of Pogonocherus hispidulus, assembly GCF_964028195.1. NCBI lineage: Bacteria > Pseudomonadati > Pseudomonadota > Alphaproteobacteria > Rickettsiales > Anaplasmataceae > Wolbachia > Wolbachia endosymbiont (group A) of Pogonocherus hispidulus. The sequence continues at coordinate 1,233,258 of NZ_OZ034750.1, forward strand.
CAATACATTTGCACGGCGAAAGATTTTTTTAGTATCAACACCAACGATTCATGGAATAAGCAGAATTGAGAAGGAATTTGAAGCAACAGATAAGCAGTACTTTTTTGTACCATGTCCGTATTGTAATTACTATCAAGTTCTAAAATGGTCACAAATAAAATGGGAAAACAACGACTCAAGAACAGCACATTATGTCTGCACTGAATGTAGCGGCAAAATAGAAAATCATCAAAAGACAGAGATGCTTGAACGTGGAGAATGGAGGCCTACTAATAGAGTAAAAGGTGAGAAAAAAGGATTTCATCTTTCAAGTCTTTATAGTCCAGTTGGCTGGTATAGCTGGACTCAAGCAGTAGAAGATTTTCTTCATGCAAAAGAAAGTGAACAATTACTAAAAGTATGGATAAATACTACGCTTGGAGAAACCTGGGTAGACAAAGGAGAAGTACCAGACTGGAAGCAATTATTTAACAGGAGAGAATTTTTTCAGATTGGCACAGTACCAAGGAGAGAAGTGGTGCTTACTGCAGGAGTAGATGTCCAAAAAGATCGTCTAGAGGTGGAAGTTGTAGCATGGGGAAAAAGTCGTGAAAGTTGGTCAATAGACTACCGAGTATTTGAAGGAGATACAGGAGGTGGAGAAGTATGGGGAAAGCTTTCGGAGCTCCTCAATCATCATTTTATCGGTGAAAATGGGCTTGAATATATGATAAGTATGATGGCAGTAGATGCTGGATATGCAACGCAAGAAGTATACAACTGGGTAAGAGGTCATCAAGGATCTGGAAGAGTAATGGCAGTTAAAGGTGTAAATAAAGCCCTAGTGCCACTTAGCAGCCCAAGTAGAGTTGATATAACAGTTGGTGGTCAAAAGCTAAAAAGAGGAATAAAGCTCTGGCCAGTAGGAGTATCGATATTAAAGTCAGAGCTTTTTCAGCTACTTAATATTTTAAAAGAAGAAGAGAAAGTGCCAGCAGGATATTGTCATTTTCCTGAGTATGCACCTGAATATTTTAAGCAGCTAACGGCAGAGCAATTAGTCAGCAAAGTAGTAAAAGGATATACCAAACAAGAGTGGCAAAAGGTAAGAGAAAGAAATGAAGTACTAGATTGCCGGATTTACGCAAGAGCAGCATCTATTGCACTTGGAATTGATCGTTGGCCAGAGAGTAAATGGAATAGTTTAAGTGAAAAACCAGAAAGTAAAAAATCAAAGAAAATAGTGAAAAGCAAATGGATCAGCGAGTAGTAAATGTATAGCGAAGATTATCTAATTCAAGTTGAACAAGCAATAAAGAAGCTTCAGAGTGGCGAAAGAGTAGTATCAATTGCTTATGGTGACCATGTTGTGCGGTACGGGGAAGTTCAAATAAAGGATTTATTGGAGCTCAGGCAACGAATAAAAGCGGGGTTAAAAGTTGCAGGCATGAAGCCAAAGAGGAAAATTGTTTTTGCAACAAATAAAGGAGTGATATGAGATGGTAGAAAGCAAGAGGATTAAAGTGAGCTCAGATATGATTATAAATGCAGTAATAGATTTATCGCACTGGAATGAAAACATAAATTTTAAATTAGCAAGAGAAGATGGAATATTGGGAGTTATTCATAAAGCAACCCAGGGGCTAAAATACATAGATCCAACTTATACAGAAAGAAGGAAAGCCGCTGAAGAGGAAGGACTTTTATGGGGTTCATATCATTTTGGTGTAGGAGAAGATGGAAGAGATCAGGCAAATCACTTTTTGAATATAGTGGGTGAAACTAAAAATACAATTGTTGTGCTTGATATTGAAGAGAACGAAAGTGGAAAAAATATAGAACCAAGACAAGCAGAAGATTTTGTTAAAAAAGTTCAAGAAGAAACAGGGCGTTCACCTTTAGTGTATGGAAGTGCTAATTTTTTGAAAGATTTTGCCACACCAATTTTGACTAAATGTCCATTATGGATAGCAAGATATGGAGATCAACCTGTTTTACCGCAAGGCTGGAATAAGTGGATTTTATGGCAATACACCGACGGTAAAAATGGTCCAGAGCCACATGAAGTAAGTGGAATCGGAAAATGTGACAGAAATAAATTTAACGGCACATTAAAAGAATTAAGAGAATTTTGGTTAGTATGATGCTGAAAAATTTCAAACAACTATTTAGCAAGCCAAAAATCAAAAGTTCAGCATGGGATGCAGCAGGGTCAGGAAGAAGATTTTTTCACTTTCAACCAGAGTTAGGAAGTATAAACAATTTGCTGTCTCAAAACCTTGAAACTTTACGTAGTAGATCACGTGATATGGTGAGAAAAAATCCATATGCAGCAAATATTATTGATACAATAGTAAGTAACTCTATTGGAACAGGAATAAAGCCGCAATCAAAAGCAAGAGATGGAGAATTTCGAAAGAAGGTGCAAGAATTATGGCTAAGATGGACAGATGAAGCAGACAGTAGCGGAGTAAGTGATTTTTATGGATTACAAGCTCTAGTATGCAGAAGTATGATAGAGGGAGGAGAATGTTTTGTACGTTTAAGAACGAGAAAGCTGGAAGATAGATTTTCTGTGCCATTACAACTGCAAGTACTTGAGTCTGAACATTTAGATAATAAAACAAATCAAACTTTAGGAAATGGTAATGTAATAAGAAACGGGATTGAGTTCAATAGACTTGGGCAAAGAGAAGCATATTACTTATTTAGAGAACATCCAGCAGTTGTGTTAAAAGTCAATAAAAAAATTGATGTAGCTGTGAATAAGTACTTAAAGTTTGTGTAGACGTACTTATTCACAGCTACACTAGGAAGCAACAGTCTATTTTATTGTGAGAAAATTTCATTACTTATGAAGCAGTTTTAAGAGAGGCTAAATGTTACTAAAAACCTTCAAACAACTATTCAACAAACCGAAAACAAAGAGTTTTGCATGGGAAGCAGCAGGAACAGGAAGAAGATTGATGTATTGGCAGCCTGAGAAGAGCAGCATAAACAGTTTACTTTCTCATAGCCTGGAACACTTACGCAGTAGATCTCGAGATATGGTGAGAAAAAATCCATATGCTGCAAATATTATCGATACGATAGTAAGTAGTTGTGTTGGTACAGGAATAAAGCCACAATCAAAAGCAAAAGACGCTGAGTTTCGCAAAAAAGTTCAGGAGTTATGGCTACATTGGACAGATGAAGCAGATAGTAATGGAGTTAGTGATTTTTATGGATTACAAGCTCTGGTATGTCGTAGTATGATTGAAGATACCGTCTTGCAAGTCAACAAAAAAATTACAAAAATTGTTCAAGCTGTATCATAAAATCAAAAAATACTTCCAATTCACATTTTGTGTAACGTTACACAGATTATAGTTAGTGAATATGTTGATAAGTAAATTTCCGCTTTTTTGTACGTATAAAATTAATTTACTTATCAACATATTCACTAACCAACTACAAAATTTGTGTAAGATACTATTTCACATAAGATGTGATTGGAGCATTTTTTGATTTTAAAGCACTAAACTTTCAGCCAAACTCCTAGCTCTGTAGTTTTTGATATGATCTGGATCAAAAGCCTTTTTTGACCTTAAAACACCAAAAACAATATGGAGTAACTTACGCATTGCAGCTCCCACAATGGCCATGTTATGCTTGCCTTTCTCTTTTAACCTTTCGCAAAAAGTCATAATAATAGGATTATGATTCTTAGCTACTATAGCAGGAAAGTACATTGCCTTACATAATGTTCGTGAACCAGATTTACTTAATCTGGGCTTGGCATGTACAGATGTACCTGACGTTATATTTTGTGGTATAGTTCCTGCATATGCTGCCAATTGTCTGGCATTTATAAAAGCTTTTATATCAGGAATTTCAGCTAAAATAGCTATTGCTGATTCCTCTCCTATTCCTGGAATAGTTAATAGAAGTTGAAAATCCTCCAACAAATATTTGTGTTGTTTTAATAGTTCACGTATGGAATTTTTTATTGTTTCTATTGATTGTTCTATGTTAATTGCTAAGTTTTCCCAAACATTTACAACTTCTTCAGGCAGTCTCTCTTTCTTTTCTAAATGATTATTTACTAATGTCAATTCATCTTTTAATGCAACTGAGCAGCGATAAAGCTGTTTTAATTGTTTCTTTTCATGAGAAGGTGGTGTCCAACGAGAAGGTTCCTGTCTTTGACAATAATCTGCAATAATCTCTGCATCAGTCTGGTCATTCTTCTGTCGTGCAAGCTTACTTTTTGCATAAAACCTTATGCAAGCTGGATTTACAACACTAACAAAATGTCCAGCGTTGTGGAGGAATTCAGCTAAAGCTTCACTATAACAACCAGTAGCTTCCATGCAGGCTTTTACTTCTTCTAGGTTATGTTTTTGTAGAAAGTTCATCAGACCTTGAAACCCAGTATCATCGTTTTTAAAATTCCTTTTCCTACTTTCACGTTTTCCTTTTTTGCTTATGAATGAGAGAGAAACATCAAAGCGTTCTTTTGAAACATCTATACCTAAAAAGTTGTTGATCATATATAACCCCATATGTTACCATTTTAAATGAAAAGTAAGGCTAACCTTGTGAATACAGAATTAGAACCATTTAGGTTTTTCTAAGATACCGTCCAGCCTTTACTTTTGAGAAGGGAACTCTTATCTTCAGTACAGATTTTATATCTAAGGAGGAGAACAGAGTTCTTCCCTTCTCCACCTAACGCTTAAGCTTAAAACATTAGATGCTTTTTTCAAGATACAAGGAGGTGAATGTTTTATTCGTCTACGTAATCGAAAACTTGAAGATGGATTTTCTGTTCCTCTTCAACTTCAAGTATTGGAATCTGAGCATTTGGATAATAAAACCAATCAAACTTTCGCAAATGGCAATATCATTCGTAATGGTATTGAATTTAACAGACTTGGACAAAGAGAAGCTTATTACCTTTTTAGAGAGCACCCTGGCGAAGGTTCGTTTGGTGAATCTGTCCGTGTTCCTGCAAGTGAAGTTTTGCATATCTATAAATTACAGAGACCTGGGCAAATAAGAGGAGAACCATGGCTTTCTAATGTACTTTTAAAGTTATATGAACTTGATCAATATGATGATGCAGAGCTTGTCAGAAAGAAAACTGCAGCAATGTTTGCTGGGTTTATTACTAGGCTTGACCCTGAGGCAAATATAATGGGAGAAAGTGAAGCAAATGAGCATGGAGTAGCACTTTCAGGTTTAGAGCCAGGAACTATGCAACTGCTTGATCCAGGAGAAGACATAAAATTTTCAGAACCATCAGATGTCGGTGGAAGTTATGAGGCATTCATGAGACAACAACTCAGAGCTATAGCAATCGGTATGGGAATAACCTATGAGCAACTGACAGGAGATTTAACCAATGTAAATTATTCTTCAATTAGAGCTGGATTAATAGAGTTCAGGAGAAGATGCGTGATGCTACAGCATAACATTATGGTATTTCAGTTTTGCAGACCAGTATGGAATAGATGGATAGAGCTAGCTCTCTTATCTGGAAAACTTTCTGCTCCAAAAGATAATGAAACGCTAAAAGAAGTAAAATGGATACCACAGGGGTTTGATTGGGTGGACCCGCTAAAAGATCAACAAGCACAGCAAATGGCAGTAAGAAATGGATTTAAGAGTCGATCAGAAGTAGTTTCAGAATTTGGTTACGATGTTGAAGAGATTGATCAAGAAATTGCAGAAGATCAGAAGCGTGCTGATAGTTTTAACTTGGTTTTTGACACAGATTCTCACAGGACTATACAACACAAACAAATTTAATTATAGAAAAACAAATAATATAATTAAATAGACTAATGATGGTAGAATCAAGAAGTAGTTTTGAGCTACTTATACAGTGAAAAACATAAGAACTTAAAGCATAGTACTATAAAACCAAGAAGTTGTGTTACAAGTCAATAGAAAAATTGATGTAGCTGTGAATTTTGTGTGAGCATACTTATTCACAGCCACACTATTACTAGATAGAAGCAGTCTTAGGACTATATTCATCAGTAAACGTTCTACCGTCTCTTACCAAAGAGTTAGCAAGAATAAGAAATTTTCTCATTGCAGCAGTAGAAGCAACCTTATATGGCTTTTTATATTGATCATACAATCTATCAAAGAAAATTTTTATATAAGAATTCCATTCCCTGGCGCTAAGAATGCACATATGTAAAACTTTCCTAACTTGTGATCTACCACCCTGAATACACCTTTTTCCTTTACTAAAACCACTGTCTCGATTAAAGGGTGCTGTTCCGGCAAGGCTAGATATTTCTTTATGTCGGATACTTCCTAGCTCTGGCATATAACAAATCATAGTAATAGCTGTGATTTTACTTGCACCTGGTATACTAGTTATTGATATGTATTTTCTTTTAAGCTCCTGACTTTGATTAACCAATTCCATCATCTCATCTTCTAAGGCTTGGATTTGATTTTGCAAAACAACGAGTAGCTCTTCCATTTGTTTGATTATGGATATATCAGTTACCTGATGAGCTTGGGTTTTTTGTATTTTTGCTATTTCTACTAGTTGATTTCTGCGAGAGAGCTTTTGCTTCAAGCAATCAATATTATTATTACTAACTTTTAAAGGAGTAACGCGCATATCTGCATTACTAACATAACGTGAGATGATGCTACAGTCTATTTTATCAGTTTTAGTAGTAATACCAAGACTTTTTGCATAGTCTCTAACCCATCTTGGTTGAATGACATATACTTTGAAACTATGGCTTAGTAAAGTATAAGCACATAATTTCTCGTACCCACCAGTTGCTTCAAGTCCAACCTTGGTTACATTATGTAAACGCAAAAAGTCGAGTATTTGATCAGTGGCTTGAGCGTTATTTTCAAATACTTTATGATGTCCAAGTGGATGAATGTGGATGTCTAGTTTATTTTTGCTAACATCAACGCCAGCAATAATATTTGATGAATTCATAATTCCTCCATAAAATAATATGTAATACTGCATTTTCCACCCTTATATACGAGCCTCAAAGCTCAATCAGTTGTTCGGAATTTTCAGTATAAATAATCAGAGAAGAGAACCTTGCTGGATGACGATTCTTATAATCAAGGCGAAAGCCGGTTCCTCTTCTCTATATGTCCTTATATTACCATTTTGTAATGTTTATAAAGACTTGTTTTTAACATATAAGGAGAAGGCTCATTTGGCGAATCAGTTAGAGTACCAGCAAATGATGTTTTACATATTTATAGACCATTAAGACCTGGGCAAATTAGGGGAGAGCCATGGCTTTCTAATATACTGCTAAAGCTTTATGAGCTTGATCAATATGATGATGCAGAGCTGGTGAGAAAGAAAACTGCAGCAATGTTTGCTGGATTTATTACAAGACTCGATCCAGAAGCAAATATCATGGGAGAAGGTGAAGCAAGTGAGCAAGGAGTAGCATTATCTGGCCTAGAACCTGGAACAATGCAGCTTTTAGACCCAGGAGAAGACATAAAATTTTCAGAGCCGTCAGATGTTGGAGGAAGTTATGAAGCATTCATGAGACAGCAACTGAGGGCAATAGCAATAGGTACAGGAATAACATATGAGCAGCTAACAGGAGATTTAACAGGTGTTAATTATTCATCAATCAGAGCTGGATTAATAGAGTTTCGTCGTCGATGCGCTATGCTGCAACATAACATTATGGTATTCCAATTTTGCAGACCAGTATGGAGTAGATGGCTAGAGTTAGCAGTACTTTGTGGAGAACTCTGTATAGATGAAAAAGTAGTAAAAGCAGCGAAAGAAGAAGTAAAATGGATACCACAGGGATTTGATTGGGTGGATCCACTGAAAGACCAGCAAGCACAACAAATGGCAGTAAGAAATGGATTTAAGAGTCGATCGGAAGTAGTATCAGAAATGGGTTACGATGTAGAAGAAATTGACCAAGAAATAGCAGAAGATCAAAAGCGTGCTGATTCTCTCAACCTTTTCTTTGATTCTGATGTCAGGACACAAACAAAATAAATCTCGTTTACTTTATGGAAATTTTACAAACCAACTGGCTATGTAGGCCGATGATGATAGAGCAAAAAAGCTTTGACCTGTTGTCACTATATAACGGAAAACAACCTATCTTTAAAAAGATAAAACATGCAGTAAATCAGAATATAGAAAAAACAGCAGTAATAGAAATACATGGAATTTTGACCAAAAAACCAGGAGCTTTTGACGTCTTTCTGGGAATGACATCATATGAGCAAATAGAAGAACAAATTACACAAGCATTAGCAGATAGTAGCATAGAGACAATTATACTGGAAATAGACAGCCCCGGAGGAGAGGTAAACGGTATATTTGACCTGGCTGATTTTATTTATGAATCAAGAGCAAAAAAGAGAATTGTGGCATTAGCAAATGATGATGCATACTCTGCTGCGTACGCTATAGCCTCTAGCGCTGAAAAGATTTTTCTCACCCGCACTTCAGGAGTTGGGAGTATAGGAGTAATTACCCCGCCAACAATGTTGCAAAAAATTTAAAACTTGAAAAAAGCATTTCTCGAAAACTTCTATGTCCAAAAACAAGAGTGCCATTTATTTATAGTGCCAACAATCAATTAACCATCAGTTTCAATGAATGATATGAACATATTATTTCAAGGAAAGTTCATGGGGAATAAGAGATTAGCTATACGGATTAGCTGTAGCTATGAAACTAACCGGTTGGCAGAAAAGTATTTGTTAGATGCTTATGAAAAAGCCGTGTCAAAGCAAGTAAGCCAAAAAAATTTAAAACATAAAAATGGGATTCAAGGAGGATCAAATGGTAACAGTGAGTTTATATGCAAGAGTTTCTTCAGGGAAACAAGCACAAGAAAATACAATAGCAAGTCAAGTTTCAGCTTTAGAGAAGCAAATTAATACGGATGGGTACAAATTATTAAGTGAGTATAAATTTATTGACAATGGCTACAGTGGATCTAATTTAGTCCGTCCTGATCTAGAAAAATTACGTGATAAAGTAACAGAAGGTAAAATTGATAGGATTTACATTCATTCACCTGATCGCTTATCTAGGAAATATGCATATCAAATGGTATTACTTGAAGAATTTGAGAAAGCAGGAGCAGAAACGGTTTTCTTAAATTATGAGATTAACGATAATCCAGAATCTCAGTTACTGCTACAAATGCAAGGTATGATAGCAGAATATGAACGAGCGAAAATTATGGAACGAAGTCGTCGCGGAAAGATTTACGCAGCTAATAAAGGTTGTGTAAGCGTAATGGGAGGAGCTCCTTATGGTTATCGTTATATAGATAAATATATGGGAGGAGGACAAGCTTTATTTGAAATAAACGAAGAAGAAGCTAATGTTGTTAGGAAAGTATTTTTGTGGGTAGGAAGAGAAAGGACAAGTATTGGGGAAGTGTGTCGTCGGCTAAACACTATGTCTATTATAACACGAACAGGAAAAAAGTGCTGGGATAGAAGTGTGATTTGGGGTATGTTAAAAAATCCTGCTTACAAAGGACAAGCGGCTTTTGGTAAAACAAAAGTAGGTGTAAAGTTACAACATATCAGACCACAGAAACATTCTTGTGAACAACCGAAAGATAATTACTCTACCTATTCTGTTGAAAAAGCAAATTGGATTTATGTTAAAGTGCCAAATATAGTGGACGAAGATGTATTTGATATAGTTCAAGAACAATTAGCTGAAAATAGAAAAATAGCAAGGACAAGAGAAAGAGGAGCAAAACATTTACTACAAGGTTTAATCGTATGTAAGCGTTGTCGTTATGCATATTACGGAAGTCCTGTAAGAAATAAGCGAGGAGAAAAAATTGATCATTATGCTTATTATCGTTGTATAGGTAGAGATTCTTACCGTTTTGGTGGTAATAAAATTTGTGATAATAAACATATTCGTACAGATGCATTAGAAACAGCCGTGTGGGAAGAGGTTAAGCATTTATTGAAAAATCCAAATAGGGTTTTAGAAGAATACAGACGTAGACTTTCAGAGCTTAAAAAATCATCATGGGATCAAAAAAGCGATTTACTAGAGAAACAAGAAAATAAATTAAAACGTGGTATTGCTAGACTTATTGATAGTTATGCTCAAGAATATATTAATCAAGAAGAATTTGAACCACGAATTAAAGCAATGAAACAAAGCTTAAAAACAATTGAAGAGGAGAAGAAAAGGATATTCGATCAAAAGAAATTAAAACAGGAATTAGCTTTGGTTGTAACCAATTTAGAAGACTTTTCTTCCAATATTAGATCAAACCTTGATAATGCAGACTGGCTAACTAAACGTGATATTATCAGAACTTTAGTCAAGAGAATTGAAATTAACCTTGAGGACGTAAATGTGGTATTTCGTGTAAAAGAGCTACCAAACTCTTCTGGACATAGTGGAGAAGAAAAGAAAAATTTGCAACATTGTTGGCGGGGTAATAGCAAGTCATATAGATCAAAGTGGGTTTGATGAAAAACAGGGAATAAAATACACCACAATCTTTGCTGGCAGTCGAAAGAATGATTTAAATCCGCATGAGCCAATGACGTCTGAAAGTCTGGAAAGCTTACAAAAAGAAGTAGACCGACTATATGAAATGTTTTTGCAGCTAATAGCAAGGAACAGAGGTCTTTCAATTGAAAAGATTCGATCAACAGAAGCAGGTCTATATTTTGGCGAGAAAGCAGTAGAAATAGGCCTTGCAGACGGAATGACAATTCTTTCATCTATTAATAAAAACAGGAGTATTACTATGAATGAACGAACTACAACTGACCTAGAAACTGATAATTTAACTAAGTATCGTAATGAAGTTCTTGAATTAATACGTTTATGTAACTTATCACGAATGCCAGAGAAAATAGGAGAATTTATTGAGCAAAGCGTAAGTGTTGAGCAGGCAAGGGAGGTTTTAATGGAGTTACTTGCAGAGAGAACGAAAAAGACAGAGATACTGAGTGCAATACCACAGAATTCAGGAGAGGAGTTGATGATGCAAGTAGCTAAAGCTAGAGCACAATCAAGTATTTAAGTTTTTTTATAACCGCCTGGTACAACAACTACAAACATGGCGGTAAACTAAAGGGAAAAAAGGAGAAAAGAAAATATGACATGTATAACTGAACAAAATAATCTAGGTGACTTATTAAAGTATGAGGCATCAAGTCTATATTCAAGAGATCAAATAACAGTAGCTAAAGGTCAAAATCTTAAGCTTGGTGCAGTAGTTGCCAAAAAGACGGAAGATGGTTTTATTAGAGTACTTAATCCTGCTGGAACAGATGGCACACAAACAGCAATAGGTGCAATAGTAAGTGATGTAAATGCGACAGAAAATGCCAAAGCAGTAATTATTACTCGTGGTGCAATACTAGCAGATCATGCAGTTGTGTGGCCAGCAAATATCACTGAAGAACAGAAAGCTGAAGCAATAAAGCAACTTGAAGGACGAGGGATCATTGTCCGCAAGGGAGTGTAACTTAAATTAATAAGGGGGAAAAAGAATGCAAAATCCATTTACAAATACAGCATTTAGCATGACGGCACTAACAAATGCGATGAATATATTGCCGATAAATTATGGACGAGTTGAAAACTTAAATTTGTTTCCAAGTAGGTCAGTAAGATTTAGACATATTACCATAGAAGAACACAACGGAGTATTAAGTTTATTACCAACACAAATACCAGGAGCACCAGCAACAGTAGGAAAAAGAGGAAAAAGAAAGGTAAGAACATTTACGATTCCGCACATTCCGCATGATGATGTAGTGCTGCCAGAGGAAGTACAAGGAATAAGGGCATTTGGATCAGAGAGTGAACTTAAAGCGCTGGCAGATGTAATAACTGATCATTTGCAGCTAATGAGAAACAAACATGCAATAACATTAGAGCATTTGCGAATGGGAGCGCTAAAAGGAATAATTTTAGATGCTGATGGGTCAGAATTATTAAATCTGTACAACGAATTTGAAATCACACCAAAAGTAGTAAATTTTGCACTAGGAACTGCAACAACTGATGTAAAGCGTAAGTGTATGGAAGTACTCCGGCATATAGAAGATAATCTAAGTGGTGAATATATGACCGGAATTCATGCCTTGGTAAGCCCTGAGTTTTTTGATGCACTAACTTCACATACTAAAGTGAAAGAAGCATACGAGAGATGGCAAGAAGGAGCAGCGCTTCGAAATGATATGAGGTCAGGATTTACGTTTTGTGGTATAACATTTGAGGAATATAGAGGGCAAGCAACTGACCCTGAAGGAACGGTTAGAAGATTTATTGAGAAAGATACAGGGCACTGTTTTCCACTAGGAACAGCAAGCACATTTACGACATATTTTGCACCAGCAGATTTTAATGAAACGGTAAACACACTAGGACAACCACTTTATGCAAAACAAGAGCCAAGAAGATTTGATAGAGGAACAGATTTACATACGCAGTCAAATCCATTGCCAATGTGCCATAGACCTGGCGTATTAGTAAAAGTCGCTATAGCATAACATACTGGTAGAGTAACTACAAGGTGGTGAGGCACAGAACGACTCTACCAGTATGGGCTTTCTTAGCATGTAAAGGTTAGTATATCAAAAAGAAATATGCAAGAGAATATTAAGCGATTATTAGAAGATTGTTTTGCCCATTTAGGAGAAGTGGCTTTGTATAAATCAAAGGATAAGTCATACATGGTACAAGTATTAAAGCAACAGCCAGATAAATTATACGAGATTGGTGAAGGACAATTTGTGGAAGAAACTTTAGCGTTAGAAGTAAGTGCGTTTGATGTGTTAAAGCCAATAGTAGGAGATGTTTTTGTTATAGGTGATCGAAGATATAAAGTACACTCACCGCCACTTAGAGACAAGTCTGGAATAACGTGGAAAATAAAAGCGTCTGAATGTCTGTGCATATAGAAGTTGAGGTAATAGAAAGTGTAAATGCTAAAAGAAGAAAAGTAGAATTAGCAACGGTAAAGGCATTAAACAAAACGGTACTATGGTTAAAAGCGCAAGCAGCTAAGGAAATTAGTGAGGAAAAGAAGATAAAATTGACGTTAATGAGAAGAAGGCTAAGAATTTTTAAGGCGAAAACTAGCAGATTAGAAGTGTTAATTAGAGCAAATCTCTACGACATTAGAGCATCGACAATTGGTAAAATACAAAAAACAAGAAGAGGATCGAAAGTAGGAAAGCATGAGTTTATAGGAGGATTTGCAGCAGTTATGCCAAAAGGAAATAGCGGTATTTTTAAGCGTGAAGGAAGAACAGCATTACCAATAAAGGAAATTAAGTTGCTACTAGAACCAGAGGCTTCAAGGATAATAGGTAATCTTGTTAATTATGAAGTTGAAAAGGTATTTGAAAAATTCTTCCACCGCGAATTAAGTTACATTACATCTATATGAATTGGCAAGATTTACATAAAGCAATTTGCACTAAGTTAAAAGAAGAAATATCAGCAATTCAAACTTGTGATATTTATCCATCGATAAGAAAAGAATTATTAGCGCCAGCGTTATTTGTAGAGCTTGTGAGTTTAGAATCGGGAAAAGATCCAGGAACAGAGGAATTAGCACTGAAAGCAAGATTTGAAGCACGAATTGTGATTGATAGCACAATAGAAAATGCAGCTATTATTGTCAGAACATTAGCAGCAGAAGTAGCAAGAGTAGTAAATAAAAATACTTGGAATGTGGAAAATGTTTCACCAGGAGAATTTATATCTGCGGAAATTGACGGATTTAGACCCGAATTAGATGCGTATTTGGTGTGGTTGGTTGAGTGGAGTCATCAGCTTCATTTAGGTAAATCGATATGGACAGAAAATACGATTAAGCCACATACGATTACAATAGGAGAAAATGTTAGAGAGTAATTTTGCTATTTCAGAGCTGCAAAGAAAGTTAGCAAACATTGTACGAATAGGAATTGTAAAAGAAATAGATTATGAAAAAGCAAAAGTAAGAGTGAAAATAGGAGAATTTTTAACAGATTGGTTGCCGTGGATAACAAGTAAAGCAGGAAAAGATAGAGATTGGTGTCCGCCAGATATTGATGAGCAAGTAGTTATACTTTCCCCGCTGGGAGAATTATCTTTAGGAGTAGTACTTCCTGGAATATATCAACAAAAGTACTCTGCTCCAGAAAATAAAAAAGAGGTGAGTAGCTTAACATTTCAAGATGGAACAAAGTTGTCATACGATAAAGATAAACATCATTTAGAGATTGAAGTAGTAGACAAAATAACACTGAAAGCTGGGGAATCAAGTATAGAAATGACAAAAAGTGGAATAAAATTGAAGGCAGATAAAATAAACCTTAATTGATGAATAAATCGGTTGTGCGAGTAGGAGATCATTGTGCAGAAGCAACACCACATTTTTGCATTAGCGGCAGTAATAATGTTTTTGTGAATGGTAAACCAGTTTGCCGAAAAGGAGATAATTTTACAGAAAGTAGAGTATTAACTGAAGGGTCAAAAACAGTGTTTACAAATGGGTATGGTATAGGAAGAGTTGGAGATTCAATATCTTGTGGTTCTAAAGTAATGAGTGGTAGTAATAATGTTTTTTCAGGATAAAAATAAACCATCTGTTATACTTACAAAAAGTAAGGTTATGAACATGGATATAACTACTAGCCTATTAGGAGACGTTAGTAATTTAATAGATAGAGCAAAGAATCATCTTTCTGTTCAATTCAACTCTACTCTAGTATTGCTAAACTGGCAAATTGGCTCCAGAATTGACCAAGATATTCTAAAGCACAAACGCGCAGATTATGGGAAGCAAATCATCTCCCAACTTGCAAAAGAACTTCAGATTAAATATGGACGTGGGTTTGATAGAGCGTCATTATTTCGTATGGTGCAATTTTCTAAATTCTTTCCTGATCAAGAGATTGTCGCGACACTGTCACAACAATTGAGTTGGTCACATTTTGTAGAAATTATTGCAATTTCTGATGAGCTGAAGCGTAATTATTATATAGAAATGTGTCGTATTGAAAGGTGGAGTGTTAGGGCACTACGTAGTAAAATCGATACTATGTTGTATGAACGTACAGCACTAGCAAAAAAACCTGAAGATTTCATAAGAAGGAGTATAAAAAATTTACGTGAAGAAAATATGTTAGCACCAGAATTCATTTTTCATGACCCATACTTCCTTAGCTTCATGGAATTGCCATCAAGTTATAGTGAGACTGATCTAGAAAATACAATCTTGGATGAATTGACAAAATTTTTACAAGAGTTTGGGAATGATTTTTGTTTTGTAACACGTCAAAAAAGGATGAGTACTAAAACAACTGACAGGTATTTGGACCTGCTATTTTTTCACAGAGGATTAAAACGCCTTATAGCAATAGAGCTAAAAATAGGCCG
This sequence comes from Wolbachia endosymbiont (group A) of Pogonocherus hispidulus, assembly GCF_964028195.1. NCBI lineage: Bacteria > Pseudomonadati > Pseudomonadota > Alphaproteobacteria > Rickettsiales > Anaplasmataceae > Wolbachia > Wolbachia endosymbiont (group A) of Pogonocherus hispidulus. The sequence continues at coordinate 1,248,643 of NZ_OZ034750.1, forward strand.
TTTTGAACCAGCTTATAAAGGACAGATGGAATGGTATTTAAATTGGTTAGATAAAAATGAACGAAAAGCAGGTGAAGAAAAACCGTTAGGGATTATTTTATGTGCTGATAAGGATCAAGAGGATATAGAATATCTTGAACTCGAAGGCTCTAATATTCATGTTGCACAGTATTTAACACAGCTTCCTTCTAAAGAAATTCTTGAAAAGAAGTTGAGAAAGGCTATTTCTATAGCACGTGAAAAACATGCAAGTATTCAGTCAGAGCCATGAAAAATATATGCGAGGAATGGATGCTAAAACAGGAAAAGCATTAGAAGGAATAGAGCACTTAAAGCAGTCGATAATTGATATACTGACCACTCCTATTAACAGTAGAGTAATGAGAAGAGATTATGGTTCTCGATTATTTGAATTAGTAGATAAGCCAATAAATAGAGATTTAACTTTGGAAATCTATGCAGCAACAGCAGAAGCACTGGGGAAATTTGAGAAGAGATTTAAGTTAGAAAAAGTAAAGATTGCTGAAGCTAAAGAAGGAAAAATGACTCTTGTACTTGAAGGTATGTATCTTTCAGAAGGCAAATTCATAGGTATTAGTGGAGTAGTTGTTTAAAAATGCAGCAGCCTGAATCACTGAACTTCGAAGAGATTTTTGCTCGGATGAAAGAAGAATTAATAAGTCGAGATAAAAGTTTTACAGCACTAATTGAAAGTGACCCAGCGATGAAGATTTTAGAAGTAGCAGCATGGCGAGAACTTTTGCTTAGAGAAAGAATAAACGAAGCAATAAAAAGTAATGTACTGAAGTTTGCAAGGGGAGAAGATCTTGATAATTTAGCTGAGTTTTATGTTGTAGAAAGAGAAAAAGGGGAAGATGATGAACGATTTAGAAAAAGAATTAAAGCAAAGATAGCAGGTTGGTCAACAGGAGGAAGTAAGGAATATTATAAATATCATGCACTGTCAGCAGATAGTAGAGTAAAAGATGCACTAGTGGAATCAACTATACCAGGGAAAGTACAAATTTCAATCTTATCAACAACAACTGGCATAGTGTCAGAAGAGCTACTAGAAATTGTAAAAAAGCAGGTTACTAGAGATGATATAAGGGTTTTAACCGATACAGTAACAGTGATAGGTTGCAATATTACGGAAATAGATATTCACAGCAGAGTGAGCGTAAGTCCTGTAATGTCAGAGGAAGAAATCAAGAAGCAGTTCATCAAGAAGTTTGAAGCAAGCAAAAGATTGGGATGGAATGTTACAAAATCTTGGATAATAGCGAATTTGTTTGTGGAAGGAGTAGAAAACGTAGAATTAATCGAGCCAAAAGAGGATGTTGTAATTAGAGGAAATGAATGTCCTATATTGAAAACTTTGAATATTGAATTTATAGGTAAAAACTAATGCTTCTACCACCAAATGCAACAAAACAAGAACGTAGAATAGTTGAAGCAATAGATTATAAAGTAGATTCGAGCTGTATAAGAGGGTTTAAGTTCAACCTGAAAGAAGAAACATTGCCGTGGTTGATTGAGGAATATGAATTGGGGGAAATACTACGTTGGATAAAGGATAAAAGAAAAGCCGTAGTAGAAGGAGTAAAATTTCAAAGACTGCGAGGAACACCTAAATCACTTAAAATAGCACTCAAGTGGGCAAATATAGAAGACATTACAATTATCGAAGAACCACCTGGTAAACATTTTTTTGAACTGCAGATAGGGATAAGGGATGTTCCAAATAACTTTTTTGTGGATGCAGTAGTAGAATTGGCAAAACTATCACTACCAGCAAGGTCAAGGCTAATGAGGATTTTTAACGATTATTATAATGCGCAGAGATTTATATTGGATGAGAGTTTATTTGGAGATCTTCTTTCTGATTATTCAGGGGTAAAAATAGAAAAAAATGGGCCAGTGTTATCGTTTGGAAGAATAAATTTTTTCAGTTCTAGAGGTCCGTTAGTAGAGATTGTAGACAACTATTTAAGAGAGCATTATGAACAAACATTTAGTAATGACATATATCGATTAGATGTAGCAGTACTTGGAGAAACAGAGGCTCATACAAAGGATTACAAAGGCATTTATGAAAGAAGTCATCAGTGGTACAACTTAAAAGCACTATATCCTCTATCACAGAGCTTATTACCAGAAATAAAGTTTGCCAAAGCACAGATTGTACTGTCAGATAGCTGGAAATTAGGAGAAATAAATGGGTGCTTTCCAGTAAGTAGCGTAGAAGAAAAAGGAAATAAATTTGTATTGGGAAACGATAAACTTTCAGGGCAACGTTGGAATTTAAAACACAAGCCAATTTTAGAAAGATTCAGTATTATCCATCGTTACAAAGTAGAAAATTATACAGATCAGAAGGTCAGAAAATATGTTTTAGCAGAACACAATGTTTACTATAAAAATGATTTGGATTCAGAGCAAAAAGACTCAATACACGAATTAGAAAAGCACATTTTAGTATTTTATCCAGGAGTACTGAAGTGGCACGAACATAGACATTTGCACAGAAATTGGAAAAATAGTCAAGTAATATCTCTAATAAGTTAAGTACTTATATTTAGATCCTCATATATTATATTAACAATAGGTAAAAGTGTATGAAATAAAAAGAAAAAGACTTGCTTTTCTATGCTAAAAAGGACATGACTTAAATAGCAGCAGGTAAACATAAGAAATTTATCTGGCGCTAGAAAAGCTAATTTTGTGAGGTAAGTATGAAGTTTAGCGAAGAAAAGAGAGAATCTTTTAGTAAGTTTTTTAAAGAAGTATCAAGTAACGATATTAATAAAAGAAATGAAGAAGGAGAGACGATCTTGCATCAAGCAGTAGAAATCTCCAATTACAAAACAATAAGGTTATTAATAAAAAAAGGGGCAGAGGTTAATGCAAGAGATAAAAATGGTTATACACCACTACACTGTGCAGTATTCGCAAAGAGTTTAGAAAATGTAAAAGTGCTGCTAAGGGAAGGAGCGGAAGTAAATGCCACTCAATATGTCAGTGGATGTACGCCACTCCACTCTGCGTGCAAAATGGGAGGAGTTGAAATAATAAAAGAGCTAGTGAAGGCCGGAGCTGAAGTTAATCAACTGAATAAATATGGTGCAACACCAATGTATTACATCTGGGAAAGTGAAAAGTATCGTCTATGTGATAGCAAAGAAAGTGAAAAGGCAAGTAAATTTTTGAGAGAAAAAGGAGGAGTAACAAAAAGTAGAGAACTGACGTGCTATGGAATAGAGAGGCTAGTGGGAGAAATAGCAGACATGTTGAATGGGAGTTATTTACCAGAGTTAAAAATAATAGAGATAGAAGAAATAAGGAAGAGAGACAAATCGCTAATAAAGAAAGAATGTCAAAATTTAGCAAGCAAGATAATCAGCCAAGTGAATGAAATGATAGATGAGGTGGTGAGAAGGAAAGCTTAAAAAAAAGGTCAAAGAAAAGGTGAGGTAGATTATGTTAAAGTTTGGTAAGAAAGAGGAGTCACTATTAGAGAACTCATATAAAAATATTTATGCAAGAGACAAGAATGGAAGAACAGCTCTACATTATGCAGTAGAGGTAAAAACAGTGGAGTTATTAGTCGAAAAAGGAGCGAATGTGAATGCAACAGATATAGGAGGATATACAGCACTACACCTAGCGGTAACGGAGAAACGCCTAGAAACCGTGAGAGAATTGATAAAGTCAGGAGCAAATATAAATGCGGAAGAATATGGAAATAAATGCACTCCATTGCACCTTGCATGTATGGTGGAGAAAGTGGAAATAGTAGAAGAGTTAGTGAAAGCTGGAGGAGAAATAGAGCAAGCGGATAAATTTGGAATGACAGCGATGGATTATGCGAAAAATAGTAAAGAGATAACCGAGGTATTAAAGAAAGAAACAGACAGAATTGAAAAGTTATTTGAACAGCAAAGTGGGAAATCTTCTATGAGAGGCTAAAAGCATGGAGGAAGAAACAGAAAAGAAAGTAATGAATTTGGAGAAAAAAGCGTTGGTAGAGTTGAGAAGAATATGGAAGAAGGTATATGGGGAAGAGGCGCCTAGATACTCAAAGAAATATCTGATACCGAGACTAGCATATAGAATACAGGAGGAAGCGTATGGAGAAATGTCAAGAAAAGGAACAAAAAGACTAGAGTATCTAGCAGATCGGCTAGAGAAGGGAAAAAGAATAAGTAGTGACAAACTGCCAGTAGCAGGAACAGAGCTAATATTAGAGAGAGGGGAAGAAACGCATGCGGTAATGGTAACAGATAAGGGTTTAATCTACAGAGAAGAATTTTTTACGTCATTGTCAGCAGTAGCCGGAAAAATAATGGGAATGAGTTACAATGGGCCGCTCCTATTTGGTTTGCGTGATCAAAAGGGAAGGGAAAATGTGTAAAGAGATAAGATGTGCAATATATACGAGAAAGTCAAATGAGGATGGTCTAGAACAAAAGTTTAATAGTCTTGATGCGCAACGTGTAGCATGTGAAAAATATATAAAAAGCCGAGAAGGATGGGTAGCATTGGCCAAAAGATACGATGATGGAGGTTTCTCAGGAAAGAATTTAGAAAGACCAGCAATAAAGGAGTTGTTTGAAGATGTAAAGACAGGAGAAGTTGACTGTGTAGTAGTATATACATTAGATAGGCTATCAAGAGAAACAAAAGACAGCATTGAAGTAACGTCATTTTTTAGAAGGCATAGAGTAAATTTTGTAGCAGTAACACAGATATTTGACAATAATACGCCAATGGGAAAGTTCGTGCAAACGGTATTGTCAGGAGCAGCACAGCTAGAAAGAGAAATGATCGTAGAAAGAGTAAAAAACAAAATAGCAACATCAAAAGAGCAAGGGTTATGGATGGGAGGAACTTTACCGCTGGGATATGATGTAAAAGATAAAGAATTAATAATAAATGAAAAAGAAGCAAAAGTGGTAAGGTATATATTTGAAAGATATTTGGAGCTGAAGTCAATGGCAGAGTTGGCAAGGGAATTAAACAGAGAAGGGTACCGGACGAAATCAGATATCTTTAAAAAGGCAATGGTGAGAAGAATAATAACAAATCCAATATATATGGGAAAAATAAGGCATTATGAGAAGCAATATGAGGGAAAGCATGAAGCAATAATAAAAGAGGAAAAATGGCAAAAAGCACAGGAATTGATAAAGAATCAACCATATAGAAAGGTGAAATACGAGGAAGCGCTACTAAAGGGAATAATAAAGTGCAAGGGCTGTGATGTAAATATGACGCTGACCTATGCAAAAAAGGAAAATAAAAGGTACCGATATTATATATGTAATAATCGTTTAGGAGGAAAAGGGTGTGCATCAGTGAGTCGAAGTATAGTAGCAGGAGAAATAGAAAAAGAAGCAATGAAGAAAGCAGAAGATTTATATGAAAAATGGGGAGAAAAAGCAGAAGAGTGGAAAAATTTAAGTTTTGGAAAGCAAAAAGAAGTAGTGAAAAAGTTAATAAAGGGAGTAATGGTTAAGGAAGATGGAATAGAAGTGAGTTCTGAATCAGAGGAAAAGTTTATACCAATAAAGAAGAAAGGAAATAAATGCACGGTAGTAGAACCAGAAGGTAAAACAAACAATGCGCTACTGAAAGCAGTGGTAAGAGCTCACTTGTGGAAACGGCAACTAGAAGAGGGAAAATATAGAAGTGTAAAGGAACTGAGTACTAAAATTAATATAGGTACAAGACGTATACAGCAAATTTTGAGATTAAATTATTTAGCTCCAAAAATAAAGGAAGACATAGTAAATGGGAGACAGCCAAGAGCCTTGAAGCTAGCTGATTTGAGAGAAATACCGATGCTATGGAGTGAGCAAAGGGAGAAATTTTACGGCTCAGCGTCGTAACGTTTATAAAAACAACAATATGAAAAAACATCGAAAAAAGTATGTGACAGAAAATTAAAAAAGGTTATTGCAAAAGGAGCTACTACAAAGGGCCACACAAAAAGATGCTGAAATTGATATAGAAAAGTAAGTCAATGTTACAGAATCAATTATGTGAAAATATCAATATAGATGATGAAGATTTTAGCATATTGGATGCAACAGTGGTATACAATTTTAGCTGCATATTTTAATAGTAGATTTAGAGGAAAATTCTTTAAACATCAAAAAAGGCAATACTCTAAACTTCAGCACACAACTCCAGGAAATAGTACATGTCGAGCAATCTATAGCCCCTTTTGAATCTGAGAGTGTACTTGAAAATCCATAAACATTAAGTAAACTTTTTAAATAAAATAGTTTCTTTTTCAACTTACTAAATAAACTTCTCCCATCATTGCTGTGTAACAAATCATATACAAAGCTATGGTCTACTTACAAGCAGCGCCTTCTGTTGATGAGATGCTTTTTCTATCTTTAACTCATCCATACTACAGCTTGGCAAGCTTGAATAGCATAAGGAATCTTTTTGTTCTTGTGTTTGTTTCGCCAAGACCTTATTTCTATAAAGTAGGGGTTGAAAATGATCATGGCCTCCATTTACCATATGTAAGACACTATTGTGACTATAATCTATCTTACATGCTTTTGATCCTGAGCTATCTATTAACTGATGCAAGAACGGATCTTGTTGCTTATCAATAGTGTGCAATGGATTACTCTCTGCAACATGCAATTTCACACCATACTTACTACAAAGTACTCTGCCCTCGATATCGGAACGTCCCCAAAATTCATTCTTTCCAATGCTATTGATATATTGGTTACACGTAATTCCACGATTTACGAACTCACCTTCAACCTCATCAAAGTCATTGCCAATTTTACTTATAAACCACTCTGGAGGATTGTCTTGCGCAAATCTCTTACACTCATTCCTTAACTGCTCTACAGTAACTTTGATTCCCTTCTGTTGTTCTAGACTTTGCCTGAATGAATCAAAAAAACAGCTTCCATTATTGATTGCGTGCCCTAAATAGAAGTCATCAGGTATGTTTGATTTTTGCTCTTTATCACCTTGTTTTTCTACCTTTTCAATAATTTCTTCCTCTAAACCAAAAATCTTACTCCAGTTGTATTTACCTTCTAACCCCAATTTTTTACTTTCCTTTTCTGCTGCTTTAGCTAAGTCTGTTTTAGAAATATCCCCTTTTTCTTCATAGAACCTAGATAAAGTTTTAAAGATGTCTATCAGGTAAGTTTTTATGTCAAAATTCTTCTCCTTTTTTACAATATTAGACTCAATATTGCGTAAATCTTGTAATAACTTATGCCTTCTAGCAACTTCCTCCATAGAATCCTTTCTTAACTCTTCACGTTCTGTCCATTTGTTGTTAGACTCGCTTATTACTTCAGGATGCATTAATTTTCCAGACCTTTCAAAATATCCCTGTTCAATAGCATTGTAGACCCAGTAGTCACCGAGCGCGCAATCATTGCCTAACTCTTCTTCGCGACCTTTGAATTTTTCTAATATTTCTTCTCTATTGCTCACTTCTACTATAATCTTGCTTTTATCCTGTATGTCAGGATACAGTCTAAGGTCTATATTTCCCAAACTAGTATAGAAAGTTAATACTATATCGCTGCCTTCTGTAAGATCTGTGTAATACCTTATGCCGTTTTCGGTTATAATTTCCACCTCACTTTTGCCAATTTTTATTATATCCCTTCTATATGATTCCTGAATTAATTCCAGATTTCTTGTTCTATCTGTGATTCTTGCAACATCTATTATACTATCCTCTGAGTATTCTAAGTAAGATACATTATTATCGATTTTTCCATCATATAGTTGACCGCTGGTAGCAGCCTTTGCAATTCTAAAAAATTCCTCAGTATTACTAACATACTCTAAATGAGCACTGATCATATTAGCCTTATGAGCTTTGAACTTTAATTCTATTGTATCAATGACTTTTAAACTTTCTGACCTTTTTAACTTTGCTCCTCTTGATATTAATGTACATACTATATCACTGGCAATTCCATAGCTTCCTTCTAGCTGAGCAATTTTTTCTAGTACGTGATCTGCAAAGTAATAATCTTTATCTTTAGCAAAATTTAATCTCATTCCAGAAGCTATAATCTCATTTACAACTTCTTGTAATTCAATCATGCTTTTAGCTTTTACTACCTTACTTAAAAACTCATTGCGTTTAGCAAGGTAATTTATTTGATAAATCTCTGATAAAAAACTATCGCATTTTTCATAATTGTCTTGTTTTTTACCTATAAAATCAGCTGCTCCTGCTTTTAAGAGCAAGGCTTTTACATTAGGAAATTGACGAGATGGCGAATCAAGAAGTACTGAACTATCATCCTTAACATTTAAAACTATCTTTAAGTCGTTGTCATTTTCATATTGATTTAAAAACTTTCTTAGATTTTCAACCTCTGGATCATAAGCATTATCCCAATCTTCATCAGAACTTGTAGCGAGAAGCATTTTACCTAGTTGCTCTCTTAATTTTTTTTGACTATTAGTTAATAAACATCCTATAATGTTGTCATTATCAATTGCAACTTGCAGTGGAGTTTTTCCATCGTTATTTTTTATGCTTAAATCAGCTCCTTTGCTTATGAGTAAATCCATAGTTTTTCTGCTTTGATCACTACACTTAGCAGCATAATAGTGTAAAGGTGTGTTACCTTTTTCATCTTGTATATTTGGATCAGCTTTTGCATCTAAGAGATACCCAAGATCTTCATATCCACTAGAATAAATAGCAGTATCATGCAAAAGTGTTTTACCTTTATTATCCTGCATATTTAGATCAGCACCAGCTTTGAGAAGAGAAGGAATAACTTCGTCGTATTCGAGAAACACGTTCAATATTGTTGTTCCTAGATGCCCTCTTTTGAGATTAAGAACGTACTTCAGGTCTTTATTTTTCTCGTTACTTTCTAAAAACTGCTTAAGATTTGAAAATGAGTCATAATTTCCCATATTAAAATCTTTTATAATACTATTGAGTAATTTTTGATTTAACTTTTTTTGACTCTCTTCCAGTCCTAAGTTAGGTGCATGAATAAGCCACTCATCTATTAAATCCTCTAAGTATTTTTTATCATCTATCAAACTTCTATCAGCCCAAAATAAATCTCGCTTAATGAATTCATAATAACTATCTACTGGTAATTCAGTTGCTTCTGTTTTTGGGCTACCTATTTCTGAACACTCTTGTCCAGCACTTAGGTCACACTTCAGTTTTTGCTCATCAGTGTGTTTACTTTGTTCACTGATAGGTTCTACAATATATTTTACTGACCCCGTACCCATATTACCTGCTAGCTCTAGATATAGAATATATTATATAGAATGTGTAGTATGTGTCAAGCTAATTTCAACATAATCTTTTTACTACTCATATTTTTGTTAAGTTTTTATGGTGAGTACTGCTAGGTTAAAAGTTGTTTATTACTGGAAGTTTTAGCCAATTTTACTATAGATCAACAAAATTGAGAACACCAGCTATATTTAATATATAGGAATATGATGCTTTAAAGGAGTGGAAAAACTGCTGAAGATTATACAGTAACCTGCGGAGCAACTTCAGCAGAATAAACAAACACATGCCAGTATTAGTAGAGAATTATTTATAAGTCAACTAACTTTTTCAAAAAATACTTTAGTAAAAGTACCATGCTAGCTAGTGTTATAAAGAATTGAATTATTGACTCTTCCTAAGATTGCAAAAAAGGTCGTATATTTGTGAGAACAAGCCGCGTAAAAATAGGTTGTGAAAATAAAAGCACAAAATTGTTGCAACGAGAAGCTAGTCAAACTAGTTCATATATAAATGTGGCTAAAACATGCTAACATAGCTGATTTTAGGGTATAGTAAAGTTACTATATAAAAAAGTTCGTATGGTACACTTGGTAGACCATGCCATCCCAAAACAAACTCTTCTCTCATTAGTTGATTTTGAACGCTGGAAGTGGTTATTTTACTTGAGATCTTAATAATATATTTTGCTAAATTAATAGCATTTTACTTGCGGAAGAATTAAGACAAGCTTATGACAAAAATAAAATTTAAAATAAACAAGAGGTCATGTATTTTGACTATTAAGAGGCTTTTGTCGAAAGTTATTCAAGCCTAAAAAATTTTTCAAATTGAGGATTGACAAAACTTAGAAACGGGATATCTTACTTAAACTGGTATCAAGTTACAAGTGTATGTTAGGTGTACCAATTTTCATGTTTTTCCATTCATAGAGGGGTGATTATGCTGCATTCAGATATTCCAAGGGTCCTATTTTCTTGTATTAAAGAAGATGACCCCTATAGAGCGTCTAAGCTTTTTCAAATTGAACGCTGGTGCTATGCAAATTGGCGTTTACACCAAAAAAGTGGCCAGAAAGGACGTAATTTTCTTGCACAAGTGCTATCTAGTGAGGATTGTTGGAAAAAAGTAGATAATTTACACGGAGTTAAGCTTGATAGGCAAGTAGTAGGCAAAAAATTGATTGCGCAAGGTTCAAATAATCCATTTAGCTCTGAAAAGAGATATGAGACAGCTTGTCGTTATTGCCTAGAAGAGGATATTGTTGCTTTGTTTGAAGAGAGGAAAAATAAACTATCAGCTCAAGGTAAGAGCAGTCTATTGGAGTATTCTCACTTAGTTAAGACCTTATCAGGGAACCTTTTAATAGTTTTTTGGTCACATTTTATCAGTGGTTATATCTCTAAATTAAATTTAGATGGCTGCCATCCATATGAGTACGGGCTTAAATGTGCTATGAGTTTTAAGCAAGAGCAGGCAGTGGAATTCTTCTGGAATAAGATAAAGTCATTACCTGAAGATGAAATGAGCAGACAAAAGAAGGATGAGATATTGATGAAAACAGCAGTATATGCAGCAGGTAGTCGTTGTAATAGTTATCCTGAAATATTCGAATTTTGTTTTAGTCAAATAAGTCCTGATAAATATCCGGAACTTCTAAAAAGAGACTTAGCTGAAAATGGTTATTATGGTAGTCTAAACACGCTACAGGGTGCACTTCGCTTTGATCAATTTCAAGCATTGTTTGACTATTTGAAACCAAGTAATGTTTCAGAAGATAAATATCTTGTCTGGCTACACTATATAAAAACAGAGAACAGCTCATATTATGCTGGTGAAGGTGCAAAGCTTTTTATGCATATGTGGAGAAAGGAGGGATTTGATAGCCATCGTACTTATGTGCTGAAGGAAGAAGTTTGTAATAGATCTTGCTTTCTTGTTACAAGTTTATTAGTACCTTGGGTAAATCAAAATTACATGGAACCGGTATGGGCAATATTAGATAAGGCCAATTCTGATCAAATCAAAGAATTTATGGATTCTAGGCAAGCGGAGTATATACGATCTGTGTTAGAGAAAAGAGATGTTGATTCACTAAATAAATTTTCATCATACGGTAAGCCTAGATCTGAAGAGCCTGCTAGCTTAACTGAGGTTAAATTAAGCAAGGCATGTGAGCAATTGGAGTTGGGTAATTAAGAGATATTATAAGGCAATTCTATAAAGCAGGTGGTGGTTTCTTGTTACTACTTTAGCTTCTGTCAAAAAGATGTTGCATTATAATACAAATGTTATATATCCAAGTTAGTATGCAGGTAAAAATAGCTTATATTGTTGATATCTCTGATAATAAATAGTGGGTTTGGTATAATGTAATGAAGGGGGTTTTATGTTTAAGGCACAATATCCAATAGATCATCTAAAAAAAGAAGGCGTTAATTCAAAGATTACCGAATCATCGGATGAGATACAATATATAGAGCAAGCTAAAGAATTTCCCCAATTTAAGCGCTATCGGAGGTCTGATGTTGATTCCGAAAGTGAAAGTAGGTTTAAAAGAATCGATGTTCCAGGAGATGGTAGCTGCTTATTTTGGTCCATTACTATGGCTTACTTAATACCTGTCAGAAACGACAATGCTTTATTTCGACAAAGGTATGAAGTACTATTTGGAAATGAAGGAGCTGTAACCCGAGATTTAGATCATATTAGGAATCTGGTTCAGAATTTAAGTGCTGCGAATTATGATGATACATTTGCAAACTTAGTAAGAAATGTATTTCGCAATCGAGTAGTTGATTATATAGGTTCTCATAGGAATGAGTTCAGAGATTTTGTTGAAGGTGATTTTGAGCGTTACTTGAAAAACATGAGGAACCCTAATACTTGGGGAGGTGAACCTGAAATAAGAGCAATGAGTGGAATACTTAGCGCAACAATTAGTGTTTCTGGTGAAGTTGAAACTCAATATGGTAATGGAGATATTCAAATACAATTATTTCATGTTGGCGCACCGGGTAACCGAAACCATTATAATTTTGGTCTTGAGAGAGGTATTGTTGATAATGATGTAGAGCTTGCGAAAGGTTTAAAAAAAGTCATGGGTAAAGGAAGACCACAAGATTTTGAGTTAATACAGTTATTGATAGAGGAAGCAGATACAGAAGTTGGCACAAGTAAGCAAGGAGAGGATTTTAAATCTTTCGAAACAAGATTTCAATCATTTGTGGATCAGATTCCATCTTATTTACACTCTGTAGAAAAAGCAGGATTTTTTACACATTTCTTCTTAGGGAGCTTTTCTACTTTGCTGGATACAGAAATTGCAGAAAAGTTAAATATTAAAAAGATTTATTTTAGTTTTGATACTTCGAAAACTTTAAAGGTGGCTATTGTTAAAAATGGTCAAATTGGAAATGCTGAAGACGCTATTCATAATATAGATCTATTTTCCATTTCAGAAGGTAAGCGTGGCCATCAGTTTACTGTTAATGAGTTGGAGAACATATTAAGAAATAATATAGATAGGAGTAAGATTAGAAATCGGAACGTTGAGCAAAATATTAAGAATGAAATTCAAGATAGAATAAAATCCAGATTAGTACAGATCTACAAAGAAAAGGATGGAATTTTTGTTAATATGGAAGTTAAAGAGATACTTGATTCCCCTGCTAGTAAAGAATTTCATGAAGTAGAGAAAGGAATATGGAATAATCCCGAAGGTGATATAGCGAAGCTATCTGATTCTGATGCGCAAACAGTTAGCAGGTCTTTAAAAAAAGTTCTTGAAAAAATTAATAACGTTCATTCTGAGTATGTAGGATCAGTAGTCTATGATAATAGTGCACGTGAAGCAGCACATCATGGATTTATGGTTGGCGTTTTCATGAATTTTCACTATAGGTATAATCTTAGAGTTTATCCAGAGCAGTTTGCAGGAAGGGGTTATGCAGATATTATCTTGCTAGCTCGTGGTCCTGATCGTGCATTAGACTCTATTCCTATTATTATTGAGTTAAAAGCAGGAGCAGGTCCTAATGCCACTCCAGATAGGGCTTTACAGCAAGCAGAAAAGTATGCACAAGGGTTTCAACCAAATGTTCAGCGAGTTTTAACTACTGCAGATAACATTTTATGTGTTGGTGTCAATCTTGATAATCCATCTCCTATCTCTGATATTAAAGTATCAAGTCGTAGAGAAGAAATAATTCCTCTTTTTCAAGAAATATTAGAATCTACTAAGGATTGGGACACGCAGACAATTGGTAAAAGGGAATTAAAAGAACAGGTAAAAGATAATTTAGAACGTATTTATCATACCTTTCCTGGTACACCAGAGAAGGGAGATAATCATTATTTCAGTAGGTTTTTACTAGGGCAATCATTATTATTAAGTGAAGATTCAGAAACAAGTTTAAAAAAGTACATTTTTATCTATGAAGATAATATACCTACTGAAGTGCATCCTAATCTTCGTGGGCTTGGACGTCTAGCAGCTCAAAGAAGCAGAGAAGCACTATCAACTAACCTTGATGCAAGCCACGCAGTTGTAACAATGGTGCTTATTCCAGAAAATACAGGGAAGTTAGTTTATGTAATAAATATTGTTGAAGCTAACAGAAAGGATGTACCGAATAAAGCGCTTCCTCTTGATAGATTAGGTAGAGAGATAGGAGATAGGGAAATAGTTGAATTAAGTCTTAATTTTGATACTAGATACAAGTCAGATTTTAAAAGATATCTTACTGTTTGGACTGAAAAATATAATTCTTTACAAGAGTACAACAACGGAGCTGAGAGATTTCAAGGTACTTTCAAAAAAGTTCCTTATCCTAGTGAGTTAAAAGAAACATTCGATAAAGCACTAGATATCCAATCTTTATCAATAGGAGGATATAGTAGATTATTAGAAAAAATTGGAGAAGGAATATTCCCTTTTAAGAGCCTCGTTAATAAAGAAGCTCATTTCCAGGGAATATTGAATGGAGCATTTAGTTATTATAGCGACCTAAAATTACAAGAATCACCAGAAACTAGGGCATTAGTTTTAACTGAGTTTCAAACCGGTAGAGGAGAACGTATTGACATGCTAGTTCATGGTATTAAGTTTGTGGCTCAAGGTGGAAATGCTGAGGAGTACACTCCAATAGGGTTGGAACTTAAGGCATCAAGGCAGGGTAAAGGAGCTCAAGCTTTATTGAGGGAAGCAAATGATCAAATAAATGAAGAATACAAAGAAGGTGTTACCTATAAAACTCTTACAGATGGTGATGAGGTAAAGTTTATCGGTGTTGTTTTCGATAAAGGATCTAATAATCCTAGTAAACTTATTTTAACAAGTAGGACAACTAAAGAAGGATTTATTCCTGTTGAAGTAGTTCATAGTTCAGTTCATATGTTGCCTACTGTAGGGCAGTGTTCTAAAAGAAAATCTTCATCGCCGGAGTATCCACCAAGTAAAAAACCAAGAAGAGAAAGAAGTGTAAGTATGGCCTGCATAGATTCGTTTGATGAAGAAAAGATTACAGAGGAGGAAAAAGAACAACGTATCAAAGAGTTATTCAATGCTGATAAGGTAGCAGAAAGAGTAAAGAATATTGAGTTTTATGATCAGCTTTTCAAGGTTTCTCAGCAGATATCTGAAGGTGAAATTATAGACAAAAATGTTGAAGAAGCATTTGTAGCAAAGATCAAGGATGTAGACCTAAATTCGATAGATCCAGAGATTAGGGATATTGTGAAAGAAATGAAGGATAATATAGAGAACAAAGAAGAAGTGAAAAATATTCTGAGGAGATCCGGAGTAGCAGAAAAAATAGGAAAAGTAGCAGAAGGTGCAGGCCTTGCCTTTACAGTATTTTTAGTTGGTAAACATATAGCAAATGGAGATGTAAAAGGACTAGGTTATGATGCATTAAATCTATGGGTAATGCCAAAGATTGGTGAAAAAATTTCTGGAAAAATGTTAGAGTTAGGAACAAAGCTTGATTCTCAGATGTTGAAGGAGTTTGCTCCAGTTATGGGACGTGCTATAGGTAACTTTGCAGCGTTTTTAGGGTTAGCGGAGTCAATAAAAGCAAGGCAAAGTGCGACAGATCCTGTAGATATAAAGATTGCTGACCTAAACATCGCAACTAATTCTATCTTTATCGCTGCAGATGTACCTGCGGTTGTTACGGAAACAATGTCAGCTATAGGTATGGAAGCAGGAATAATAGGAGAATTTGCAGGTCCAGTTGGTGCTGCTATTTCAGTTGCTGTAATCATTATAGCACAATTTGTAGAAGCAGGACTTGAAGTAGAAAAATTAGGAGAACATATAAAACTTACAGATCAAGAGAAACATGACTTATATTGGGATTTTTTTCTTGGTAAAAAAGTACTAGATTATATAGAACATGATATGGAAGCAGAAGAGATATATAAACAGTATATATCAAGGATCTTAGATCAATTTAAGAGTAACTATGATACAATAGCTATTTCACTGCCTTCCATACTGGTTACAAAAGAAGAATATGCTACTAGTAAACACTCTCGAGATAAAAGACAGGGGCATATGATGCCATCGGATGTTGGTAAAGGAATTGTAGAACTTTTAGGCGGATTTAAGTGTTATACCCAAACTAGGGTGATTAGTAATAGACTTAGTTTTGACTTAGGTACAAATATTACGCACTTTCTTTATGCTGATAATATGAATTACTATTCTAGAATTATTCCCAGTACTGTTGAAAATTATAGTGTCACTTGTGGACCACGTGATGATGATATCGCAATACATGAAAAAAACAGGGAAATTCTGTATACGTTGCCAAGTCAAGCTTCATGTGGAGATTCATCACCACATAGGGGTAGGATATTAAATAGAGTGTTAGAAAAGTGGTTCTTGCAAGAATATTCTGGCGACTGTTATAATGCAGTTATATACAGAAATAAGAATTCACGTGGGTATGGAAGCGTATATTACATACCGGCTCAAAATGCTAATGTTAATATTGTTTTTCAAGAAAAGGATATTTTAAATGGTGATCGAGATAGAAGAGATAATATAGAAAATAGGTACTATTTTGAAAAGTCATTAGATAGTTGTAAGGTATATAGTCCAGCTAAAAATTTCTTTCACATAGCAGGAAAGTTTTCTTGTGATTTAGGAACAGATGGACAAAAGAACATAGTCATAACACAAGGTAATCTTACTACAGATTCAATAAACATACATTCTATTATTGGCAGTAATAGAACTAATTACCTAGAGTTCTTCAATGTAGATTATGTAGATGGTAAGGGTGGAAATGATGTAATAACAGCAAAAAACTTTACTGCAATAAAGGGTTATTTTGGTGATTCCATTCATGGAAAAGGTTTAGTATTATTACCGATAAATTTTAATGATATAGGTAACATAACACACATTAACAATATAACAACCATCTATAATAAAAGTGGAGCTTTTATAGGTGTAGACAAACAAACATCGGTAAAAACAGCAGATGGTTTATTTGTAACACCAACAAAAGTAGATGATAAGACTGGCGTAGTAACAAACTTGCATGTGACAAAAAGCATAGGTAGTAATGTTGTGTTAGATGATGAATTAGATAATTTACGAAAGATAGACAATTCAAACTTTAATATTACAAAGCAATTATCAAGTGCTAATTATCATAGTACTATAGGTAGTTCCAGTAATCATATTTTTTATCCTGATAAAGAACATCATAATTTTTACTGGGAAGCTCCAAGTAATATAAGTCATCTTTATCTTTTCGATAACAGAAACGCTAATATTACAATTGCTCAAGCAAATGGCATATTAGATTTTAGCCAATTAAATAGTACATTAAATGATATGCCATTTATAGAAAATGATAAAGGAGAAATAAAGATTAACAAAAATGGCCTAAATGTAACTCTGCTACCAGATTATAAAGATGTTACAGTTACATTTGACGGAGAAGAATATTACAAACTTCAGGGTGGGGAACTAGAGCGTGATTATTGTTCTCATAGTTTGGAAATAGATGGAAGATTTAGCGTTAATGGTACTGACCTTTTAAATCATCATAATTGTTTCACGTTTGATTCAGATAAAGTACTCTTTTTGAAACTAAATAATGATTTGCTATTGTTGTCAGATAGAGGGGCATTATCAATATCGGATTATTATTCTTCTGTTCACAAAAATTGGGATTTATCTATAGAGCTGAGTAACAAAATTATGGAACCAGGAGAATTTGGAGAAAGAGCTGATGGCTTTAGTTCTTTCAGGTATTATAAACCAGATGAACAAGGGTTACAGATTTATCATAATCAGCCTATTAATAATAATGATATTGGTTTGGTTGATTTGAAAGGTAAGTCTATATTAGATTTCGATATGAAAGTTATGAATGATACCTTATTGCTATCACATAAAAGTAACACTCTTGTAAAAGTAGAGAACTGGAATACTCATCAACCAGCAAGGGAAATGATGTTCGCTTTTAATGATGCAATAGTTTCTAATTCAAGGTGTATAGCTTCTACTTGTAATTCAGAAGATGTTATAGTGGATTTTAACGAAGTTATAGTGAGAATTTTAAAATTGAATAAAGAATTGTTACTTGCTGTAAGAAGTCATGAGCTTAATGAGGTTAAAAATCTGATTAGCCAGGGTGCTAGCTTAGAAGCCAAAGATGGTGATGATAATACTCCTCTACACTGGGCTTCTTGGAATAGTTATTTAGATATAGTAGAGTATCTCATTAAAAGTGATGCTAATTTAGAGGCAAAAAACCGCTATGGCAGAACACCTTTACTTAATGCTTCTTGGAATGGTCATTTGGATGTAGTAAAGTATCTTGTTGAAAATGGTGCTAATTTAGAAGCTAAAGACTATAATGGTAAAACACCTCTACACATGGCTTCTTTAATTGGTCATTTGGATGTAGTAAAGTATCTTATAAGCAAAGGAGCTGACATTAATACTAAAGCCAATGATGGTAAAACACCGCTAGACATTGCTATTGATAAAAAACATGATAATGTTGAACAATATTTAAAACAAGTACAATTAGATAAAAAGTTGTTGACTGCTATGGAAGGTGTTGATCTTAATGAAGTTAGAGGTCTTATTGCCAAGGGTGCTAACATTGATACCAAAGACAAGGATGGCAATACACTACTGTATTCAGCTGCTGAAATGGGTGATTTAGACAGAATAAAATTCCTTCTTGACAATGGCGCTAATATTGAAACTGAAAATGGGGAATATCAAGCAACTCCTTTACATGGAGCAGTTGAAAACTATAGGCTAGATGCAGTCAAATTACTTCTTAGTCGTGGTGCTAATGTTAATGCTGAAGACAAAGGTCATTGGACACCTTTACATTACGCTGCTGATACCAACAGGCTTGATGTAGTGAAGTTTCTTGTAGGTGCTGGTGCTAATCTTGGTGCTACAAGTGATTACGGTAAAACACCGCTAGATATCGCTATTGATAAAAAACATGTTAATGTTGAACAATATTTAAGGCAAGTACAATTAGATAAAAAGTTGTTACTTGCTGTAAGAAGTCATGAGCTTAATGAGGTTAAAAATCTGATTAGCCAGGGTGCTAGCTTAGAAGCCAAAGATGGTGATGATAATACTCCTCTACACTGGGCTTCTTGGAATAGTTATTTAGATATAGTAGAGTATCTCATTAAAAGTGATGCTAATTTAGAGGCAAAAAACCGCTATGGCAGAACACCTTTACTTAATGCTTCTTGGAATGGTCATTTGGATGTAGTAAAGTATCTTGTTGAAAATGGTGCTAATTTAGAAGCTAAAGGCTATAATGGTAAAACACCTCTACACATGGCTTCTTTAATTGGTCATTTGGATGTAGTAAAGTATCTTATAAGTAAAGGGGCCAGCATTAACGCTAAAGACAAGGATGGTAAAACACCGCTCGATATTGCTATTGATAAAAAACTTGATAATGTTGTAGCATATTTACGACAAACACAATTAGGTTTAAATGAACAATTGTTAGCTGTAGTACGGGATGGTGATTTTAATAAAGTTAAAGATCTTGTAGGTAGAGGTGCTAGCTTAGATATTCAAGATAGCAATAATGGTTGGACACCTATAATCTATGCCGCTCAGGGAAGTAAATGGGATATGGTCAAGTTCCTTATAGCTCAGGGTGCCAAGTTTAATAATGAGATTACATATCAAGGAACACCATCGCACTTTGCAGCTCAAGAAGGTAATCCAAATATGGTTCAATTTCTTCTTGATAAAGGTGCTAATATTGAGGCTCAAGATGCATACAATAGGAAACCTTTGCATATTGCTGTTGACGCAAACAGGTTGAATGTAGTAAATCTACTTCTTGACAGGGGTGCTAATTTAAAGGCTACAGACATGTACGGCAAAACACCTTTAGACCTAGCTATTCAAAAGGGTTACGAAGATATAGTAGAAGTTTTGAAACGAAAACAATTGGATCTAGATAAAGAATTATTAATTTCTGCAGAAAAAGGAGATCTTGAGAAAGTCAGAGACAGTATCAGACAAGGTGCTAACGTTAATGTTCAGGGTAGGCAGGGTTGGACTCCTGTGTTCTGGGCCATTCAAAAGAATAATTTTAATATAGTTGAACTTCTTTTAGATAACAGTGCTGATATTAAGGTCAAAGATAATGAAGGTTGGACACCTCTTCATTGGGCTGTTCAATTGGATTTATTAAATATGGTTAAGTATCTTGCTGAAAAAGGTGCTGATATTGATGCTTTAACTGCTGACGGTAGAACACCACTAGATATTGTTAGAGAAAAACTCAGAGTAAATGGTAAAAATGAAGAATGTAGTGATGTTGTGCAGTGCTTAGAAAAACTTAACCAAGAAAGAGAAAAGCCTGTACAACGCAGACGCCGTCATCATCATGGTTACTTATCACGTAAACCTTTTGCTATAGATTCAAGTAATCAACCTGAGATAGTAGCAAGCAGTAGCACAAGACCATCTTCATGGATAAATGATTGTATTTCTTGGGTGAAAAAATTAGCAGCCAGCACTTTCTCTATAATTCCTGCATTACCCTCTCAATACAACATTGCAGACAAGAATAATGTAAAAAGTGATAATAAAAACATACCACAAAGTACATCATCTGTTGGTTGGAATAAATTCCTAAATAATGAAAATATTGCTCTTGCGAGTTGTGTTGCCGATGCATTAGATAATACTCCAAGTAGGCGCTATCAAGGTTTAATGAGTAAAGGAGTAGAAGTTGTGCCAAGCAGCAGAGTTGCAGTTGAATTTGCTCTTAAAAAATTTAATTCATTTGTAGAAGATAAAATAAGAAACCTAGAATCAAAAGAGCAAGCTAGAATACATGTTGAACTTAAAGATGCATATCCAGAAATAATAGCAAGCTTGGAAAGAGGAGTTGAATTTAGTGGTAATGTTGGGTTAGATAATGTTTTAGAAAAGTGCAAGAAGTGCTTTTGTACAAATGTCTTACCAAAGGATAAAGTATCAACTTGTCTTTCTGATGTAGGAGTAACCAAACTTGGAGGTAATCTCAATAGGTAGGTTATAATATAAGAGGTGGAGCTATAATATGCCAAGTAGTGGAAAATTTAAAGTGAAGGTGGCAAAATTAGCCACAAAATAATTAGGTATACCAGTAGCAAGTTTGATGGTTCTAATACTAACATGAATGAAGTAGGAATACAAGACTAGAGTTGGGGAATAAATGGTTAATATACTATCCATATTAAACTTACAGCACGTAGCTTTGATATAGAAGTTTGGGTAACGTTATGATAGTAATTTATATAATTCTATGTGCAATCTTTATAGCCATTTTAGACAGTTCACTAGATTCTTAATTAGGGGATGTTTCTAACTTAGAGAAGGTTTTCATAAATGTTAAAGTGAATAAGTAGGAGTATTATGTTTTTTCTTTGAGTTGTGAAATTTCAGAATGAGAGAGGCCGGTAATTTGAGCTATAACATCTATAGAGACACCGGCCTTAAGTGAGTTTTTGGCTACTTCAACTTTACCTTTTTGATGGCCGATTTGGATGCCTTCTTGTCTACCTTCTTGTTTACCTTCATCTCTAGCATCATCAAGACGTTGTTCCCAAATAGCAGCTTCTTTCTGTACACTCAATACTCTTTCTTCGTATGCTGCAAGATCCTCTTCTTCCCAACTAAACTTGTCTAATGCATCATATGCTAGCTTTATTATTGGTGATTTTTCTGCAATATCTTTTAGGTCTTCATCTGTAGTATCTTCTGCATACCGGAAAAAAAAACACCACCTTTCTACTGTGCTCTCTAGTTGCTCTACTTTATTTTTTGCGAATTTAGGCAACTCAATAAAGACGAATTGAAAATCTTTTAAGTAATGTCCATTAGTCTTTATATCACGTATATTGTGAGTAGAAATATACTCAACCTCTGTAGGAAATAGCGTACTATTGGAAATAGCAATAAAGAACACTTTCTTAAAATCAATGTAATTGCCAGATTGTCTTGAGTAAGCTTTAGCAGCATAAAGTTGGGCACGTTTTTCAAAGCACTTGTCTCTAGCGGGCTGCATCTCTGCAATATATCTATTCCCGAAAGAATCCTTACAGAGGACATCAACAATACTCTGTTTATCAGAAGCAATTTCAGGGTCCATAATAGTGCTAAGAAACTTAACATCTTGAATTGTGTTAACACCAGTAAAGCCTAAGATGTCATTCAAAAAGTGGATAAGAATCTTCTTATTTTTTTCAGTGCCGAACACTCGTTTGAAGGGCAGGTCATATTTAGGATCGAGGAACTTAGAAAAAGTCATAAGAAAGAACCTTGGAGAGTAGACCGGCGGAGCTTCCCCACCAGTCTCTCGCAGAACTGTACGTAAACCTCTCGATTTATACAGCTCCCGTTATTCAGCCTTTTGATCCCAATCCTAGTGTCCAGTGATAGAAAATATTTGGAGACCTCTTTCTCACTTTTGCTAGAAATTGCTTTGCTAGTCTTCCATGATTTCGAAGTTTCTTATATTTGGCTCTGACCCATCCTACTAGGTGCCACTCTACATTTCTGAGAGATGGATACATCTCTGATTTATAAAACCTGCCATAGTACTGATACCAGCCTCGGACTATAGGATTTATTTTCTTTGATATTTTCTCTAGTGTTGTATATGTTTGCCTACGTATTTTCCATGACCTTATGGTTTGGTTGATCTTCTTCTTGGCTTTGTTGCTAATTGCAGGTAGAAATGAGACAAAATAGTTTCCTATTTTATTGTTCTTTGCCAGTCTAGGTCTGAACGTGTAACCCAGAAAGTCAAAGCTCTGTATTGGAAACTCATCTCTCCTATTGTCATCCTTACAGTACACTATTTGTGTCTTTTCAGGATGTAATTTTAGCTTAAACTCAGCCAATCTTTCTTCGATCTTGTCTTTTATGAATTTTGCCTGTTTCTGGGTTTTACAGTGCACCATTGCATCATCTACATATCTCTCAAATGGTATTGTTGGGTAGTTTTGCCTCATCCACATATCAAATGCATGATGCATAAATATGTTAGAAATGATTGGGCTTACAGAACCTCCTTGTGGAACTCCCTTATTCCTAACTACCTTACTGCCATCTGCTAGTTGAATCGGGGCTTTCATCCACCTTTCCACGTACAGTATGACCCACTTGCAATCTGTATGCTTCTTGATAGTTTGCAATGCTAACACATGATCCAGATTGTCGAAAAATCCAGAAATATCAAGATCTATCGTCCAATCACTTCTCCAACATCTCTTACACGCTGTACTTACCGCATCCAGTGCAGACTTGTTTGGTCTATAACCATATGAATCTTCGTGAAATTCCGGCTCTATTAACGGTTCGAGATACATAGTAGCTGCTGTTTGCCCTATCCTGTCGAATACTGAAGGAACACATAAAGTTCTTTGTCCTCCTGTATCTTTTGGTATCGCAACAGCTTTTACTGCTTCTGGAAAATAACTTCCGGATGACATCCGATTCCACAGTTTGTATAGATTATCTTTTAGATTTTCTTCAAACTTTGTTACCGAGACCTCATCTACACCTGCCGCACCTCTGTTTTTGGATACTTGTTTATAAGCTTTCCAAATCAGTTGCTTTGGTATGTCAAAAGATTTTGTTTTATTCATTAACTCTTCCCTTTCGGTTGATAAATAATTAAAACTAAATAACTCAGCCCCTTCGCTCCATTTCCATTACAAAAACTTCTTCACTACTACGAGCTAATCCGCCCCTGTTTTTCGCATCAGTACTCTCTTCCTTAGAGTTCAGCTCCTTGGACTTCTCCCTTATCATCGAAACGACAGGTTCCCGTAGTTCCACACAATAGCCTGAAATAGGTTCATGCCACCTATATGCCGGATGCCACCTACCCAGTAGACAAGTTCCCGATAGGCTTATCCCAAGTTACTTTTTCTCCCCTGGTTTTGACATCATCGCATTACCTTTCGACGTGTAATCAGTGGTTCACTTGCATTCATCTCTCTATTTCACACATGACGCATAATTACGCCTTTTCCATAACGCTCACTACCTTGGCTCTTTACCAAAGCAGCTTATGGTTGTTTGAAGCCTGCTCTTGTAAACCGGCTCCGAGGGGTCCACCCTCATCTATTGTACAGCTTTCGCACTTAGTTTGCTCTTTCCTGAACATTCCTTGTGTCTCTACGGCACACAAAAAGCATTAATAATTATACACAATTCTGAAGAAATGTTCAACAATTAAACGTAGTTGATTTATGTTAACCTGTATAATATTTATGACAAACATCTCGATAAGGTACCAGATAGCACAAAAAGTAAGGAGCTGGAGGTTAAAACAAAAATATACTCTGAAAAACTTAGCAGACAAGGCAGGCATAAACTATCATACACTGATAAGATACGAGCAAGGAACATGTGGCATTCCAACTGAAAAGTTAAAAATCCTAGCAGAGGCGTTATCAATTAATGTTAGAAATCTCTTTCCAAGACGAAAAGTACTAAAAGAAAGTAGTTGTTTCGACAAAGCTAAGATTGAGGAAATGTATAATTTCATAGAAAAAACAGGAGGACACAAAGCAATTTATGCATTAGCCAAATCTGTTCGAGCTGAAGAAGAAAGTAATATAAAAGCAGCAAGAATAAGAATTGCAAAGAATCTAGTTAAGGCGGGGTTTGATACTGAGATTATCTATCGAGCAACGGGCTTATCAATTGAAGAATATGCTGATAGAGAGAGTATCGGTTGTACAAGCCAAAACGGAGGACAAGAGATAAAAAAGTGGAAGAGGATATACTCAAGAAGAATTAGCAAAAAAGCTAGATGTAGGACCCTCGCAGGTACATCATTATGAACAAGACTCTTTTAAGTGAAAGGTTATGGGAAATAGCAAAAGAACTATCAGTAGATGTTGAAGATCTGATAAAGGAATACAAAGAAAATGATTGCGAAGATGGTGAAACAGAAAATGAATTATTAAGTTGGGCAAGAGAATATAGAAAAATTGACAATCAAGAATCACTAGATGAACTGAATATATGGGTAGAATTTTTATTGCAAAGAAAGCAAATTTACAAAGAGAAGATTGATAAAATAGAGGGAATGAAAGTTGCAAATAATTTACTCAAGTTAGGTTTTTCTACTGATGTTATTTCTAAAATAGTAACAACTTCTTTTACATAAAGGGTTAATTTTCAATTAGATAAACAAGCATCTGTTAATATCTTAATTTTTTGATGAAAAAATAAGTAAAAAAGATTGAAAAATTGATTTGACTTCACTCGGAAGCTATGGCTTTATGCCAAGACTGCTAAAAAAGTAGCAGTAAACAATTAAAAACAATTTGTTATTAACGAGGAGTATATTTTATGAATAATAGTGAAAAACTTACAGAAGAAATAGAGAGAGTACTACAAAGCGGAGGAGGAAGTGCTCTATTTGATCGCGAAATAGTGGCAGTGCTTCTAGGAGCAGTTCATGACAGAAAGCAAGCACAAGATGTGACTAAAACTTTAATGGATAATTGCCCAGGAATAGGAGAAATTTTAGGGCGAGAAATCGATGACCTGAAAATGATAGACGGAATGACTGAACATGCAGCCGCAGCAATTGAATGTGTTAAAGAAGCTTACAAGAGGGCACTAAGAGAAGGGTTAAAGAGAGGCCCTGCAATGGATAGCCAAGAAAAGCTCATAGAATATGTAAGGGTAAGTATAGGCTTTTCAGCAAAAGAAGCTGTCCAGATAATATATTTGGATACACAGTACCGTTTGATAAGAGACGAAGTGTATTTTGGTACAATAGATGAGGTGCACCTATCTGAAAGGAAAGTGGTAAAAAAGGCATTATCAATGGAGGCAGCATCGATAATATTAGCACACGATCAACCACCTTAATACCCCATTCAACAACCAAAAAGAGATTACAGTTACAGATCCAACTCATCCGCTATTTGGCAGAACTTTTCCTATATCCTTTATCAGTTCAAGAGCCCATTGTAGTAGTAATGTATTTGTTATTCATCGTAATAACATAATTCTGCGTATCCCGTTTCTTGCTACCAACTTAGCCAGTAAGCAAGATTTTCTCACAAGTAAATTAACATGGGATTCATTATACGAATTTGTTTCTTTAGCAAAGGAGTATAAATTATGCCATGTAAACCAAATAGAGTGTGGAAAAAAATGCCGCAATGTCTCAAATCAGAAATTTTAGAAAACATATTATTAGTGTCCAAAGAGGTCATCCATGAATACATCAGAGCTAATTACAGCACAACATTTAACACGCGAAGCGATAATTTACATAAGACAATCAACACCTCATCAAGCACTGAGCAATCAAGAAAGTTTGGAGTTACAGTATGCGCTGAAACAAAGAGCTATTGATCTTGGGTGGAAAGCTGATAATATTGTTGTTATTGATAATGATCTCGGCTTAACAGGTGCTAGTGCTGAAAAGCGTGAAGGGTATAAAGAGATTCTCGCTAAAGTCACTTTATCAAAGGTAGGGATTATCCTATCCTACGATGTGACTCGTTTGTCACGTAATTGTTCTGATTGGTATCCGTTATTGGATATATGTGGCTATAAACAGTGTTTGATAGCTGATCGGGATGGTGTGTATGACCCTGGTACTATTAATGGTCGGTTGTTACTTGGTCTGAAAGGACAGCTTGCTGAAATGGAGTTATCTACTATAAGAGCCAGACTAAATGCTGGACTAGTAAATAAGGCAACCAGAGGAGATTTAGCCTTATCTCTTCCAGTGGGTTTCGTTCGTAACATTGATGATTCCGTGAGTAAGGATCCTAACCTTGAAGTTCAGCAGCATATTAAGCTTGTTTTTGACACTTTTCTAGAAAAACGAACAGCAGCACAAGTTGTAAGGTATTTTAACAATAACCAACTTACCATTCCTAGGTATGACAATTTTAAAGAAGTGCATTGGAAAAAACCAACTTTTGACGCAATTATCTCAATGCTCAAAAACCCTGCTTATGCTGGAGCATTTGCTTATGGTCGTTCTTGTACTACGCGTCACAAACTATCTTCTGCTAATAAAACAACAAAAAGACTACCAATGGAAGAATGGAAAGTTCTAATTAAAGATAAATACCCAGCTTACATAGATTGGGAAACCTTTACAAAGATTCAGATCATACTTAAAGATAATCATGCGGATTACCGTCGCTGTAGAACACGTGGAATAGCTAGACCAGGTGCAGCATTATTACATGGAATAATCTATTGTGGAGAATGTGGACACAAAATGATAGTACAGTATAAAGGAGGAAATCATTATAAATGCAGTTACCAACATCAACGTGATCTTTCCCCTTCATGTCAGTTTTTACCTGCTGATATTATTGATAATGAAGTAATTCCTAAATTTTTTGCAGCACTTAGTCAAATTGAGCTAGATGCTTATACTAAGGCTATTAACTCGCAGCTACAATCTGAACAAGAAATTAATAAAGCTCATTTACAACAATTAGAACGCTTAAGATACCAAGTAAGATTGGCAGAACGACAATTTAATCAAGTTGATCCTGACAATCGTCTTGTAGCTGCAGAACTTGAAAGACGTTGGGAACAGGCATTGAATGAACTCAAGCAAGCGGAAATTACATTTGAACGTCAGTATCCAAGTAAACCTACTCCTCAATTATCCGAGGAACTGAAAACAATATTTTTAGATGTAGGTAAGAAACTACCAGAAATTTGGCATAAGTCAGTTCTGTCACGTCAGCAAAGAAAATCTTTTGTTCGTTGTCTGATTGATAAGGTAGTAGCACACCGAATCATGCGTGATTGCTTGCAGATACGTATTGTATGGCATGGTAGAGAAACTACCACTTTCCATGCTCCTATTCCAGTAAGCTCCTTTCGTGCATTGACTACTGCAACAGAAATGGAGCAATCGATAATAAAGTCAAGTAAAGAGGGTAAAACGGATATAGAAATTGCCAAGTACTTAGAAACACAAGGGTATCGTTCTCCCTCACAATCAAAGAATATTGTTTTAGAAAATACAGTAAAAAATATTCGGTTAAAAAATAATATTATGCGAAAAAAGGAGCAATCACACCCCATTAAAGTGCCTGGCTACCTTACTATTTCACAAGTTGCAAAAATCCTTGAAGTTTCCAGGCAGTGGCTTTACGATAGAATAAGGAGAGATAAAATAAAAATACAAAAAGACTATAGCAAAACCAGAGGCAAGTATTTATTTGAAGATAGACCAGAAACTGTTAGAACCCTTATGGATTTTAAAAATGGTAAACTCAACAACCCAAATTTTTTATAGGAGTATCAATATGTATAATCGCATAACCACCCAGAAGGAAGGTTAAAGCCATCTGATGAGGATGAAGCTGTAACTAAAGACTTGGCTAAAGCTTGTCAGACTATAGGGATTAGGTTACTGGATCACATTATCATCACAAGTGTTGAGTATTTTAGCTTTAAAGAGCAAGGACTGTTATAAAGCAGATGTTTGAAGATTTTCATGAGTTGTTTAACTACTTGAATGAAAAAGTATTTGCAAGCACATTAATAATTCTCTATAATTAATGAGAAAGTATATATTGAATTAATAATAAAGTAATAAAGTCGGTTGTAGACTTAGTAAAGTATATTGAATAGCGGAGGCTAATATGGTTAATAAAATAATTGTACCTTTTGATGATCAAGAAGGAGGTACTTACGAGTTAAACATTGATCTTGATAGATTATCAAAAGGTGAGGTGTTAAATGCTATTGTAGGAATAGGTCGTACTAAAGAGCAGTCCACCTTTGTAAGCAAAACTAATAAGGCTAAAAAGCTTGGAGAGGTGCCTTTTCCTAGCAGAGACGTTCGCGAAAACAAAATCAACTACGGAAAAGGGCTTGATTATATATATGGCACAAAACCTGTAAGCGATCAAGCAGATTATCAAAATCCATTTTCTTCATCTTTGCAAAAAATAAAGCCAAGCGCAGAAACTTTGAGCTGGTTAAAAAGTGAAGTGGTAGAGGCAAAGAATGTAAATGAATTGCACAAAGTTATAGACAAAGTACTAGCTTCTGGAGGAAGGCTAAATGCATGTAATGATGGAGAATGGAGCTTTGCAGAATATGTAGTATTAGGTACACATTTTCACAGATTAGAAAAAAGTGATCGAAAAAAGATAATGCGTAAGCTAATGCTAAGTGGTGCAGAGTTTCATGATACTTTATTGCAGAATAAACTGATAGGTGAAATCTATAATGAGCTACAACCAGAAGTTCAGCCACAGATAGATGAGAGACTAGAAGAACTAGAGAAAGCTGGCGAAAGTGCTGTGCAAGAAGGAGAATTAATAGATGTTGAGATAGATAATACAACATCGTATATAGAATTTTCTGGGGATAGCAAGGTAGAGGTAGCCAAAATACTGGAAGCAAACAGAGAATTAGGAAGTAATATTTTAAAAATTGGCAATGATGCAGTTGAGGTTAAAAGTGAGAAGGGAGGTATAAGAAACTATATCGATATGTCAGATGGAAGCTCTATTATATTAGAATTTCCTACAAGCATTGGTAAGCTAAATATTGTATTGTACCAGGACGTAAAAAACTGCAGTCAGGTACAAGTAAAAGTAGCGGATAAGGAAATGTGGGCTGAGTTACAAAAAAGAGGCGAAGAAATAGGAAAAAACTGCCTTTTTGGGGGAGTGAAACTTCAAGAAGCAGTAGAGAAAGGTAATTTCACTAGATGTGGCATATGGAGTGAAAAGTATGCTATAAAAGAGATTAGCAATGATGAAGTATTGTCTTCATGGGTAAATAGGGTATGTGGAGGTAGTAAAGAAACCTTTAGGGAACTTTAATTCATTTATTTTAAGGTTCCAGAGTTTACTGGAGCCTTTGAGCTATAGTAGAAAATATTATATATATGGTTTTTTGCGTGGAAAAAAGTCTAGATTATGAAGTAGGACAAAAAGTAAAAAGTTGGAGGTTAGGGCGAGGTTATACTCAGAAGGGTTTAGCTGAGAAAATTGGTGTAAAGTACTGGATAATACTGCAATATGAGAAAGGGAACCGTAAAATTCCAATTAAGAAGTTATATGCCATAGCAGAAGCATTATCAGTGAATGTTAAAGGTCTAGTTTGTGGAGAGACACTACCAAATGAAAAAAGATATTTTGAAGAGGAAGAAATATTAAGTTTAGTAAAGGGATATAAGGATAAAGAATTACGTGAGATATTTTATTTATTAACCAAATTTATCCGTTTGAGCGAGGAAAGAAGTGGAAAAGCGGTAAAAATAGAAGTAGCAAGGGGTTTGATGAAAGTAGGAGTTTCTGCTCATGTTATCTCTCGAACAACTAACTTATCTATTGGTGAGTATGAGGAGAACAAAATTCCGGTTCCATACAAAGTAGGGCAAAGGATAAAAGAGTGGAGATTGATACGAGGATATACACAAAAAGATTTAGCGAATAAAGTTGGCATAACAAATCAAGGAATATACGAGTATGAACAAGGGAGAGCTGCTGTCTCACTTGAAATGTTAGATGAAATAGCAAAGGTATTATCAATCAGTATCATAGATCTACTTCCCGAATCAGATGAGGATAGTGAAGCGGAAGAAAAGCTATCAAACTTGATAGAAGAATACAAAAAGATTGAGAGTCGGGAATTACGCGATATGCTAATCAAGTCTTTATTTGAAGGTATACATGTTTGTAGAGAAAAGGTCAGAGAGGAAAAGAAGATTGAAGTTGCAAGGAATTTAGTGAAAGAAGGAATTTCTGTTGATATTATCTTGCAAACGACAGGCTTATCAAATTATATGATTGAGAAATTTTTGTGATTTCATAAAAACTTAGCCAATAGTGGATTTTTTTGTGATAAAATATATGTTTGCTTCTGTAGGAAAAACAGCTTTTAGAGGATTTATCTATGATAATTCAGAGCATATTGGCTCAGTAAGCTACGAGCTAGGGAAAAAAATAGAAGGTTGTAGGATAATACAAGGGTATACTCAGGCAAAATTAGCAAGCAAAATTGGTTTAACACATAAGGAAATACATAACTTTGAACTAGGGTGCAAGGCTATTACAATCAAAGAATCGTATATAATAGCAGGAGCATTGTCAGTCAATGTTGTAGATCTACTTCCAGGACCAACAGTACTAAGAGAAAACGGTTGGTACGAAGATGAGGATAAAGAAATAGTCTATCTAACAAAAATACATAGAGAAATTAAGGATCAGGAATTACGCAAGAAGCTGTATCCATTAGTAAGGTTTGTATATATTAGCGAGAAAATTAGCCAAGAAGAAGCGAAAATAGAAGTAGCAAAGAATCTAGTGAAAGAAGGAGTTTCAGTTGATATTATTTCCCAAGTGACTCGCTTATCTACTTATGAATATGATGATATAGAGAAAGAAATTTGTACTGATTCTATACTCTACAAAGTGGGAAAAAGGATAAAAGAGCAGAGATTAATACGGGAATACACTCAGGAGGACTTGGCAAATAAAATCGGTTCAACACCTAAAGAAATACACGACTATGAACGAGGATATACAGACATTCCAATTGAAATATTATATAAGATAGCAAAGACATTATCAGTTAACATTAAAGCTCTTGGACTAACAGAATATGAAAATGAGCCAGTTTTTAGGTTTATAGGTAAATGCGAAAAAATTGAGGATCAAGAATTACTGGATACGGTAGCTAGATCTTTATCTGAAGGAATGCAAACTGGTAAAGAAAAGGTTAAAAAAGCAGAGAAAATCAAGATTGCAAAAGATCTAGTTAAGGAAGGTGTTGCTATTGATATTATTGTGCGAGCAAGTGGCCTAACTGCTGATGAGTGTGAAAATTGAATTGTGTTAAACAATATATTAAGATATAAGTAAAAATAGTTATGTGTTTAATATATCTATTCTAAAAACTTGTTTAGCTCTTCAGAATTTGACGTATCAAGATATAACATCACAGAATTTCTCTATCGCTTTCTGATTGTCCTCTATCATTGCATTTGCCTCTTGCTGAAGAGATTTGATATTTTTTGATGTAATATTATCCATGTCAGGTGATGCTATTTTTAATTGCGATTGTATACGTATATATTTATCAGCTATAACTTGATTAAGTTGATAGTTTACTGCATCTAAACTTGAAGAAAACATCACATGTATTAGTGGTTTTATCCAGCCTATTTTTCCAAATCTCTTTGAATTGGCATACTCTATGCTTCTATCTGTTCTGCCAGTACCTACCGATAACAGTAGAATATCATCATTTGGAAATAACCTTTTACCACTAGCATAAGCACAAGCCGCTGGATTATTTGCAAAAACCCCTCCATCCACTAATACCATTTCCTTGTGGTTGATTTTAAGATATTTAGGTGTAAAGTAAGTAGGTGCAGCCGTTGCAGATCTGAGTGCATCTTTCAGCTTAATATTACCTTCTTTCCAGCTTTTAAAGAAAAATGGTAGGGTCGAGAACTGGCGCGCCTCTTTAGGGTTTGGTGGCTGATCCATTATTTTCATGTTGGGCCTCAATCCAAAATTCCCATATTCACGTTTCCAGCTCCCGCCTCATCAAACGCAGCATGCGATTTTCCCGCACTACGCTTTCCTAGTAGTTTCTTTACCAAAATTTATAACATATTGTGCTGGTAAGGCTTTCTGAATGTAATACCTTATTCTATAGTCTGAATAAAGATCTAGAGTTTTATATATCCATTCACTACTCCATCTCTTCCAGCCAAATCCTTTCTTTGCTTTTCTGGCTCTCATTAGATTGCGTCTTATTTTCTTCTCTACCCAATGTTTGACGTAACTAAAGCTTCGATTTGTGTTTCCAATCCTAAAGTAGTTTGTCCACCCTCTCAATATCGGATTAATGATATGAATCACTTTTCCTATTGGTTGCGATTTATAACAGCGGAATACTTCCTTCAATTTTTGAAGTAGGTTTGTTCGTGCTTTCATCTTGGGTGTTATCCTCACATTCCACTTTCCTTGTTTTGTGATGTTCTGTTGAAAATCAAATCCTAGGAAGCTGAATGTCCCTTTTTCTTTAAGATTAATCACTTTTGTCTTTTCTTCGTTTACTTCTACTTCTATTTTTGCTAATTCTTCTTGTAACCTTTTGTGCACTGATTTTTCAAGCCATTCCCATTTCTGGTGTCCATCTATCAGTATCATTAGATCGTCTGCCCATCTAGCGTATTCTATATGTTGATATTTTCCTTCTTTAGTCACCTCTTTTGCCTTCTCTAGCATTTTATCCACCTCATTGAGGTATATATTGCTTAGTAGTGGTGAAAGTGGTGATCCTTGTGCTATTCCTCGTTTCCCTCCTACTTTGAGGATTAGCTTAATCAAGTGCATGATTTCTTTATCGTTTACCCTTTTGGAAATCTTTTCCATAAGAATATGATGTCGCACATTATCAAAGTAGGACTTTAGGTCTACGTCAATAACTTTTGTATTGCCTTTGATTGCTGCTTTCGCTACCCTGCTTATTGCTTCATGCGCTTTTCTCTTAGGTCTATATCCATATGATCCGTCCTGAAAGTCAGATTCGAATATTGGTTCAATTATTAGCTTTAGTGCGCTTTGCACTATTCTATCCCGAATGCAGGGTATGTTCAACGCTCTGAGTTTTCCTCCAGCTTTTGGTATTTCCTTTCTCCGGTTCCTATTTGGGTTATAGGTCTTGGTTATTAGTTCACGTCTGATTTGTTGAAGATGCTTCTCTAAGCCTTCTGCTTCTATCGATTCGAACGTCACCTTATCAATTCCTGGTGCCCCATTACTCTTCTTTGTCAGCTTATATGCTTCTTCTAGCGTCTCCATCTTACATACGTGAACATAGATTCCCCAGAATCGCCATTCCGGTTTTGCCTTCGCTTTGGTATATATCTTCCTTCTCAGGTCTTGTAATTTAATTGGCATTTTTATCATTTTTACCTTTACCTCCCTTTTGTTAAAAGATTCCTACTAGTAGGGTGCCTTTGCTCCATGAGCGTTACCTCACTTCGTCACTACTACACACCCATCCGCCACCCTTTCATCTTCAGTTCATTTCCTGTTTCCAGTTATAGAACCTACCACTCCAAGGTATTTCTCCTTGGGATGAGGAGGGCTTCTCCAGTTGCCTCGTATTCCCTTATTATCATGTCATCACTACCACCCCGCTAAAGTAGATATGCTGTATCATTCGTATTTCAGCTATCTATGTTGCTTTCACCCAACTGCCGTGAGCTCAGCCTTTAGTTTTACACACTTTCGAGGCCACCTATGTGTTCGCTTTCGCTACAACCTGATAATTCGCCATTATCCTTACGATAACGTTGTCGGTAGGCTTCAATATCTTGGTTTCCCTCCATATTGCTACCCTAGCTACAGGACTCCGACTCTTATCCTGGTGGGTCTACCTCCCACTGAACATACTCGCCTTTTCTGGACACACGGCAGTTATTCTGAATATCGTAACTCGTAATCAACACATTACTTAAAGTGTTTTTTAGAATATCCTCTCCAAAATATTTATCCAATACAGATTCAATATTTTTATGTGGGTATTGTGCGCAGTTAAACCAAGATAATATTGATCGCCTGAAGAATGAAGATTTGAAAATATATGATCCATATTCCCGATAGAGCTCAACCAAATCATTGGCTGAATATTGGGGATTTCCTTGATTATCTTTCTTGCATAACCCTGCTACAACAATTCCACCAGTTGAAGTACCTGCCATAAGATCAAAGATTTCAGCTATCGGTTTTCTTGCTCTCTTTTCTATTTCTGCTAGAATGATGGCTGGTATTATGCCCCTTATGCCTCCGCCGTCAACTGAAAGGATGTATTTTTTCATGATTAGATATTTATTAGTTCTATTAACTTGCTCACTTTTATCAGGGTGTGTTTCTTGTCCAAGTACTACTGTATGTTTCACTCCTAGAGAAAATTGCACCAATCTAATAATTGATTCCGTAGAACATGCTAAAAGGTCTGCGTTGGTTCAAGCATATTCATTTACTTCTAAATCTATTGCAAAGTCGCTAATCGAAGCTAAGGAACGTGGTGTTGATATTAAGGTTATCCTAGATGAATCACAAACTAGTTCAAAACATAGTGTAATTAACGAATTATTTGAGCACAAAATCCCGATATGGATTGACTTTAAACCTGCTATTGCTCATAGCAAGGTAATTATTATTGATAATCAAAAAGTCATAACTGGATCATTTAACTTTTCAGATGCCGCTCAGCAAAGAAATGCTGAAAACCTACTGATCATAACAGGAGATCCTCCACTAGTTGAGCAATACGTTGAAAATTGGAAAGATCGTCAATTGCAATCTAGGCCTTATACGCCATTAATAGAAAATTGATTACTCACATTTTAAGTTGCTAGCTTTAAAATCATCCAACTCTTCAGAAAGATTTTTCACCCTTTCCTCAAGTACGAGTACCTTTTCCATTAAACCATATTCAATAAGTTTATCGTGAAATTGTACCCTTGAGTCTAGCTTGGATAGCCACCATATGAATCCTACAGTCTGTACAACTATTGTTATTATTACCGCTATTGGAATTTTTTGATTTTGCATGTTTCTCCTAATTGTGTAATAAAAAATTTTCAACTACTTCTTGTTTCCAGTTACGAAATATTACCGCTCAGACTCGTGTTTCTTTTCAGCATTATAGAGCAAGTGTATAATTTCATCGTACGGTTTATCTTTGTTATGCCGTGATCTTAGTACAGCTACATCTCTTGGGTTTTTCCCATCTGTGTCTCTAATGTTAGGGTTTGCGCCTTTTTCTAACAAAAGTTTAATTATCTCTAAGTTACCTTTGTATGAAGCTGCATGTAATGCTGTCCATTTTTCATATTTTGCTGTGTTTATATCAGCTCCTTCCTCTATTAGAAATTTAACAACTTCCAAACATCCTGCACCTGATGCATAATGTAATGCTGTTAATTCGGGAATCTGTGTATTAATATCTAATAGATTATTTGCTGAAAATTTTACTACTTCTAGGCTACAGTTCTTAGAAGCAATCCGCAATATTGTTTTATAATTGTCTGTAGCTTTTGCCTTCATGTAGCAATAGGTAATAACAACACATATTATCATTGTTATACACCACCAAAAATGTAGCTTATTTCTTGAGTCTCTATTCATATTTAATACTTTTTTCAACATTAAATATTTGTTTTACTTATTTTCTCTTAACGTTGATGCTGATAACACAGTGCGATAACCTGAACTATCTAACACATGTTCTGCTCTGTCAATTATCCACTCACCGTCTATATCTTGATGAAATTCTAATAAGCTAAGTTTCGCCTCTGCAAATAGTTCTGGATTACCAGGCATAGTGATATCCAATACTGCATTATTTCGCTTTAGTTGTTTTAACTTAGCATTTGCTGCACTGATTGCTGATTCTACATTAGAGTAAAGCGTTTGTATAGTATAACTTGGACTACCAGTGCCAGCTGTTTCTGACATAGTTTCACCTTTTTCATAGCTATGCCATTTCGCAATTACCGAGGTGTACCTGCTCACTGTAAAGTGCACTTTCCAATTTATTGTGTCTTGAGGTCTAATAGCTGTTGTTCCTAAAGCTTTTCCAGTTGCCGACTTTGCTTTGCCTTTTGGAATAAAGAGTATATATCCGCCAGCTAGTTTTGCCATTGCTTCGCGTTCTATTGCTATTTTCGTTAGTAAACTTATATCACTTTCTTCTGTTTGGTTAATATGTGGAATCAACACATTTTCAAATTCTTCTGCAACTCTGCACCCATATCCGTGTTTTTCTGCTATTTCATTAACCAAGTTACCTAGAGTAATTTGATGCCATTCTTTAGATACTTTTTCCTTTAATGATAGTCTTAAATTTGTTGCATGAGCCTTTATTAGTAAGGTTTTAGGTGGACTCTGCACCGTAATTTCATTAACCGTATATATACCCATAGGTACTACTCCAGTTTCTTTGTAACCTAAAACGATACTTAATTCATTCGGAATATCTATGTTTTCATCCCTGTAATCAACACACACTTCAACTACATCGTCTATTGTCCCAGATTCATCTGTAAGGCGCAATGATATAACTCTATCTTTAATTGATTCACATTTATCTATTATAAAATCTGGCTGCATTTATTCCCAGACCTTTAATTTTGACTTTTGTACTATTTTCTTAATAGTAGGAAGCTTTATCTTTAATCCTGCAGGCAAAAAGCTTCCGTATTCTGCCAAACCTAAGTTCTCTGCTAGTACTAATTCCACTACTCCATCAGTAAATCCGTAATGTTTCCAGCAAATCAGATCTAACATCTCATTTTCTTTACTCACATAGTATACAGTCATCTATAGCTTTTTAAACTCAAACTAAATTCAACTTTTCTTGGTAGTCCATTAGGTAAAAAATACATCTGCTTTTCTTCTAACCTAGTAATTACGAATTGTCCTAAAATATTACCTAAACTATCTACTAAAATATGTGGTTTTTCAGCTTCTTTCACACTCTTTAATTGATTTAGCCCGTTGAGATTATGTAGATAAATCATTCCTTCTAAATCTATATTTTCTACACCTTGACCGATATTTTGTAATAGTGGCATATTTTCAATACACTCAATCGTGCTCCAACGATTTTCTCCGCTATACTTTAAACTTGTGGGAGCAAACTTATACGGACCAAGAGATAGCATCAATAAAATGTCTCTACCGTATCAAATAAAACATCACGTGACTTTTCTCTTATCCTTTTTATTACTTCATCTGCAAGACTACGAACATCTTGGTTAGGTTCTGCTTTAATGCTGATAGTGTAATTATTAGTGATGTTCTGAATTTTATTTTGTTCTTTATTTTCAAACTTACTCCTTGTAAAATCTGCAAATATCTTATCGCTCTCTGTAAACTTTTTCTCCTCAATAAGGCTTTTGACTCTGAAGCTATTTTTATTTCTCTTGGAAAATTCTTTAATTATACTGTTACCTAGCAAAGGATTTCCACTGTTGAGAATATTACTTTTTAGGGTAGTATGGACTACTTTTATTTCAGTTTTTCTTTTTTCGAATTCTTTCAGTGGGCTATTTTCCAATACTTTTCAAAATACACTTTCCCCTATCCATGAAAAAGCTTTTCCTATAGGTTCAATGAGTGATTTCCACAAGCTAGAGAAAAAGTCTTTCACCTTTTGCCAGTTATCTATAACAAGAGCTGCACCAGTAACAAGTCCAGCAACTAAAAGTCCTATAGGGTTAGCGAGTGTTATTGCTCTTAGTCCTGTTACTACTGCAGGAAAAACTGTAGCTGATAAAAATGAAAATACTCCAAATAGGTTTGCTTTCAGACTAAAAATCGTACTTCCTAGCAATGTAAATCCGTATCCTAGTCCTACTGCTACAATTTTTAAACTTATCAAGGCTGCTACAGTACCCATGATCGCCGTGGTTAAAGTTGGATATTTTTCTGCAAACTCTGCTATATATCTAGTTTTTTCTTGTAAAAATTCAGCTATAGATTTTAAAGTAGGCAGCATCACTGAGCCCAGGTTCATACCAACTTCAGCTATTGCATTTCGAAGGAGTCTTAATTTATTGGCTGTAGTGTCTGCACGATTTTTGAATTCTTTTTGCAGAGAGCTTCCGTACTTTTCTGTATTAGCCAATAACTTTATTGCATCCTCATACTTATTAAAACTTCCAGCTAATAATGCAATATCATCTTGATATTCCTGACCGAAAAGTTTCATAAGGATTGTAGAACGTTCCTGATTATCCATTTTCTTTAGAGTTTGAAAAAAGTGAAGTAGTGCTTCTTCTCCGCTTTCACTGATCCTTTGTACCATTTCTTCCGCGGTTATGCCCATTTCTTCTAGTGCTGCTTTGAATTCTTTTCCTTGACCTTCAGCAGTTTGAAGTTTGCTAAGCAGTGCATTTATAGCAGTTGCAGCTTTTGCTGGTTGTTTACCTAAACTAATAAAAGCATTTACTAAGCTACTTGTTTGTTCAAACTTTAATCCAAACTGCTTTGCAGTACCACCAACTATTGCTAGAGCTTCAACCATATCTTTTGCTTTAGCAGCAGTGTTATCTGATAAGTGGTTGATTACATTACCAACATGCTCCATTTCACTAACATCAATTCCATAAACGTTAGAGAGTTTAGCTATGGAATCACCTGCTTGCTCTGCAGACATATCAAATGCTGTAGACATTTTTGCCACCGTTTCTGTAAATTTGAAAAGATCTTCTTTTTTGATACCAAGTTGACCACCGCTTGCAGCTATTTGTGCTAATTCTGCAGCAGATAATGGTACAGTACGTGACATCTCTTTTAACTTCTTAACAAATTTATCAGCTTCCTTTGTTTCTTTGTTAAACTCAACTACTTTTGCAACATCAGCCATAGCCGATTCAAAATCAACAGCAACTTTAATTGGCGCTGCAAGCGTTAGCCCTAGTCCAATAGTCTCTATAATTTGTGACTTAAAATGTGCTTTGCTTGCTAAAAAACTTTGGTGACTATGTATTGCAGACCCAAGCTTACCATACTTACCTTTTAGCACTTCAATAGAAGAACCAAGTTTATATTGATCACTTACTAATGACTTAATATTTCTTCCACTTTTTCTTACTTCCTCATTGAATGAATGCAAAGCATCTCTCTTCCTTAAGTATGCCTCTTTTGCTTTTGTTGCAGAAAATTTAGCTTTATCAAACTCAGCTTTTAAAGTTTTGCTTGGTTTCTCTACCGCTTTCATTTGTTTAGCTAAAGATTTTACTTGATCTTCAAAGCCCTTCCATGATCTCCTGCTAGTTAAAACATCACTACCCAATTGCTTAAACTTTGATACTGATTTTAAAGATGAATCAAGCTTTCTTATATTCTCACCAAGATTAGAGAGTTGACTACTACTGCCCTTTATTACAGTATTAAAACTGCCATCAAGTACTGCACCTATTTTTATCGATAATACTGACATTTGAACTCCCTAGCTAATTTGCTCCATAAAATAAACTCACTAATCTCCATATCAAGAATGTGCTCAACTCCACCACCTATGATAGAGCCAAGCACTAGTATTTCTAATCTCAAGTTTTTTGGATAATCGGTGAAAAAAAATCCTTTAATACCTCTTGAATTTTCACATAATCAGCAATATCTAACTCTTCAATTGCTTCTTTTGCAACTGATGTCAAATTGGCAGTCAAAGTTACTTCCTTACTTAGATCACTACCACTAAGTCTCTCAATAGCTAGATAATCTCTAACTTTTGGACGTCTAACGGTAAGTTCTGAGACAGAAATACCATCAACTGTTATTTGATTATTAAGTAGTACTGTTTGCATATTTCCCCCTAAAAGTTAATTAAATAAAAGTCTGTTTGGCTTTTACATAACTAATTTCTTTGTTATGATTATGGTGCTATAAACAGGATTAGCTTTGATAAGAATCTTTTCTGTGTTCAATTGAAGTAATAACTACTGTATGCTCTGGCGCATCTATGTAATAAAGTATACGGTAGGTACTTACACGTAGACTACGTTGCCCACTTAAGTTGTGCTTTAATGGCTTTCCAAGTCCAATTGGATCAACTGTTAGACGCTCCATTATTGCCTTTTTAATCATTGACTTTACTTTTACTGGAAGAGCCGGAATGTCTTTCTTTATAACAGATTCTGAATAGTCTATATTGTAAGGTTTAGTCCCAAAAGACATCTTGATGTTTTACTCTCTTTTCTTTATAGCGTTCGTCAGCAATCTTAGACAATTCCATATCTTCAATTTCTTCTTCCATTAATTCAGTTAATAACTTTAAAACGGACTTGTCTTGAGATTGCGCTACACTAACAAGTAAACCAGTTAGCTGCTCTATGGAATTTGTATGAGCTTTAGAATCCATATTAACTATACACCTACAACTTCCTGTATTTTAACATTTTTATGTAATTTTGTCAACTATATTAGATTCCTAAAACCGTTTGTAGCAAGGCCATCTGATCAACACCATTAATCTTGCGGATCATATTCTCAGCATCGATTTCTATCAGCTCATTGCCACCTATGGTAAGTTTATAGTAATGAGCAGCTACAGTGCATTTGAGAGTGGCTTTTTCAGCAGGTTTCCAGTTACCAAAATCAAATTCTTTAAAAATGCCTCTTAAATTGATTATTACTCCTTCAATATCATTGCTTCCGCTGCCTTGTAATCCACCCCTTAGCGTCAAAGAAACTGAATTCCCATTTATCAACCCAAATAGCCGAAAGAGCTCTGTATCGTATTCAGAAAAAGTGAAATCTGCTTCAAGCTTTTCCATGCCCATATCAATATTTACTGGAATATCCATACCACCAGCACGGTACTCCTTATATGTTAAAAACAAGTTCATAAATATTACAAAGTGGTAATACTAAGAACATGCAGAGAAGAGGAACCGTGGTATTCCTTGGTCATAAGGACCGTAACAGAGCAAGGTTCTCTTCTTTGGTTTATTATACTGAAAGTTCCGAACAACTGATTGAGCGTTGAGGCTCGTATATAAGGAATACCAACGTAGAGTATTAGAAAATAAAAATGATGAATCATCAGAGAAAAAGTTTGCAAGAAGAGAAAATCAAATAAAAGAAGGTATCGAAAAATTAATGGAAGATTATTATAGTCAAGAAAATGCAGGAGAGAAAGGATATATAAGCGAGGAAGAATTTAAACAGACAATGAGAAAAATGAAAGAACGCTTACAAGGGATAGAAGAAGAGAAAAAAAAGGTAGTTGATCAGAAGACAGTAGAAAAAGGAATAAGTCTTATTATAAATAGCATAAAAAATTTTTATTCTAGTGTAAAATCGAACCTGGAACAGCTAGATTGGGGAACTAAACGTGGTATTATTAAAGCATTGATAGGACAAATTAAGATAGGTCGTGATCAGGTAGAAGTAGGATTTCAGATCGAAGAACTAGCGCAGGATGGGGGAATTCTTAATTTGTATCATTGTACTACACACCATGATAAGGGGGCTAGCGGAGTTTGTCAAGCAAGTTTTTTCGTTTCTATTCCCAATAAAAGTTTGTATGCAATAACACAGAAGCATGTGCTGCTATTCCTTCATTTCTTCCAATAGAACCTAATTTTTCTGCAGTGGTTGCTTTGATATTTACAAATTCATCATCAATTTCTAATGCTTTTGATATGAATTTCTTCATTTCTACTTTGTAAGGCGATATTTTAGGCTCCTCACAAACTATAGTAATATCTAAATTAGACACGCTGTACCCTTTTTCCTTTGCTTTTTTAGCAGCAAAGTCAAGAAAGTGAGATGAATTGCAATCTTTCCATTCAGAGGAACTAGGAGGAAAGTGCTCTCCTATGTCGCCACATCCCAGTGCTCCGAGTATTGCATCAACGATTGCATGTATTGCAACATCACCATCAGAGTGCGCTTCTATTGCCATGTTGTATTCAATTTTCACACCGCAAATTTTTATAAAGCTCTCAGCACCATTTTGAACTTTAATGAACTTATGTATATCATAACCAGCTCCAACACGAAATTTTGGCTCTTCAAAGAGAAGCTTTGCCATATTGATATCCTCTTTTGTGGTTAACTTAAAATTGCTTTTCTCACCTTTAATAATCGCAACATGTTTTTTGTGCTCTACCATTAGTGATGAATCGTCAGTAAATTCTTTGTCTGATTGATGACACGATAATAATTCTTTGAAATTAAAAATTTGAGGAGTTTGTATGGCTCTGAGTTTTCCTCTTGAAATCGTAGATTCAACGAAATTATTACCCATCAATGACATAGTATCTTCAACTTCTATTGCTGGAACTACTCCTGTATATTGATCATTAATCATGAATTGAGCCAAGTTATCTATCAGAACATTTGACACAAAAGGCCTACAAGCATCGTGTATAACTACAAAATCTGGGTTAACTTTTTGTAAGCTTTCAAGCCCTAGTTTAACTGAACTTTGCCTGCTTTCTCCTCCATATATTGGACTTAGTAATTTAGTGTCTACACCTCCTGTCATCCAAGTAGCTTGACTACTTGGATCCATACTTTCTTTTTTCCTAGATTCCAGCGTCACGCGCTGGAAGGAGTGTACCGCTGATTTTTCACTTAAATAATGATTGTACAAGAGATCCATCGCTTCCCTATAAAAACTTTCATGGTCTCTATTAATTGCTATTCTTATGTAATCTATATATTGGTTAGCCAAAAATCTTTTAATTGTATGAAATAAAACAGATTTACCTGCAAGTTTTGTATACTGCTTAGGAATCGTAGAACTGCATCTACTGCTTACTCCCGCTGCAACTATTAATGCTGCTATTTTGTATTTCTTGAATTTGTTAGCGCACATGTTTATCACTTTTAGCGTAAGTGTATGATAGCAGGCTATCTAAAATTTCAAAATGAATAAATAGTATTACAAATCGCAAAATACTTTCAACATAGGAAAAATAAATTGTATATTTTTCAGTAAATTGACTATGCTAAAAGCATGCAAAAACGTCATATAACTATTTGTTTTATACTGCTTTTTATAATAGGGATGTTATTCCTGATGCGTCCTATGATTTTTCCATGTTTAATATCTATTGTTATTGCATATTTGTTTAATCCGCTAGTAGTCAAGTTTGAAAAGTATAGAATACCGCGTCCATGTTCTGCAATTTTTATAATACTTGTTTTATTAATAGCTTTTATACTAGTTATAACATTTGTTTTGCCTATTATATATGTTCAAATTACTTCAATATTAAATTTCTTAGTGAGTAAAGTGCCTTCATTAAAACTTAAAGTAATCCCCTCTGTATTAGAATTTCTTAATATAAAAATCGAGGATAGCTTATTTGATCACTTATCTAAAAATCTAGCAGAAAATTACAGCGACTATGTATCTTATTTCATGAATGCTCTTGATATTGCTAGTAACTTTATAATCCAAGTGTTAAGTTCAAGCTTTAACACGGTATCATTAATGGTGATTACTCCTGTAGTGTTTTTCTATATATTACGTGATTGGCCTTTAATTATAGAAAAAGCTAGTAAATTAATTCCTATGCCTTATAGAGAAAAAGTTGCAAATTATTTTTCCAAAGTGGATTTCATTATATCTAATTATCTAAAGGGGCAGGTAAATGTATGTATTGTCATGATGGTCTTTTACTCTGTGAGCCTGAGCATAATCGGATTGAAACACTCCATTGTTATTGGAATTTTATCAGGAATGTTAACGTTCATACCTTACGTAGGACCATTATTATATACCATTATTGGGTTTTTGAGCGCTATCACTCAATTTAGTGGATGGTTTGAAAGTGCTGCCGTTTTGCTATTATTTGGTGTTGGACAATTAATAGATTCAAACATATTAGTTCCTTTATTAATAGGAAAAAAAGTTCATATACATCCAACTGTAATTATTCTGGGAATTACTATATGCGCTTCATATTTTGGATTTACAGGTATATTACTTTTTATTCCAATAATAGCAATGTTCAATGTATC
The DNA here is from genome assembly GCF_964028195.1 of Wolbachia endosymbiont (group A) of Pogonocherus hispidulus. NCBI lineage: Bacteria > Pseudomonadati > Pseudomonadota > Alphaproteobacteria > Rickettsiales > Anaplasmataceae > Wolbachia > Wolbachia endosymbiont (group A) of Pogonocherus hispidulus. The sequence goes on from NZ_OZ034750.1 coordinate 1,292,984, forward strand.
AGTAGAATATGCAATCAATAAATATTTTAAAAGTGAGCTTTATAAAAACGGCTAACAGACCTTTTGCATAATCAATTTATGGTAAGAGGAGAAATGAGCCCAGAATACCTGAGATATTTGAGGAGCGTAAGTAAATTTCTGCGCAAAAATTACTACCAGAAAGAGGTTACGTAAGAGGTTCAACGTGCAATTAAATTTATTTAACAACAACCAAGCTGATTATAGTCGGCAAAATTACATCATCTTAGATGAAAATAAGCACATATATAATTCAGTAATTGAGGATTTATCTTGGAAATGTCTCATTCTTTTTGGACCTAAAAGCTCCGGTAAAACTCATCTTGCTCATATTTGGCAATCAATAAACGATGCAATTTTTATCAATGTGAATAACTTCGTAAGCGAGATTAGGTATAGCGATGCTTTTATTTTAGAAGACGTACAAAACATTAAAGATGAAGCAATGTTATTACATTGTTACAATTACATGAAAGAAAGTGACAAGAGGCTGCTAATCACTTCTTCAATTTCACCAAAAAAGCTTAACTTCAAACTAAGAGATTTAAGTTCTCGAATATTATCAACTATCAGCGTAAAAATTTTGTCTGCAAGCGAAGAATTATTAAGAATCATGCTAATAAAACGATTTTCAGATAAACAGTTAAAAATTGATTTAAAAGTGATTAATTATATTTTAGCAAGAATAGAACGTTCTTTCTATAGCATTGATAAAATTATAGAGAAGATAGATAATGAATCTATAGGGTCAAATGTGACCGTCCCTTTTATTAGCACTTTATTAAAAAAAGATGCCATTTGATTTCTTCTTTTGTAAAGGTATATATTAAAAATTTATTAACACCCATAACACTAACGTAATTGAAATCTCTATCTGTCCATGCTAGAATTATAATAAATGTTATGTTATAATAAATATAGATAGATACAGCTAAGAAGTATTCTATATTTATAGTAGAGCTCACTTTATAAGGTGTTTTTTATAGATTTGACGTTATAATTTAACTATGATAAGAGTAAGATTAAATTTAAGAAAAAGGTTAAAGCAAAAGCTTGTGATGTTCACTCTATTGATAAATGCCTTATTTGTCTCATATTTTCTCATAAGAAACACAGGGAACACTTCTAATCAAATTATAGCCAAAGAAATAAATATAGGAGCTGATAATGAAAAATAAACAGTCGCAAAATAAAAAAGAAAATCTTTACATAACATATTACATAGATGCTTTGGCTTCAGAGAGGTCCGCTACGCAAAATACTTTGGAAAGTTATCGTTCGGATTTACACCAGTTTGAAGAATTTTTATTAGAAAGCGGCACTACCTTGGTTAGTGTAAACAAAACCAATATTAAAGATTATGTGAAATCTCTATGTACACAAAAAAAATATAAAAGTAGCTCTATATCAAGAAAAATATCCGCTATGAAAAATTTCTACAAGTGTCTATTTAATGACGGAATAATAGATTTTAATCCAGCACCGGCTAATGATGCTGAATTAAAGAATCCAAAAGTTTCTCGTCCTTTGCCTAAGTATTTAAGTGTCGAAGAAATATTTTTGCTAATGGACACAGTGAGAAAATCAGCAAGCGAATCGAATAAAGAGATAAGCAGTAAAAGGCTATGTGCGATTTTAGATATCCTTTACTCTTCTGGAATGCGTGTTTCTGAACTAATTGATATGAAGTTATGTGAAGTGTCACATTTAATAAACAGTAATAACAAAGAATGCTATATAATAATAAAAGGAAAAAGTGGTAGAGAGAGGCAAATTCTTTTTAATGAACAAGCATTGCAGAGCCTTAGAAATTATTTATCAGTTCGTGACAATCTGATCCCTAACGAAAAGGAATCCGATTGGCTATTCCCAGGTGATAAACCTAATAAACCAATTACAAGGCAGAGGGTCGGTCAATTAATGAAGGAGTTAGCAAGAAAATGCAATATTGATGAAAATAAGATCTCTCCACACGTGATTAGGCATTCTTTTGCTACCCATCTACTGGATAGCGGAGCAAATATTGTGTTGATACAGAAAGTTCTTGGCCATACTAACCTTTCTACAACACAAATATATACTCATATTGCTAACGAAAAGTTAAAGGACAAATTAGCTGATTCGCATCCTATTACTCAGATGATCAATAATTAAACTTATTGCTTTTAATTTGTAGTAAAGTTAAATTCAAATAAGTTTATGTGAGTTTGTGATTTCAAGTTTATTGTTTAATTTCTTCCTTATATTATGGGAAGTATTCTATACTTTAATTGCTTTCCCTGTAATTTTCTTTCCTGAGTATGTAATAACCATTTTCCTCGTCTGTTCGGTGAGAGTTGTATTATTCATGCTGCGTTTATTATGTGGCATTAAATATGAAGTGAGGGGAATGGAAAACATTCCTAAGCAACCTTTTATCATTGCATCTAAACACCAATCTCCATTTGAAACATTTATTTTTATACTACTATTTAGAAAAGCGGTTTTTATTTTAAAACGTGAATTGAAATGGATTCCATTCATTGGTTTACATCTTATAGCGCTGAAAATGATTTTTATTAACCGTTCAGATGGTATCAGTTCTATACGCCATATAATTAAACTAGCAAAAATGCGTATAAAAGAAAATAGAAGCATAATAATATTTCCTGAAGGTACAAGAACGACTATAAACCAAAATATAAAATATCAACCAGGTATTGCTGCTTTATATAGCGTATTATCTGTTCCTGTGTTACCGGTTGCTTTAAACACTGGTTTGTTTTGGCCAAAAAGCATACTTTCTCTGAGAAAGAATCCCGGAAAGGCAGTAATAGAAATATTGCCCCCAATATATCCTGGGTTAAACAAAAATGAATTCTTGCAAAGTTTAGAAAAAATTATTGAAGAGAGAAGCAGTAGATTAACCATAGAAAAAACTGATATTGCAAATTAACAAAAAAACTTTATAATTAAAAAAAAAGTACAGTATTTTAGGTATTAATATATGGCAAATCATAAGAGTGCTAAAAAAATGATAAAGGTAATAGCAAAGCGCACTTTAATAAATAAGATGCGGAAAAGTAAAACTCGCACCTCTATTAGAAAATTGGTTGATATAATCAAGTCTGGCGACAAAGAAAATGTTGTTCTGGCATTTCGGAATGCTGAATCCAATTTACATAAGTGTGTGAATAAAGGTGTTATTCATAGGAATACTGCTGCGCGTAAAATAAGTCGCTTAAATGCAAAAGTAAAAGCATTGATGACCGCTTAATACGGTTAATGTAAAGTTAACTGTATTAATATATACTCTTCAGTTTGTATATTCTGTATAAAATTTAAGTAGCTTAAGTGATGGATAAAAAAGCGCTATTAGAACTAAGTAATGGATTAAAAATTGAGCTACCCATATTAAGTGGAACAATAGGTCCTGACGTGTTAAATATCAAGAATTTATATAAGACGACAGGATTATTCACTTATGATCCGGGATTTGTTTCCACAGCTTCATGCTCTTCCACAATTACATTCATTGATGGAGATGAAGGAGTACTTAAATATAGGGGACATAATATAGCTGATTTAGCAGAAAATAATAATTTTACTGCTGTGATTTATTTATTGCTCTATGGTGAATTACCCAGTTCAGAGCAACACAAAAAATTTCTTCTCAAAATACAAAAATTATCCAAAGTATCAGAGCAAGTTACAAATGTAATCAAAGCATTTCCAAAAACTGCTCACCCTATGTCGATTTTAATTGCATGTTTTGCAAGTTTGTCAGCATCTTACCATGAAAAGCATGGCAACAATATCAATGATGAAGATCTAGATTTTGGAATTTCTGCAATAGCACAAGTTCCTGCAATTGTTGCAATGATTTATAGGCATATCAACAATCAGGAATTCATAAATGCTAACAATGAATTAAGTTACAGTGAAAATTTCTTAAAGATGATATTTGGCGATGCTGTTGATAATGATAAAAGCGCCCTTTTTGCAAAAGCTCTGGATAAAATATTTACTCTCCATGCTGATCATGAACAGAATGCTTCTACGGCGGCTGTCAGATTGGTGGGATCGGCTGGTTCTAATCTGTTTGCAAGCCTCTCTGCAGGAGTTGCTACACTTTGGGGACCAGCACATGGTGGAGCTAATGAGGCAGTTATAAATATGCTAAAAGAGATAGAGCAAAGTGGAGATATAGATAAATTCATCGAAAAAGCTAAAGATGATAAAGATCCATTTAAATTGATGGGATTTGGACATCGTGTTTATAAAAATTATGATCCGCGCGCGCGTATATTGAAAGACGCTTGTCATGAAGTTCTAAGTAAACTAGAACGAAATAATGAATTGCTCAAAATTGCAAAAAAACTTGAAGAAATAGCTTTAAAGGATGAATATTTTATCGTGCGTAAGTTATATCCAAATGTTGATTTTTACTCAGGTATAATAATGAATGCTATCGATATTCCCTCAAATATGTTCACGCCTATTTTTGCACTTGCAAGAACCACTGGTTGGGTTACTCAGTGGTATGAAATGATAAATGATAAAGAAACTAAGATCTGTAGACCAAGGCAACTCTATTTTGGTAAATAAATTTATTTTCACTTCATTAGACTTCTTGTATAACCCAAGCTAAGTAGAAAAAAGGTATAGCTAACACGTCATACCGCGATTCATTCGCGGTATCTCATCCGCTAACACGTAGCGGGATGACGATTGTCAGGGTGTCATCCAAGTAGCCCCTATAATGTCATCCCAGTGCCCAGACACTGGGATCCAGCCTTTCCATAATCATCAAAACATTGTATTTTAACGTAAAACAGCTATTTTTATGCTCACCAACTTAATAAAATTCCTGGATCCCAGTGTCTGGGCACTGGGATGACAAAGGAGAGCAGTGCCCAGCACTGACCATTTGCTGTGCAGTTTACCTTCAAAAATGAATGTTCGTACAGCTATGGATTTATTCTCGGTATCTCATCCGCTAACAAAGCGGGATGACGATTGTCAGGCCAGTGCCCCTATGATGTCATCCCAGTGCCCAGACACTGGGATCCAGAAAAGTTTGCTTGTAAGCAAGCAAACTAGCATAGAAAGTGGTTACAATGTTTTCGATGAGATTATATGGAAAACTAGATTCCAGCGTCACGCGCTGGAATGACACCTTCCATATAAATATTAAAAAATTTACCAAACGAAAAAAAAGGCAAAAGAAGCCCCGTGGTGGTTAGCTATTCACTATGTACTAAAATATCGGCGTTTTTTTTATTCTAAAACGCTTGATTAAGAGCAATTTAGCTGCTTTTAACTTGCAACTAACCTACACCGCAAGTGTTTAAGAAATTTACTAAGCAGGAAAAAAGGCAAAGAAAACCCAGAGTAGCTAGTATTCAAATTCTCCCTTGTCAATTTGACGTTCTTTGCTGTCTTAAACGCTTTGTAAGCGCGTTTCGGCTTATATAGGTAAAAACCTAGAAATTTTTAAAGACATGCGATGCACGTAGTGCGAAAAATTAAACATGAGACGCCAAATACCCTAAGTTTTTTGTCATTAACCTGCACAGATTGCGAAGATAAATAAATAGCTTCAGTATCATGGTAAGGGGACTGGCGGAGTTTGTCAAGTAAGTTTTTCGTTTCTATTCCCAATAAAAGTTCGTCATATGGTTATGCAAGAAGTCTAATTGGTATAACTATGCATGAATGCTATTTTCGGCAAAATCTCTTACAACGCTCAAAAGCAGAAAAACAAAAACTTGATTTTCGCAGCTAAATAGTGGACCATCAAAAGCACGCATAAATATCTACAATGAAAGAAAAAACTTTCACAATCATCGATGGCTATGGTTTTCTTTTCAGAGCTTACTATGTACTACCTCACTTAATTACCACAACAGGAATGCCAATAGGTGGTGTATATGGCTTTCTGAATATGGTTCTTAAGTACATTGCCCATTCGGACTACCTAACTATAGCACTTGATGCAGGAAAAAAGAATTTTAGGCACAATTTATATCCTGAATACAAAGCAAACAGAGTAACGCCTCCTGAGGATCTAATTCCACAGTTCACCATACTGAGGGAAGCTGTAGAAGCTTTTAACCTCAGCTATGAAGAAATTGAAGGTTATGAAGCAGATGACATAATCGCAACACTAGCTGCAAAATACGCCAACCACCAAGACTTTAAAGTGGTAGTCGTTTCATCAGATAAAGATTTGTTTCAACTCTTGAACCACAATATTTTAATATTCGACCCCATTAAAAATATATATATAGATGAAAAACAAATAGTAGAAAAATTTGGTGTAAACTCACACAAGCTTCTTGATTTATTTTCTCTAACTGGTGATGCATCTGACAACATTCCAGGCGTTCCGGGAATAGGTCCGAAGACTGCAGCTAAATTACTAGATGAATTTGATTCATTGAATAATATTATAGAGAACATTGATAACATCGAGCAAACGAGGATTCGTAATATTCTTACCGAACATAAGGAAAAAGCACTAATTTCAAGAGAACTTTTATCACTATGCGAAAAAGTAGACCTTCAACATGATATTGCAAAATATGAAGTCCATTCTCCAAATATGGAGAAATTATTATCCTTTTTAAAGAAGTATGAATTCAATTCCTTAATAGGGAAAGTGGAAAAGCTTTTTTCCTATAGTGGGTCTAGCACAGAAAAGAAAACAGAATATAGTAGTGAAGAGTTAGAGAAATTTTTAGAGCATTGTAGATATGAAGGCAAAATTGCAATTCATTGCCACTTTGAAAACAACTTATTAAATAAAATTTCCTTATCTTATAGCGAAAGTAATATTTTTTATATAGAGCAAGACAGCATACAAGATGCACTCATTACAATCAACTCAACTTTACTCTCAAATGGGGTGCTTAAAATAATACATAACATTAAAGAGATGAGGAAAATCTTCCCTGCAGTGGAGAAGATGCTAGATTCAGTTGATGATTTGATGATAATGTCGTATAGCTTGGATACAGGAAAACATGATCACAGTATTCCAAACATAGTTGCGCATAATTTGAGTGAAAATGCAGAAATTTTCTCGGCAAAAACTTTAATAGCAATTCATGAAAAGCTAAAGCAAAGGTTATTTCAGGAAAAATTGTTCACAATTTACGAGCGCTTCGATAAGCCACTTATGAAAGTAATATTTGATATGGAGAAAAATGGGATATTACTGAACATACAAAAATTACAAGAGCTGTCCGATAAATTTCAGCAGGTAATTGCCGTGCTTGAAGATGAGATATATAACTTAGCAGAGGAAAGATTTAATATTGCGTCACCAAAACAATTAAGTGATGTTTTATTTAATAAAATGGGGCTTAATAAAAAGAAAAAGTCAAAATCTGGATCGTATAGCACCAATTATGAAGTTCTAGAGGCACTCGAAGAAGAAGGGGTAGAAATCGCAAGTAAAATTCTAAATTGGCGACATTTAAGTAAATTAAAAGGCACCTACACTGATGCGCTAATAAAGCAAGTTGATCCCATTGATGGTAGGATACACACAAGCTTTTCAACGACTGCAACTGCAACTGGAAGGCTGAGCTCCAGCAATCCTAATTTACAGAATATTCCTATCAGAAGCGAAGAGGGAAATCTTATCAGACAAGCATTTATTGTGCCAAAAGGGTGCAAGATAATCTCTGCTGACTATTCACAAATAGAATTAAGACTCCTGGCACACGTTGCAAACGTTGCAGCATTTAAAGAAGCTTTTGCAAACGGACAAGATATTCACAATATCACCGCTAGGCAAGTTTTTGGAGTGCAAGAAATAGATGAGCAATTAAGACGCAAAGCAAAATCCATTAATTTTGGAATTATATATGGCATTAGCCCATTTGGTCTTGCAAAGCGGCTTGGAATTACCTTTCAAGAGGCTGCTGAATACATTAATTACTATTTTTCCTGTTACCCAGAAATAAAGGCCTATATGGAAAAAGCAGTGTCTATCGCAAGATTGCATGGTTATATAGAAACTTTGTTTGGCAGGAGATGCTTTGTAAGAGACATAAACAATACAATTCCTTATGTAAGACAATTTGCAGAAAGGGCAGCAATAAACGCACCACTGCAAGGAACCGCTGCTGATATAATAAAACGTGCGATGATTCAGCTTTTTGACCAGTTAAAAGTAGGTAAAATAATCCTCCAAGTTCACGATGAGCTACTGGTCGAGGTAGAGGATGAAAAGGTACAAGAAACGGCAGAACTTATGAAAGATATAATGGAAAATGCAATAGAAATTTCTGTACCACTTGAAGTAGAAATAAAAGTTGGCGACAACTGGGCTCTTAATTATGACTTAAACATGGTGGATTCTAAGAGTATAAATCATTTGAACTAATACGAAAAATATGTTAGAATAGAACATAGCAAATGCAAATAGGTCAGCCATGACAGGCCCACAAGTAAAAAGTTCAAAACCTCCAAAGTTACCTACTCAGGTAACTAACAAAGATGAGAAAACTTTTGAAAAAGAGGAACATCAGGCAATCTATCGTGCTTTCCTAGATACTTTAGAAAATCCAGAAAATCTAGAAAAGCAAACGAAACAGGAAATAGAAAAGAAGAGACAGAAATTGAAAGAAGAACTTTTAGATCAAGAAAAACAAAAATTACAGAGTGATCTGAAGTCATTAGATGAACGATTAGAGCGATTACAGAATGGAAATGAAAAGAAAATTTTTACTTTTATATCAAAAAATCATAAAGGTATATTCAATAATATTAATCAAGAAGATATAAAGTTACTAAGTGAAGAAAATTTTCTTCAGTTTTTACTTTCCGTATCTCAAAAAATTAGAGAAAAAAATTTAGCTAGTGAAGAGAATTTAAAGAATGACAAAATAAAGCAAGAAGTAGCTGAATGTGTAGCTGATATACGCGGTACAGAAGCTAAAGATTCACTCATAAAGCTTCCCGGGTGGCTGTTTGGAATAAAGGTAGACCCGAAAAATATTTCCAGCTCTTTTATGAATGGGGTGAAAGAAAAAATACCATTCTTAGGTAAAGATAAAAAAGAAGAGGATGAACCACCGCTCAGTGATGAAGAGATGGTAACAACGTTCTTAAGTAAATCTTTATTTCCTATTATTGCTCTCACTACTGTAATATTATTAGGCAGCTTAAGCGGTCCAGTGTCAGTACTTGGTCTTTTTACCATCCCTCATGTTATAGTAATAGGATTTGCTGTTTTTGGTCTTGCTGTTGCTGAATATAAGGCGGTAAAAGGTCTTTTTTCAAATGACAAAAAAGGTACTTTGTATAACCCTCATTCACGAGATGAAAAGGAAAGAAAAGAATGGGGTAATGAAATTAGCGATGGCATCAATAAAATTTTAGAAATCTCAGTCGAGAAGGCTAAAGGGAGTGAGCAACCCACTTCTGTTTCTGAACAAATTTCCCAAGGAAAAGAAAAGAGTGAACAACAGCCTGTTCCTGAGCAAATTTCCCAAGGAAAAGAAAAGAGTGAACAACAGCCTAATTCTATGTTTGAAAAAATTAGTGTTGGTCCGCTAGCTAAAAACACAGAGCAGCAAAGGTAAGACTACTCAGGTTTGCCAAAAGTGAATTGTGTAAGAGATCTGCTATTATTCTATAACGCATACAACAGGAGTATGATCAGACGGGTTTTCTAGCTTACGCAATCTATCATCTATGTAGCATGTTTCCAATTTATCTACAGCTTGTGGTGATAATAGCATATAATCTATTCGCATTCCTTGATTATTTCTGAGTGAATTGCCTTGATAATGCCACCAAGTAAATTGTTGCAAATTTGGGTGAGATATTCTAAACGCGTCTTTAAACCCAAGATTCAAGACTGCTCTTAACTTCTCACGTTCTTTTATATGAAAGCACACTTGGCCATTCAATAAATTTGAATCAAAAACATCAATTTCATCTAGTGCAACATTATAATCGCCAGCTATAATAGTTAACTCTTCATTCTTCAACAAAGTGCTCATCCTTTCATATAGGTTATCAAAAAACTTGAGTTTATATTCAAATACATGAGAGTCCGGGCTTTGACCGTTTGGAACGTATACACTTCCTACCCTTACCTTATGATTGGTGTGTTTTATCACACATTCTATATAACGTGCTTCTTGATGACCTTCTACAATGTCAATTTTTAGTTTTTCCAGTATCGGATATTTAGATAAAACACAAACGCCATTTCTTGCAACTTGTCCATAGATAGCATATTCATATCCTAACTTTTCTATCTCTGCATAAGGAAATTGCTCTTCTGTACATTTTATCTCTTGCAGCAAAACTATATCTATCTGACTATCAACTATAAAACTACAAAGTTGGTTAACTCTTTTACGTATGGAGTTTACATTCCAAGTTGCAATCTTTAGCATCAGCAATCCTTATTAATTATATCAATTAAACTCTCCCCAGTAAGCAACCTCGATGTTATAATTCTTTTCCATTTGATTAACTTTAAACTATCAGCAATGTTCTTACTCATAGTATATGCAACTGTATTATTCATCGCATGAGATAGCCCACTTTTTAGAACTAATGAACAAAATACCCTTGCTGTCTGTGAGGAAAAAAAAGCAACACCATCAATTTTACCATCCAACAGCAAATTTTTACACCTATTAGTTAGACTCCTTTTAATAATTGTTTTATAGAGTACAACTTCTCTTACATTAAAATCTTCTTCGGATAATCTCTTTTTTAGGTCACATGATACTTCTTGTCCTCTTATATATAAGAACTTTATTGCACTTGAATAGTGAGCTTTTATAAATGATATTAATCCATCAACATTACTGTCCGCTGATATTATATCAGAGAAACCTAAATCTTTTGCAGTCTGCATGGTTGAATTACCAACTGTAATAATCGGAAAGTCATCCACTTTGCATATTTGACTAAAAGCCTTTACACTGTTTTTACTTGTGGATATTACAACGTCAAATTCGTGCGCAGATATATCAGGATTTAAGTACTTTATTGTGAATACTGGTTCTATATAAACTTTGTATCCATACTTTCTCAATATATTTCTTGTATTGAACGAATCCAATAAAGGCCTCGTTAATAAAATAGACTTCATTCTGATTTATTTCACTACCAGTAAAATAATATCCTTTATACATAAATTACTGAATAAAAACTTTTATTTTGATAGCTTGAGCAACTATTCAAGTAATTGATGTTGAAATGAGGATACTCAGTCCCCTATTTACCACTAAGCTTTAAATTCACTTATACTTTTTCAATGCTAATTACGTTGAACTCTTTTGAATGGCTTCCTTCAGTGGAATTATATAGCTAATATTCCTGTATAAGTCAATATAAGTTAATTTGTTAATATTTAGTAATTAAGTTCTAACTGCCTCAGAATTACCAGGATGACCAGGATGACCACCTTTGACGTTATTATTTTCTTCTATCTGTGGCTTACTAATCATAGTCCGAATGATATTAGTTGCCATAATAGCACAACCTAAAATAAAAAAAGGTGTAGAAACAAAATAGATAACAGAAGACTCAAAAAGCGACATAGATGCAATACCTCCTATTAGAAATGAAACGCTGGATACTATATCAAGATAGATCTTCGTTAATTTTTTTTGTCCAGGAGAGTTTTCTACACCAAGCTGCTTATTAAGCTCGCATTTTCGAAAGTGATCAGTACGTGACCATGAATTTAAGCCAAGTGAAATTGCACTTAGTGTGATACTAAGAGCGGCAGAATGTACACTTAGCCCAGAAATATTAAAGACTAATGTTGCTATATATCCAATAAAAAGGGCAGTAGATAGCGCAGTAACTAAGCGTTTCGAGTAAGTTCGTATTTTCTTTCTGTAAACAAGGCTCTCTTCCTCACAACTCATAAATTTAGACATAGTAAATATATTATAGCATTAATTAATTCAACAAGCAATATAAAAACTAAGAGTGCCCGAGAGAAGACTCGAACTTCCACAACTTAAAAAGTTACTAGCACCTGAAGCTAGCGCGTCTACCAATTCCGCCACCCGGGCTTTTTATAGTTTACTATGTTAAAGTTAAATAATATACTTAAACAATTTTTAGTTCAAAGGTAATGCCAAATCTAGATCAAATATTTTTCGCTCAAAACAATGTTAATATTAATAACGTATATAAAATAGTCAATAGCGCTTTGAGCAATAGCGATGGTGGTGAGCTGTTTCTAGAATTTTGCCAGTCGGAGTCCCTAGTTTTTGATGACAACATATTAAAACACGTGGATTTGAATACCAGAAGGGGGTTTGGTTTAAGGTCTTTTTGTGAGGATAGTACATCTTTCGTTTGTTCTTCTGAGATTAGCGAAAAAGAAATTAGTAATGCTGCTTCTATGGTAAAAAGCTCAGTGTCTTTAAACAAGACAAATTCAATAAATTTAAACGAAGAGACAAAAAGCCTATATTCGAGGATTAACCCTATAAATGAAATGGATCTGAATTCAAAGATTAAACTACTCAATGAGGTTAATGAGTATGTAAGGTCCAAAAATAACTGCGTGAAGCAAGTAAAAATAACTCTAAGTGGAGAATGGCAAGTTGTACAAATAATAAAGGGTGATCACAGATTAAGCGATATTAGGCCTCTGGTACGTTTTAATGTGTTAGTCATCGTAGAGAAAGATGGTCGAACCGAAAGAGGTTCTGCAGGGCATGGTGGAAGGGACCCTTATAGTAAGTTTATTTCTGAGAAAAAGTGGAAAGAAGTTGCAAACCAAGCGTTAGAACAAGCACTGGTAAATCTTGAAGCAATTCCAACTCCAGCTGGAGAAATGACAGTCGTTTTAGGTCCAGGCTGGCCAGGAATATTGCTACACGAAGCCGTGGGTCATGGACTTGAGGGCGACTTCAATCGTAAAAAAGTCTCAGCATTTTCAAATTCTGTGGGTAAACAAGTAGCAGCTAGTGACATCACAGTAGTTGATGACGGAACTCTGCCTAATTTGCGTGGCTCTATCAGTGTAGACGATGAAGGCACTCCACCCAGTTATAATGTACTGATAGAAGATGGGATTCTCAAAGGATATATGCAAGACCATATGAATGCTAAACTCATGGGTGTAAATCCAACTGGTAATGGTAGAAGGGAAAGTTATAAAGAAGTTACTATGCCGCGTATGACAAACACCTATATGCTGCCTGGAAAACATGCACCGGAAGAAATAATATCTAGCGTAAAGAAAGGTCTGTATGCAGTAAATTTCGGTGGTGGGCAAGTTGATATAACGTCAGGGAAATTTGTTTTTTCATCTTCAGAAGCTTACTTAATAGAAAATGGTAAAATTACACAGCCAGTCAAAGGAGCAACACTAATTGGTGATGGGCCAACAGTGCTAAAAAAAGTATCCATGGTTGGCAACGACTTAAAGTTGGACCCCGGTGTTGGCACATGCTCAAAAGATGGACAAAATGTGCCCGTTGGAGTTGGTCAACCAACACTCAAAGTCGACACAATAACTGTTGGTGGAACTGAGATATAGATAAGGGCTAAAACGAATTCCAGCGCATAACGCACAATTGTACAAACATTGTAGCCGTTATTCAAGTAGCCCGCAGAAACAAAAAACTTACTTGACAAACTCCGCCAGCCCCCTTATCATGAAACTGAAGCTATTTATTTATCTTCGCAATCTGTGCAGGTTAATGACAAAAAACTTAGGGTATTTGGCGTCTCATGTTTAATTTTTCGCACTACGTGCATCGCATGTCTTTAAAAATTTCTAGGTTTTTACCTATATAAGCCGAAACGCGCTTACAAAGCGTTTAAGACAGCAAAAAACGTCAAATTGACAAGGGAGAATTTGAATACTAGCTACTCTGGGTTTTCTTTGCCTTTTTTCCTGCTTAGTAAATTTCTTAAACACTTGCGGTGTAGGTTAGTTGCAAGTTAAAAGCAGCTAAATCGCTCTTAATCAAGCGTTTTAGAATAAAAAAAACGCCGATATTTTAGTACATAGTAAATAGCCAACCACCACGGGGCTTCTTTTGCCTTTTTTTTTATTTGGTAAATTTCTTAAATATTTATGGCTAAACGACAACCGTCATCCCTGTAAAGGTCAAGTAATTCGTCATTCCGCTATGTGTTAGCGGATGAGATACCGCGGCGGTATGACGGTTCGCGGTGGTATGACGATAACCTCGTCATCCCGCTGCTTGTTAGCGGGATCTATGCTAAAAGATACCGCGAATGAATCGCGGTATGACGGTCTGCGGCGGTATGACGGTCCACGGTGGCATGACGGTTAAGTAATTCGTCATTCCGCTATGTGTTAGCGGATGAGATACCGCGAATGAATCGCGGTATGACGGTTCGCGGTGGTATAAGGAACCAGTGTCAGCTACTGGGATGACACCGTCATAAAAGAACCAGTGTTAGCTACTGGGATGACAAGAAAGGAGCACTGGGATGACAAAAAAAGGAGCACTGGGATGACAAAAAAAGGAGCACTGGGGTGACAGGAGAAGGGGCTACTCGGATGACAAGAAAGAGGCTACTTGGATGACATCTTTCTTCTTGGTATAAATTACTGTTATATCTCAATGTTCATACAGCTATGCACGTTGCCGCATAGTGGATGAGCTCTAAGAGTATAGTTTTTACATAATAATATAATATTCTGTTCATAAATCAATGTTTCAACGTACAACAAGAACATTTTCATTGTGATTAAGATTTCTAGTATGTATATTAATAAATCTTGTTCTCAACTAAGCAATGAAAGTAATAATTGTCATAATAATGTTATTGTGTAGCAGTTACACAATGGCAAGCGAGCGAATAAGTCTAGTGGATAAAAAACTATCTCAAGGATATGTAGCTCCAGTGCTTACAGAAGATAGCGTTATTTTATCAGACAAGCACGGTGCTTTATATTCCTTTGATATTGATAACTCAAAGGCTATGAATTGGAAATTACACCTCTCACATAGGAAAAAAATTGGTAACATGAGCCTATCGCATTATGAAAAAAATGTTTTCTTTATAGTGGATAACACTTTACACGCAATAGACGCAAAAACTGGCAAGATTGAGTGGGAAAAAGAATTGAGAGCTCCAGTAAGAGGGAAAGCAGCAGTAATAAATAATAAATTGGTAGTATTGACTATTGATAATTATCTGTACGTGTTTGATATAAAAGATGGCAGCTCCGTTTGGGCTTATCAGAACGGTATCAATGAGGTTCGAGGTTTGTATTCCATATCGCCAACAATTTCTAACGATAAAATAATAGCACCATTTTCAAATGGTGAGTTAATAGCTTTTAATGAAGACGGTAAAAAATTGTGGAGCCAAAAATTGGCTACAAACCTTTTGGATACACAGCTCACAGATGTAACTACTACACCGAGAGTGCTTGGCGATACTTTAATAGCTACAAATAATTCTTATATTTATGGTATTAACGTGAGATCAGGAAATATTTTATGGTCAAAGTCACTGCAAGTAAAAAGTGTATCAGACATTGAGTCATATTATAGTCCTCTTATTCCTGCAGAGAAACAAAAAGAAGGCGGAAGAATTTTTATAGTAACTGAAGATAATAAAATAATCGGCCTGGATATAAAAAATGGAGAAACAGTCTGGGCATCTGATTTAATAGAAAATACGCAATTGTTTGCTCCAATTGTGCATGCCCACACACTGTGGGTGACAAGCAATAAAGGTTCAATGCTTGCTTTTCCTGGATCTGAAAGTGCAGGAAAGGTAGTCAAAGTACCTGGTAATGTGTTTCACACTCCAGTGTTTACTCACGATAAAATATATGTAACAACTGAGGGAAATGGTGTTTATTCTTTAGAAAATAGGTTTGTTCTTTATGATTGATTATGACCTGATTGTTATAGGTGGTGGTCCAGGCGGTTATAAGTGTGCTATCGCTGCTGCAAAACTTGGATTGAAAGTTGCCTGCATAGATAAAAATAGCATTTTTGGTGGTACATGCCTCAGAGTTGGGTGCATACCTTCCAAAGCACTACTTCATTCTTCCTATCAGTATGCTCACACGAAAAATGATCTGTCGAAGCTTGGCATAAAAATTAAGGATGCAAGTTTCGATTTAAAAGAAATGCTAAGCTATAAGGACGCCAGAGTTCAGGAACTTGGAAAAGGTATAGAATATCTGTTTAACCTTCACAAAATCACTAAAATCAATGGGCTTGCTTCTTTTGATCAAGGCAATCTTGAAGTTTCAGTTGAAGGTAAGGTACTGAAGGCAAAAAATATAGTAATTGCAACCGGTTCTGACGTTATTTCTTTGCCAGGAATTAATATCGATGAGAAAAGTATTATTTCATCAACAGGTGCATTATCTTTAACTGAAGTACCAAAAAAACTTGTCGTAATTGGAGCCGGGGCAATAGGGCTTGAAATGTCTTCTGTATGGAGGAGGCTAGGGTCTGAAGTCACTGTAGTAGAATTTTTTGACAGAATCGCTGCAGCAATGGATGGAGAATTAAGTAAGTCTCTACTTTCTAGTCTACAAAAACAAGGAATAAAATTTTTACTTAGCACTAAAGTTGAGGAGATAAAACAAAGTGGTAACTCTTTGAATGTGAAAGTTTGCTCTGTAAAAGATAATCAAACAAACACTATAGAGGCGGATAAGGTATTGGTGGCAGCAGGACGCAAACCATGCACTGAGGGTCTTGAAAAAATAGAAAAAGATAATCGCGGTTTCGTTCAAGTTAACAACAGATATGAAACTAATGTGAAAGGAATATTTGCTATTGGTGATGTGATTGGTGGAGCAATGCTTGCTCATAAAGCAGAAGAAGAAGGAGTGGCAGTTGCAGAGATAATAGCAGGACAATTACCTCACGTTGATTATGAAATCATACCATCTGTCATTTACACTCACCCTGCGGTTTCTTCGATCGGTAAAGCCGAAGAGGAACTCAAAAATGCTGGCCATAAGTACAAAGTTGGTAAATGTCAATTTGCTGCAAACGGCAGAGCAAAAATCACTGATGATGCTGAAGGATTCGTGAAAGTGCTGACTTGTAGCAGAGCAGATACAATACTAGGTGTGCATATCATAGGAGCATACGCTGATACGCTAATCAACGAAGCAGCGGTTGCAATGGCATATGGTGCAGCAGCAGAGGATATATACAGAATTTGTCACTCTCATCCTGATATAAATGAAGCCTTTCGAGATGCGTGCATCGATGCTTTCTTTAAAAAATAATTGTGGACCTCGGTTCAATCATTGAAAAATGGTATGAGTGGCTGAGGTGCAACAGATCTTATTCACCAAACACTTTAGAGTCATACATGAGGGACTTGAAGGATCTTATAAGTTTCCTAAATACTCACATTGGTGGAGAAGTAAATGTCGGCACTTTGGAAAAATTGAGCGTACCTGAGTTAAGAAGTTGGCTTACCTCTCGTTACGCAAGAGGTGTAAACGCAAGATCCAACACTCGAGCACTCTCAGTAATCAGAAATTTTTTCAAGTACATAAAAAACAACTACAATATAGACAATGAAGCTGTATTTTCCTTGTCAAGGCCAATTCAGAGAAGAACTCTGCCCAAAGCATTATCAATACCTGATATAAAAACTTTGGTGAAAGAAATGAAATTATCTGACTTGAGCGAACCTTGGGTGGTAAAAAGAGAAATTGCAATTATCGTCCTGCTATATGGTACAGGCTTAAGAATCAGTGAAGCGTTGAACCTTGGGGTTAGTGATATTAACAATGAAAGTTTAATAGTAACAGGTAAGGGAGATAAACAAAGGCAGGTATTCATTCTTCCGGTAGTAAAAAAATGTATACAGGAATATGTAAAAGCCTGTCCTTATCTTGGCATTAATAATGAAACACAATATCTTTTTTTGGGAGTAAGAGGAAAAAAATTGGGAAGAACTTATGTGGCCAATCGTTTGCAGAAAATAAGGAGAATGTTAAATTTACCAGAAATTTTATCTCCACATGCATTTCGTCATAGTTTTGCTACTCATTTGCTTCAGGAAGATATTGACATAAGATCAATACAACAACTGCTTGGCCATTCAAGCCTGGAAACCACCCAGGTTTACACTCACCTCAATTATCAAGATGTTTTTAACATGTATAAGAATTTTCAACAGAGTTTGGAGAAGAAATCAAAACCTTAACTTCGTTCTAAACTGATAACATTACCAAGCTGAGTGCTTTTAACGTTGCTAAGTGCTGTGTTTGCTTTGTATGAACAGTAGCATCCAATTGTAAAAAAGGCAAATGCAGTTACAGCAAGTGGAATACATATTTCCAAATTAGGTATTGTTAAACATGCACCAACAGCAAACGCTCCAGAGAACACAAAAGAAGCAGAAGCGTAGTTGCTTTGTTTTCTACCAGGAGAAATTGCTTGCAAGGGTTTTTCGTTTTTATTACTCAGACTTTTAGTACGGAGCAGTCTATTTTCTGATGAAAGCCTATCTCTTTCTTCCCTTACTTGTTTCAAATCTCTTTCTAATTGTGAAATTTTGCTAGTTTTATTCGCTAGCTCTTGCTTTGTTTCTGTAAGTTGAGTTTTTGTTCTTCCAAGTTCATCTCTAAAGTTTTCGAGTTGCTGCAACTCTTTAGCAATGAATTCGTCGTTTATTACTGGTTGAACATTATGTGTACTTGCTACAGGTTGCTCTGCACTTGTAGGGAATTTTTCACTTAGATAATTTTTAACGGACTCAGTTGGCTCACTAGCATCTCTCAATGCAGCAGTAACAATTGCACGATTTATGAAACAATTATCCTCTACCAATTCTTTTACATCATCTAAATCTTTTCTATTAATAGTATCGGTTAATCGCTCTGTAATAGCTTGTTCAATTATTTGCTTTAATTGTATGTTCTTCTCTATTGCAGGTATTGATCTTATTTGACTAAAATCTAGGTCTTTATGTTTTAAAAGTTTAGTCAATACTTCTTCGTTATCATCTTGTGTTATTCCTTGTAAACATGATTTGAGAATTAAGCTAAGTGGTGTTTCTATTTCTCCATTTTGGTTTCTTTTCCAGCAATTAGGGTTAAGCTCTTGATTTAATAGTCTTTTTGCTTGGTAAATGTCTCCGCTAGAAAGAGCATCTAACAACTCGTTTGCTTTTTGTGCTTTTTTAAATTCTAATTTTATTACGCCCTCAAATCCTCTTGCAATACAATCTTTAGGGCTTTCATATTTATAATTTATAATATCAGTTTTCACATCTGGGTGCGTGAGCAATATTTTTACTATATCTTTAGCTCCAACTTGGCAAGCAATATGTAAGGCTGTATCTTTCTTCATCTTAGAAGTTTTAACGCACTCCATCACACCACCGTAGATTTCACTCAAGCGTATACTATTCTCACCATCTACATGTTGACCATCATCAAGATATACATGATAACCTGATTGCGTTTGTACTACTTCTCGACCGCAAGATAAATATACTAGACGCCCATGTCGATCTCTCTTTTGCCTTTCCTTATAAACATATTCCCTACTTTGAGCGTTAATATCGATACTGCTATTTTGTATAAGCAATTTAGCCATTTTTTCTAACATGGGTTGTCTACCATAAGTGACATCACAGGCTCTAGCAATAGACATCAAAGGTGTCATGCCTTCTTCATCAAACGCATTAACATCCGCACCTTCTTTTAGAGCTTGCTTAAAACCTTCTAGATATCCATTATCAATAGTATTAAATAAGTATTTTGTTGATTCACTTAGCTGTCTTGAAGTTGTCGGATTTCGAGCTTGCGGTGCCGTGTTATCACCACCTCCATAAGCTCCATAATATGTTACACCGTTTCTATAAGGCATACTAAACCCTCTTTATTAATGATTTACTAATATAATTATGTAAAAAAAAAGGAAAATTGCAAGCAATTTATTTAAAAACCTCAGACAACTCTAAAAACTTCTCTGCATCAAGTGCAGCCATGCACCCTGTTCCTGCTGCAACTACTGCCTGACGATATACCTTATCTTGAACATCACCTGCAGCAAACACCCCTGCCCTACTAGTTAAAGTTGTTCCAGGTTTTGTAATTATGTAACCCTGTTCATCCATTTCAACAAAGCCTTTAAAAATACCTGTATTTGGTGCATGCCCAATTGCAATGAACACTCCATCCACTTCTAACTCTTGAGCTTCCGTTGATTTAACTATAATACCAGTAACTTTTTTTGGATTTTCTTCTCCAAGAATTTGCTCTACGGTATGGTTCCACATTATTTTTATCTTATCATTTTTAAAGAGCCTGTCTTGCATTACTTTTTCCGCTCTCAATTTATCACGCCTGTGTATTAATATCACTTCTTTGGCAAATCGAGTTAAAAATATTGCTTCTTCAACAGCGGTATTTCCACCACCAATCACGACTACAACTTTATTCCTAAAAAACGCACCATCACAAGTTGCACAAGCTGAAACTCCGTAGCCTTGAAATTCCTTTTCACTCTCCAAGCCAAGCCATTTTGCTTGCGCACCAGATGCAATTATAATTGCATCTGAATAGTAATCATTAGTATTACCAGAAGATCTAAACCTATACTCATTAGAATCCTCAAGTTGTTCAACGCTTTTTATCTCATCATCTATTATTTTTGCTCCAACCTTTTCTGCATGCAACCTCATCTGCTCCATTAGTTCTGGACCCTGTATTGAAACAAAACCAGGATAGTTTTCAACATCTGTAGTAATTGTAAGCTGACCACCAGGCTGCATTCCCGTTACTACAATTGGCTCTAAGTTTGCACGTGCTGCATATATAGCGGCAGCATAACCCGCTGCCCCAGATCCAATAATAAGAACTTTTGTACTAAATTTATAATTCTTCACTGTATGAGTTTAGATAATCAGCTACTCCTTCATCGCTTGCCTGCATTGCTGGCTTACCTTTCTTCCACCCTGCTGGACACACCTCACCATGCTCCTCATTATGTTTAATTGCATCAACGATTCTAACGAATTCATCGATATTACGCCCTAAAGGCAAATCATTTATCGATTGATGACGTACAATAAATTTATCATCAATAACGAAAGTTGCTCTCAGCGCAATTGAGTCATCATATAAGACCCCATAGTCTTTTGATATAGACTTTTTGATATCAGACACTAAAGTGTAGCTAACCTCTCCAATACCACCATCATTAACTGGAGTGTTTCGCCATTTATAATGTGAAAATTTTGAATCTACACTTATTCCTATCACTTCAATACCATGCTTTGCAAACTCATTTATTCTATTATTGAGCGATATCAATTCAGTTGGGCAAACAAAAGTAAAATTAAGTGGATAGAAAAAAAGGACAGCATACTTATTTTTTATGTGCTCACTCAGACAGAAATCATCAACAATTTCTCCGTCAGAGAGAACAGCTGAAGCAGTAAAATCGATAGCAGATTTTGTTACAAGATTCATAATTGACCTATTCTTTTAAAACAACTCTAATTTTACACTTGATGAACTTATATGCAAGTTTTCTTTAGTTTTAGCCCTATAAAAACTTCCTAAAATAGCTCTTCTTTTTTACCGATAAGATACAATCCAGGAATTTTATTAAGTTGGTAATACCAATTCCCATTACACAGGACAATAACGAAGAAAAAGCCCATACTGAAGCAAATAGAATAGCGGGGTAAAGTGGTATTATCATCTATCTGCTCCCCGTATAATGGGAATTGGTATAAGTATAACAGTATAGCTAACGCGAGCTCTACGTCATATCAACTATGTTTTTTTTAAATTTTTTGAATTTAGTTTTATTACAACTCTTGTTTATAATTTTGTATTTTTATTCAATTAGAAAATGCATTTTTGACAATAAACACCCTAATTTATCATAGAAAAATTTTATATCAAACAACAGATTTGGACTTTGCAGCAGCCATTGCAGCCGTTAGTACGAACATTGCTTCTACCGCCTGTTATTCTTCGATAACCAATAGCTTTTCCACTTTCTTTTGGATGCGCCAGCAAGACTTGCTACTTCTTTTCTGTTTAAGTAGCCAAGCTCTGGCATCAGACACACAAAATCTTGAGATAACTTTGCCTAGCACTGTTCTCAGAATTTTTTGGCGCTTCTGTAACTCTAGATTTTTATCAATGATTTTTTGTATAGTATTATTGAGTTCATCTATTTGACTATTAAAGAATTCTATAGTTTTTTGACAACTTTTCCTTACATGGTCATTTTCCGGTGCTTCCAGTCTACATTTTTCTTGAGCCCTCATTTGTGTAACGACGTTGACAAACAAAGTTGATTGTTCTTTAGAGGTAGGTACAAATAGAGAAAGAGTTCTATGACGCATACTGAGCAAGAGCCATTGCATCTAGACTTTGCTAAAGTTCCGTGAGACAAGATAAAGCTTTTGGGTATTAGCTCAGCGATATTCTTGTCAATAAGAAAATGCGATAAACCAATTCCCTGTATTTTCTAAAGTTACTAAAGAATTAGGTAAGATATCTGAAAACTTTTTAAACAATTGTTGCCAACCAGAAGCATTATTATCAAATTCGACAACACTCTTCTGTGTGTGAACCGCAACAACATTTTTAAATTTTCCGATGTCAATAAAGTTTTGATAAGATGTAACCATATTAATAACCTCGATAGTTTATTGATTTAAGATTGTAAACGGGTGCATACATATGTCCCATGCAACTATTCAAACGTATCGAGGGGCTAGTGTACCTTGATATAAACGGTTGCCAACGCCGCGTCGGTCGCACACGCCCGCTATTCCTATAGTGAGTAGAGTTATCTTCCCTCTTGTTTCTTTTATAACATATTTTTAACTTACAACTGCCGCGGTATCTCTAGATCCCGCTAACAAGTAGCGGGATGACGAATTTGTTGTTTTTCAAATTGTAGGTAAACCTGAGCCACTTTAGCTATAGTTTACTTACTCCATTATTTTCTTTATTATCAGATATTGCTTTAAACAATATGGAGGAGCAAATTGTCAGCAATTGCCATTATTGATTTTGGTTCACGTACGATATCGGTAGCTAACATTAGCTACCTGAGGGTCAGAGTCGCCTTTCTTAAAGATATTTTAAGTATACTAGATATATTATTGATACGTGATAATAAAACTGGGGGGTTTTATGGAAACATCTGAATTAACTTTACTCGACTTGCAGGACTTTTTTGAAAAATTAAAAGGGCATGTACGTAGTGAAGTAGAAAAATATGTAGATGAAAAGGCAAAAGAAATTAAGGACAAGGACAAAGCAGCAACTTATATAACAAACAAAGTGTTAAATAATATGGTGGGTAATAAACCAAATAGATGTAGTAGGACGCAAAATGAAGAGGTTATCAAAGCTCTATTTATAGGTAAAACGCTTATTGGGGAACGTAAAAGAAGAGGGGAAAGGTATGAAGTTGTAGTTAGCAACGAAGGTAAGTTTATCTATAATGGGAAAAAGTATAATGCCCCTTCCACGGTTAGTGAAGAAATTACTGGTAAAAGCTCCGATGGTTGGGAATTTTTCAAGGTATGTCTTGACTCTGAAGAAGGGCTGAGAAAGTTGAGCTACCACCGTGCAAAGTTTCTGTCAGCTAAAAAGTAGATCATAGCTAACGTTTAAGCCATACGTTAAAGCTTTTAAAGAGATCTTAGTTTACTTACTTCATTATTTTCTTTATTATTAGATATTGCTTAAAATAATATGGAGGGGTAAGTTGTCAGCAATTGCCATTATTGATTTTGGTTCACGTACGATATCGGTAGCTAACATTAGCTACCTGAGGGTCAGAGTCGCCTTTCTTAAAGATATTTTAAGTATACTAGATATATTATTGATACGTGATAATAAAACTGGAGGGTTTTATGGAAACATCTGAATTAACTTTACTCGACTTGCAGAACTTTCTTGACAATTTAAAAGGATATGTACGTAGTGAAGTAGAAAAATATGTAGATGAAAAGGCAAAAGAAATTAAGGACAAGGACAAAGCAGCAACATATATAACAAATAAGCCTAAAAAAGTTAGGGTAGCTGGGAATCAATATGGTGGAGCGCAAAATAAAGAGGTCATCAAAGCTCTATTTATAGGGGAAATACTTGTATGGAATCGCCCAGAGAGTGGCCAGAAATACGAAATTAAAGTTAAGGGAGTGGAAGAGTTTGTAGATAACAAAACTGGAAAAGTGATTGAGGCTAAGTCTCTATCCGGAGTGTGTAAAGCATTGGTTGGTGGTGGAAGTTATAGTGGTTGGGAAGAATTGGAAGTATGTCTTAACCCTAAAGAGGGGCTGCAACTTCTGAAGTGCCACCGTAAAAAGTTCTTCTTAGATAAAAATAAATCATAGCAAACGCACGCCATACATTAAAGCTTTTAAGAGGTCTTAGTTTACTTACTCCATTATTTCCTTTATTATCAGATATCACTTTTAAATAATATGGAGGAGCAAATTGTCAGCAATTGCCATTATTGATTTTGGTTCACAGTTTACACAGCTTATCGCAAGACAAGTCAGGGAAATGGGTGTGTATTGCGAAATATTTCCAAGCAACATCAGTTTTGAAACAATATCAAAATTCAATGGGTTTATTCTCTCTGGAGGACCACAATCTGTAAATGATGATTGTTCTGAAACAAGCAGAGTAGTACATGAAATTATAAAACTTAATGAGGCAACAAACGTTCCTATACTTGGAATATGCTATGGACAGCAACTTATTTGTCATTATTTTGGAGCAAAAGTAAAAGAGAGTTTCAAACAGGAGTTTGGCAGAACTAAAATCAAGATACTAAAAGAATCCCCCATTATAAAGGATACCTGGGATGTTAATTCTGAAGTGGATGTATTAATGAACCATGCGGACAGTGTTGATACTATACCACAGGGGTTTACTGTTATCGCATCAGGTGTGATAAATCAAACAATTGCAATAATTGTCAACGAACAGCGGAAGATTTACTGTACTCAATTCCATCCTGAAGTGAGGCCCACAACAAATGGCAGTAAGTTGCTCTCTAACTTCTTGGATATTGCAAATTGTGAAAGAGACTGGACAATGAAGTCGTTTATTGAGGAGCAGAAGGAAAAAATCAAAAGCGCAGTAGGAGAGAAAAAAGTAATCGCTGCAGTAAGTGGTGGGGTTGATTCAAGTGTTGCAGCGGCTCTCACACATAAAGCTATAGGAAAACAATTGAACTGTATTTTTATCGATACTGGGTTGTTACGCAAGAACCAGACCATTGCTATGTTAAAAGAGATTCCGATAAACTACGTTGATAAATCAAATTTATTTTTGAGTAGGTTGAAGGGGATAACTGATCCAGAAGAAAAGCGAAAAATTATCGGTAACGCTTTCATTGAAGTGTTTGAAGAAGAAGCAAAAAAAATAGGTGATGTGGATTTTTTAATGCAAGGTACCATCTACTCTGATGTAGTTGAGTCAGGGCATGCCTCAGACAACACAAGTACAATTAAGTCTCACCATAATGTTGGTGGGTTGCCAGAAAAGATGAACCTGAAGCTAGTAGAGCCTTTACGCTACCTCTTTAAAGATGAGGTAAGGCTACTTGGAAAAGAAATTGGGCTTTCAGACGAGATAATATTTCAACATCCATTTCCAGGACCTGGCCTTGCAGTGAGAATTATAAGTGAAGTCGATGAAGAAAAGGTGCGAATATTGCAAGAAGTAGATGAAATATATATTAATACGATGAAAAATTACGATCTATACGATAAGATATGGCAAGCTTTTGCTGTATTATTACCAATAAAAACTGTAGGCGTCATGGGAGATGGTCGTACGTACGGATATGTTTGTGCTTTGAGGGCTGTAACATCGTCCGATGGTATGACAGCTGATGCATTTCCATTTGAGGATAAGGATCAGCATTCGCTAGTGTTTTGGGACTTTTTACAGAATGTTAGCAGTATAATTGTTAATAACGTTTTCGGGGTAAATAGAGTTGTCTATGACTTAACTTCTAAACCACCAGCAACCATTGAGTGGGAGTAAATCAAAAAGTCTAGTCATCCCGCTGCTTGTTAGCGTCGCAGCAGTTGTAAGTTAAAAATATGTTATAAAAGAAACAAGAGGGAAGATAACTCTACTCACTATAGGAATAGAGCTATCACGGGGTATCCGTTCAGCGGAGTGGCAGAATAAGGCAGACAAGGTGATCTAAAAAGATAATCATAGAGCAAAAGTGGGGTAATATGGTAAACCTTTTAGAACTTTGCAAAAATTTACAGCAAAAAATAGAAAAGTTAGAAGCAAAGATAGAAAAACTGGAAGCAGAGATAGAAAACTTAAGAGCAGAAAATAAAGCTTTAAAGATAGAGAATGCTGAATTAAAGGAAAGTAAATTCAAAAAACTCATCAATTCCCAGTTCAAAAGAATTATACAAAATGAAAAAGGAAAAGCCAAAAGCGAAAGAAAGATTGGTGGTCAAGTTGGGCATAAGGGTAATTATCGTGCTAAAATGGAAGCAGATGAGGTGATAAAGATAGAGTTGTCATCTACTTGCGAATGCGGAGGGAAGATTGCAATATGCGAAAAACCATATATTCATCAGAAAGTTGATCTGCAGGAAATTAAGCCGTATGTAGTAGAGTATCAGCTAGAGCATGGCCGTTGTCGGAAGTGCGGAAAAAGAAGAAGTAGCAAATTACCAGAAGGTGTTACATCAGATACATTTGGTCCAAAAGTTAAATCGATAATTGCGGCACTCAGCGGATTTTACAAAAACTCAAAGCGTGAAGTGGCTAGTATCATAAATGACATTTTTAATTTGAACATAAGTGTTGGCAGCATATCAAATAGTGAACACAGAGTTGCATCAAAATGCGAAAAAACATATGAGCAAATCGAACAAGAGATAAGTAGGAGTAAAGTTCTACATATTGATGAAACGAGCCATTATAACAAAGGTAAACTCGCTTGGTGTTGGATGTTTGCAAGCAATACGGCAAGTTTTGTAAGATTTACAGAATCAAGAGGAATGAAGGTTTTACAAAATAGTAAGTTCTGCAATCGCAATAGCTTGGTAGTAACTGACAGATATGCAGCATACAATTATTTTTCTGATGAAAAGAGGCAAATCTGCTGGATCAAGAGATTTTGAAACATAGTTGGAAATTTGAAGTTAAAGTTCTGGTTAAGAAACGTAGCCACTGAATTATTTGCACTAAAAAAAGCTTTACTAAAAAGTGAGATAGATGTTTTGAGGTTTGTCAGACGTGCCAGAAAGTTGCGAAAACGTACAAGGTATTACTTGAAGGAGATATTCCACCTACCTGAAGCAATTGGAGCTTCTCGAGTTGCCAAAAATATTTTGAAATCTGAAAGAATGATGTGGAAATTTTTAGATGACCCAGAAAATATTCCAATGACAAACAACCATGCTGAGCAACAGATACGACACTATGTCATTTACCGTAAAAACTCATATTTTACACAATCACAGCGAGAAAACACATTCCTTGAGCGGATAATTTCGTTATACTTAACATGGAAACAAAGGGGGTTAAACCCTTTTCACAATCTCCTATCTATCGTTTCTTAAACCACTCTGCTGAACGGATACAACCACTCTGCTGAACGGATACCCAACGCCGCGTCGGTCGCACACGCCCGCTATTCCTATAGTGAGTAGAGTTATCTTCCCTCTTGTTTCTTTTATAACGTATTTTTAACTTACAACCGCCGCGGATAGATCCCGCTAACAAGTAGCGGGATGACGAGGTTATCGTCATACCACTGCGAACCGTCATACCGCGATTCATTCGCGGTATCTCATCCGCTAACACATAGCGGAATGACGAATTACTTGACCTTTACAGGGATGACGGTTGTCGTTTAGCCATAAATATTTAAGAAATTTACCAAGTGAAAAAAAAGGCAAAAGAAGCCCCGTGGTTGGCTAATTACTTACATTATACTTTCAAGTATGGCGTTTTTTTATTCTAAACACTTAATAACCGCGATTCAGCTACTTTTAAATGCAACTAACCTAAATTATAAACGTTAAGAAATTTACTAAACAGAAAAAAAGGCAAAAGAAACCCTAGGGTAGCTAGTTATTCACTATCCATTTTTTAAGTTGGCGTTTTTTTATGTTTTAAACGCTTTATAAGCGCGTTTCAGCTTATGTAGGTAGAAATTTTATAAAGACATAAGGTGCACATAGTGCAAAAAATTAAACATGATACGCCAGATACGTGAGTTTTTTTGTCATTTAATCTGTACAGAGAAGATAAATAAATAGCTTCAGTCTCATGATAAGGGGACTGGCGGAGTTTGTCAAGGAATTTTCTTATTTTATTTAAATTGCTTGTAACCTTCTTATACACTCATCTTTACCAAGAATCACCATTAT
This sequence comes from Wolbachia endosymbiont (group A) of Pogonocherus hispidulus, assembly GCF_964028195.1. Lineage (NCBI taxonomy): Bacteria > Pseudomonadati > Pseudomonadota > Alphaproteobacteria > Rickettsiales > Anaplasmataceae > Wolbachia > Wolbachia endosymbiont (group A) of Pogonocherus hispidulus. Next base: position 1,321,373 of record NZ_OZ034750.1, read on the forward strand.
ATCAATGATTCCAGGTGCATCCATTACTCCAGTTATGGGAGCACGTAATGAGTGGTATACACCGCTTATTTTCATATCATGTGATTTTGCAAATTCCTTGATCTGAGAAGATAAAAAACCTTTATTCCAATTTTCATCACCGATCTTTGACAGAAATGATGCGAGTAACTTAATTATATTGAGGTTAGATTTGACAACTTGATGAGCTTCTTCGCTTAAATCAAGCGGTGGGTCTTGAATATAAAATTTTGCTAAATCCAGCAGTTCAGTCAGGTAATTTGCCCTTTTTTTTAGTTCCATTAGTCCTTGCAGTAAATAGCTCTTTTTCCTGTCAGTTAGAGTATTTTCTCCAAGTATTAGAGCCAGAATATCCTCATTGCTCATGTTATTAATATAATGGTTATTCAAATGTTCCAGTTTTTTAAAATCGAGCCGTGCAG